>CAZBEO010000126.1:0-8987 GCA_964490935.1 uncultured Verrucomicrobiota bacterium
CTTTGCGTAAGGAGACCCTGTGCTCTTTTGATGATACAGATGTCCGCGTGCTTCTCGTGGAGGATAATCCAATCAATCAGCTTGTGGCTCTGAGTATGCTGAAAAAATGCGGGGTGCGGGCCCGCGTGGCCGAGGATGGGCAACAGGCCCTGTATGCTCTGGAAAAAGAACCGTTCGATCTGGTGTTCATGGATTGCCAAATGCCGATTATGGATGGCTATGAGGCCACGCGGAATATACGGATTCGAAAGCAGGCCGTGCCGATTATTGCCATGACGGCTCATGCCATGGAGGGCGACCGCGAGAGGTGCATCGAGGCGGGGATGTCGGATTACATGCCCAAGCCAGTCACCGTGGAGGCGGTCCATGCCATGCTGCGCAAGTGGCTTCCACCAGAACGGATCAGGGAGATCACCCCCGATGCCGCCGCAGGCGAATCTCAGAGTCTGCCGACCGCCAAAAACGTCGGGGTGGCACCGCCGCGTCCGAAGGAGTCGCCGGTGTTTGACCGGGAAACGTTGCTGGAGCGATTGCAGGGCGATGAAACCATGCTGTCGATGATTATGGAGGAGTATGTGCAGGACTTCCCCTCGCAATATGCACAAATGAAGAAATGGGTGAATCAGGGGGCTCTGAACGAGGTGTTGCGACAACTGCACGCCATGCGCGGAACGGCCGCCACAATCTGCGCCGAGCAACTGCGGGTTCACGTTGCGCAATGGGAGAGCAAGCTGAAAGAGACCGAAGTGTTATCCGGCGCAAACGAGGAACTCGATGAGACGGAACGTCTCTTTTTGAAATTGAAGGCCGCATTCGAGGCGCACGGTCGCGATCAAATGTCAAATATCAAGGGCTGACCCCGGGGCTGGCCGGCTGGCAATGCCCAGTGCTTGGGTTCTGTGTGATCGTAGATCACATCTATTGGGTCGAGATGCGCCCCACGCGCGACGGATTGCTATCCCCTCGCCGCACGGTGACGTATGGCATTCCGATAGACCTCCACATACTCGCGGGCCGATACCTCCCAGGAAAATCGTTGCTGCATGGCGGCGGCCTGCAGCGTGCGAATGTGGTCGGGACGGTCGTACCAGGTGGAAACGGCCCAGCCGATGGTATTATACAGGGCATCGGCGGAGGGATCGTGGAATTTGAATCCGGTTCCGTCGCCGCTGATTTCGTCGTAATTTTCCACGGTATCGTCAAGTCCTCCCGTGGCCCGCACAATGGGTAGCGTGCCGTAGCGCATGGAGTAGATTTGGTTCAGCCCGCAGGGTTCATAGAGGGAGGGCATAAGGAAGAAGTCCGAGCCGGCTTCGATGAGATGGCTCAGTTCGACCGAGAAGCCGATATGGGCACCTGCGCGCCCAGGGTAGGCGGTGGCCAGCCAGTTGAAGAAGTCCTGCGTGCCGTTGTCGCCCGTTCCCAGAACGACGAATTGGACGTCCATTTGATTGAGCAGGCCGGGCAGGACCTCCTGAAGCAGATGAAAGCCCTTTTGTGGTGCGAATCGGGAAACCACTCCGAGGAGCGGCACGTCGTCGCGCTCGTGGAGATTGAAGCGCCGCTGCAGCGCTCGCTTGCACTCTTTTTTTCCGGAGAGGTCCTCGGCTGAATAGCGGGCCGGGATGAAGGGGTCAATTTCCGGATTCCAGTGCTCATAGTCCGCGCCGTTGAGGATGCCGGTGAGGTCGGCTGCCCGGTTGGCGAGGTAAGGGGCCAGCCCTTGGCCACCAATGGGACCAAGTATCTCTTGGGCGTGATTGGGGGAAACGGTGGTGATGGCATCCGCATAGACAATGCCCGCTTTGAGGAGGTTGATGCGCCCGAAGTCTTCAAATACATCGCGATGAAAGAGACGCTCGTCTATTCCGAAATACGGGAAGGCGGAGGCATCGTAGACTCCCTGGTAGCCGATGTTGTGAATGGTCAGCACGCTGGCGGTGGCGGAAAGAGGCGAGAGCACGCGATCCCAGGTTTTGAGAAGGACCGAGGTGATGGCGGTGGGCCAATCGTGCAGGTGCATGACATGCGGGATGAAGTTGCGGTCCTTGCAGAGTTGCAGGGCCGCTTTAGAGAGCATGGCAAAGCGGTAGGCATTATCGCCATATTCACCGCCCGGGCCGTCGTAGATGCCGGGACGGTTGTAGTAGCCGGAGAAGTCTAGAAACCAGACGGGAACGCGGTCGGTCAGCATGGTTTTAAAAATGCCCACCCAGTGTTCAATGCCCTCTCCCATATGAATGCAGGCCGCTCCATCCGGGCGTATGTCGTAGGCCTGTTGATCAATCTGACGGTAGAGCGGCATAAGAATCTGAACCTGATGGCCCATGTCGGCCAATTCTTTCGGAAGGGCACCCACCACATCGCCCAATCCCCCCGATTTGGCGTAGGGTGCGCATTCCGAGGCAACAAACAGAATCTTGAGTGGTACCTCTTTTTCCGCCGATAAATCATCCGAACGTTTTCTACGCATAGTCGCACCTTTTCCTGTTGATGCGGCATTCTAAGCAGGCATTCCGCTTGGGCTCAATCACAAAGTAAACAAAGAGGCTTGATTCACGTTAGGACGAAGGGAGATAATCCTACCGCGTTCGGGCCGCGTTGCAGGTGCGTCGGCGGGTCGCTTCGAGGTTACACACGAAGCATACGACTGCTGTACTTGATGGGTGCTATGTCAAAGAAGAGCAAAAAAATCGTTAAAGAGCAGGATCGATCGATCGGAGACGGGTTTCTGGTGGTCGATGCCGCTACAGGCCGCCTGCGGGAGGTCAACGATGCCTACAGCCGAATGATCGGATACCCGCGGGGTGAATTGCTGAAAATGCATGTGGCTGAGCTGGATGCCTCCGATGAGAGAGAGGGGGTTGACGCACGCATTCAGCGCGTGGTGAAAAATACATTCAGCATGTTTGAGGTTTCCCATCGTTGTAGAGATCAGTCTTTGCTTCCGCTGGAAGTCAGTGCCATTTACTCGGAGGTCGATGGAGGGCAGATCGCCTGCTTTGTTCGGGATATGCGGGGAAAGAGGCGTCTGGAGCAGACCCTCAGCGAGGCGCAGAAGAATTATGAAATGCTTTTCCGGGAAATGCGCAACGGCTTTGCAGTGCACGAAATCATCTGTGATGCACAGGGAACTCCGGTAGACTATCGTTTTCTTGCCGTGAATCCAGCATTCGAGCGCATGACCGGGCTGAGTGCGGACACTGCGGTGGGCCGAACGATACTGGATGTCCTGCCCGACACGGAAAAACAGTGGATCGAGACCTATGGTCGGGTGGCCCTGACCGGTGAACCGATGGTATTCGTAAACGAGTCGCGATCGTTGGGGAAGTGGTTTGAGGTCACAGCCTTCAGCCCGACGCGTGGGCAGTTTGCCTGTATCTTTGCCGATATCACCGAACGCAAGAAAGCGGAGCAGTCCCTACGCGAAAGTGAGGAACGGTACCGCTTCCTGTCCGATCTCAGCATGGAAGGCATTTTTATTCACCAGAATGGTGTGGTTTACGACATGAACATCGCCATGGCCCATATGATCGGGTTTGAACGCGAGGAGTTGATCGGGCGGATGTTTTTTGATTTCGTTCATCCGGATGATCGCGATTTGGTGGTTAGAAAAGTGCGGGAGCAAAAAACAAGCTGCTATGTGGTCCGGGTAATCAGAAGGGACGGAAGCATTTTTTCCGCCGAGGTGGAGGGTCGTAATGTACACTGCAGCGGAGAGAAGTGCCGCGTGACGGCCGTGCGTGACATTACCGAACGCCTGGCCCTGGAGGAGCAACTTCGCCATGCACAGAAAATGGAATCCGTGGGGCGTCTGGCGGGCGGCGTGGCGCATGATTTCAACAATAAACTGCAGGTTATTCTTGGATATTCCGAAATGGCCATTGAGAACCTCGACCCGTCGGACCCGCTGCTTCCTGATTTGAAGGAAATTTACGATGCGGCGCGGCATTCCGGGAATATCACCCGGCAATTGCTCGCCTTCGCGCGGCGACAGGACATCGTACCCCGATTGATAGATCTTAATGAAGTGGTGGAAGGCATGCTGAATATGCTGCGTCGCCTCCTTGGGGAGGACGTGGAATTGATATGGCAGCCTGCGGAAGAACCTTGTGTGGTCAGGATCGATCCGACACAGATTGATCAGGTACTGGTCAACCTGTGCATTAACGCGCGGGACGCCATCCAGGGATCGGGACATCTTACACTTAAGACGCAAAAAGTGTCCTTTACCGGGGCAGACGGCGAAGAGTATTCGGGTGCCCCGCCCGGTGAATATGTCCTGTTTTCCGTTGCGGATGACGGCTGTGGAATGGATCGCGAAACGCTCGAAAGGGTATTCGAACCGTTCTTCACCACCAAGGAAGTCGGCAAGGGCGTTGGACTGGGATTGGCCACGACGTATGGCATCGTCACGCAGAATAATGGCTTCATTCAGGTCGAAAGCGAACCCGGTTGCGGAACGACGTTTCGCATCTATCTGCCTTACTTTATCGGCGAAGTCGAGGAGCCACTGTTGGATGAGTACAAGGCCTTGCCCCGGGGATGCGGCGAAACAATTCTGATCGTGGAGGATGAGGAGGGCATTCTCAATCTGAGTGAAGCGATTCTGGAAAGACTGGGGTACCAGATCTTGTCGGCCTCCCGTCCGGACGAGGCCCTGAAACTGATTGAGAAGTATTCGGGGCGCATTGATCTGCTGTTAACCGATGTTATCATGCCTAGGATGAATGGAAAGGAACTGGCGGAACGGCTGAGCGTGGCGCATCCGCAATTAAAACGCCTGTATATGTCCGGGTATGCCGGCTCTGCCGTGGAGCGGCACGGACTGTTGGAGGACGAGGCGGCCGTGCCATTGATGACAAAACCCTTTTCCAGAGCGCAGCTTGCCTGTGCCGTTCGCGAGGTGCTGGATCAAAAACCGTCAAAGCGCGGAGGATCGGAATAGAAGGCTTGATTTTTATCCCGATATGCCTGAAATTGCGCGGATTATTTATGCCTCTTCCCCTTCGGGCGGGGCGTTTGGAATGTACACATGACCTTTTCTTCTGAAGCGAAAAAAAAGAGCCGTCAAACCGGCTGTGCTGCGGGCTGCGGATGCTGCTCTGCGGCGCGTATCGCTCCGCCGCCGGATGCGCCCGGCGGACGGCGCTTGGTCCTGATGGTCCTGCTGGTTTTTCTGCTTCCTTTGGCGGCGGTGATCTTCGCTGCCTTGTTGGTGCGCGGGGAAACGGCCCGTACGGTACTTGTTTTTGGCCTGCTGGCTTTTATCCTGATGGTTTTGCCCGCTGTGTTTAGATTGATTTTCAAGCGAAAGGTGAAAATGCGGAATGAATGCAACGCTTAATTTCCCGGCGAAAGGAACGTTTGCGCGAGGGGTGCACCCTGCCGATGGCAAGGCCCTCGCCGCCGACCGGGCTATCGAGGTGCTCCCGACCGTAGCTCAGATTGTGATCGCCCTTCAGCAGCATACCGGTGCGCCGTGCCAAGCGGTGGTTACGCCGAAGCAGCAGATTCGACTGGGAGAAAAAATAGGCGATGCCGAGGCCTTTATTTCCGCGCCCGTCCACGCCAGCGTGAATGGCGTGGTCGGACGGCAAAGCGTGGTGACGCTTCCCAATGCCCGTCATGTGAAAATGATCCCCATTGCTTCCGAAGGAGAACAGTTGGAAGGGCGGGCGCTTTATGAGGAGATACTTGGCGGCGAATGGCCACTGACGAAGCTGGATGAGTGGACTCCAGAAGCGATTGCCAAACGGGTGCGGGATGCCGGAATCGTGGGCCTAGGTGGTGCGGCTTTTCCCACGAGCGTCAAACTGGTGCGCAATGAAAAAAAGCCGGTGGATGTCTTGCTGCTGAATGGTTGCGAATGCGAACCGTATCTGACGGCGGACTACCGGATCATGATCGAAGCGGCGCCGGGCATCATCGCGGGGGCTCAGATAACGGCGAAGGCGTGCGGCGCAAAAGACCTGGTGGTGGCCATTGAGGATAACAAGCCCGAGGCTATCGCCGCCATGAAAAAGGCGGCGGCTGGAACCCCGGTGCGGATTATCTCCGTGGAAACCAAGTATCCGATGGGCGGTGAAAAGCAAACGGTGCTGGCTGTGACCGGACGAACCATCCCGACCGGCGGACTGCCGCTGGATGTGGGCGTGGTGGTGATCAATGTGGGTACGGCGTTAGCTGTGGCTCGCGCCATCCTGCGTGATGGCAATCTCACGCATCGTGTCGTCACCGTGACCGGCGCGGGTGTTCGTACGCCGAAAAACCTGCTGGTCCCCGTCGGCGCAAGTTATCGTGCCCTGATTGAATGCTGTGGCGGATTGCTTCCGAATGCCGCACGAATTATTTCGGGCGGGCCGATGATGGGATTCACGTTGGGCTCGCTGGACGTTCCGGTCACCAAAGGTACCAGCGGTATCCTCGTGCTGAACGATCAGGATGTCCGCACGAGCGAGGAAACGCAGTGCATTCGATGCGGGCGTTGTGTGGATGTTTGCCCCTTGAATCTGATCCCGACCCGTCTGGCCCTGGCGGCACGCAAGAAGGAATGGGACGTGGTCAAGCGGTACCACCTCATGGCCTGTATGGAATGCGGATGCTGCGCGTATGCCTGCCCGGCCGGCATACCTCTGGTGCAATTGATTCGAATGGGTAAGGTGCAGATGCCGCGCGAGTGAGCAAGCGCACGGAAGAAGGAAGTAAGTATGGCAGAACAGGACAATACCAAGGCGGTTTATGAGGTGGCGTGCAGTCCGCATGTTCGCGAGGAGATTAACACGGCAGGTATCATGCTCGATGTGCTGATTGCACTGAGCCCGTTGGTGCTGGCAGCTTTTTTGGTCTTCGGGGTGGCGGCGCTGCGGCAGGTGGTTTATGCGGTGCTGAGCGCCTGGGCGGCGGAGTCGCTGTTCAACTGGATGCGCGGCAAGCCGTTCAGCCTGAAGGATGGTTCGGCGGCCATTACCGGCGTGATCCTGGCCCTTTCCCTGCCAGCTACTGCGCCCTGGTATGTGGCGGTACTCGGTTCATTTGTCGGCATTGGCATCGGCAAGGCCATCTTCGGTGGACTGGGCTATAATCTGTTCAATCCGGCCATGGTCGGGCGGGCCTTTGTGATGATCGCCTTTCCTTCCCTGTTGGGTGCCTCGGCCTATGTGCTGCCGAACAGCACGGTGGATGCGCTCACCTCGGCCACGCCGCTGACGCTGCTCAAGATGGAGGGAGTCATCACCGGATTCAAGGCGCTGTTCCTCGGAACAACGAACGGCTCACTGGGCGAGACGAGCGCGCTGGCCTGCCTGATCGGCGGCATCTACCTGTGCCTGCGCCGTACCGCTGCCTGGCAGATACCGGTCGCCATGCTCGGCACGATGGCCCTGATCAGTGCTCTTTTTATCTCTTTCAATCTGCTGTCCGTCCTGCGCGAACTGGCCGCAGGCGCCGCGCTTTTTGGTGCGTTTTTTATCGCGACGGACCCGGTGAGCAGTCCGGTCACGCCGAAAGGGCGCTGGGTGTTCGGTGTATTTGTCGGCCTCTTTGTGATGGTGCTCCGAAAATTGAGCGGCTACCCCGAAGGTGTCATGTTTGCGGTGCTGCTGGCCAATGCCGTCACACCACTGATTAACCGCTGGACGATTCCGATCCCCGTGGGCGGACCCGTGCCGGTGAGAAAATGAGGATACGTTTATTTACTATTTAAGGGCTGACCCCGATGGAGGGCATGAATGAAAAATAATTACATCAAGCAGGGATGGTTGATCCTCTTTTTGGCCGTACTTTTCGGTGTGGCGCTGGCCGGTGTGCAGCGCGGTCTCGATGGACGGATTCAGGCGAATAAAAAGGCGGACACGGTGAGTCAGTTGCCGAATCTTACGCCTGGCGCGGTGGGCGGTGAGCTCGGGCAGTACGGTGACCTGATGGCCTATAAAACACTCAATGAAGCGGGCGAACAGGTGGGCTGGGTGTTGCAGGCGTCCGGCCAGGGCTTTGCGGACAAGATTGAGGTGCTCATCGGATTGAATACGGATGCCTCCGACCTCACCGGGCTCTATGTGCTGTTCCAAAATGAAACGCCCGGCCTCGGAAATAAAATCGTGGAGAGCGGGCCGGATTCCTATCGTGCGCAGTTTGCAGGAAAATCCACGAAGGAAGCGCTGGTGGTGACGAAGAATGGCGATGCCTCACCCGATAACAACAAAATTGATGCCATTACCGGGGCCACCATTTCGTCGCAAAGCACGGTGGATATTGTGAACAGCGCTGTACGCAAATTCAAGGTGGCCTTGGCCGACCAGGAGGATCAGTAATCATGAGCGATCAAGGCCCAACTCCCCTCGAGCGTTTCATCAACGGTATCCTGCCCGAGAATCCGGTGTACCGGCAGATTCTGGGTATGTGCCCGACACTCGCGGTGACTAACAACATGCAGGCGGCCATGACGATGGCCGTGGCAACCACCTTTGTGCTGCTGTGCGCGAATATCCTCATCAGCCTGATTCGTCCGCTGCTGAAGCCGCATCTGCGCATTCTGGTGTTTACCCTGACCATTGCCACGTTCGTGACCATCGCGGATAAGTTGATTGCGGCATATATGTATCCCATGAGCAAACAGCTCGGGCCGTATCTTCCGCTGATTATTGTGAACTGCATCATCATCGGTCGGGCTGAGGTTTGCGCCTCGAAGCAGGGCGTCTTCACGGCCATGTGCGATGCGCTGGGGCAGGGGCTCGGTTTCACCCTCGCGCTGGCCAGTCTGGCCACGGTGCGCGAAGTGCTGGGCTCCGGCACCTGGATGGGCCTGCCGGTCCTCAAGCCGTTTGGCTGGCCCGCCTGGGTGGTGATGGTCCTTCCCCCGGGCGCTTTTTTCACGCTGGGCTTGCTGCTGGCGCTGGTGAATCGGATCGGCGAATTGCGCACAAGGCGCGTGAAGGGAACGGGGGCTTGATATGGACTATTTTGTTTCCATACTGTTGATTGCGATT
>CAZBEO010000127.1:0-1535 GCA_964490935.1 uncultured Verrucomicrobiota bacterium
GACGAAGGATACCGCGGCGAGGTGTGCGTCATTCTCATCAATCACGGGAAAAACGAATTCAAGATTGAACCGGGCATGAAAATCGCCCAACTTCTCGTGAAGCCTGTCCTAACCGTGAACGTCGAAGAAGTGGCGGAACTATCCGACACTTCGCGCGGGGCGGGCGGATTTGGTTCCACCGGCTACACCGGAAAAAAACCATGAGGTAACCCATGAAACGCACCGATACCAGGACCGCCTCTCCGCACACCGCCGCACGGGCCTCCTACAGAGATCGCGTGCGCAAAAGTGTCGGCACCATTCCCGGCTCGCTCATTCAGCGCGAGGACACCCCAAAACCCGTCATCCAGGTGATCGCCTACGGACCGGATGCCTATACCGAAGAGGTGCAGGTCGCACCCGAACAACTCCTCCGTTACACGCAGGAATGGCCTGTCACCTGGATTCAAGTCTCCGGGCTAGGTGACCCCGCCGTCATTAAAAAAATCGGTGCCCTGTTTCACCTGCATGATCTCTCGCTCGAGGATGTGGTGGAAGGGCTTCAGCGCCCAAAAATCGATGTACACGATCAGTACGTCTTTCTCATCGGATGGCACGCCGAATTTCGAGAACGCATGGAGGCGCATCAATTCAGCATCTTCCTGGGCAGCAATTTCGTCATCACCTTTCAATCGCAGCCGGGCCCGCTGGGTGCCGCCGTGGGCCAACGCATTAAATCGGCTCAGGGCGTCATCCGGTCACGCGGTGCCGACTATCTGGCCTATTCTCTTCTCGATATGCTGGCCGACAGTTATTTCCCCGTACTCGAGTGGTATGGCGACCGCCTAGAAGAAATAGAAAACAGCATTCTGTCCCGCCCACAAGATGATCACCTCGTGGACATTCGCCACATCAAACGTGACCTCCTACGCTTCCGCCGCCTCGCCTGGCCGCTGCGCGACGTGGTCAACTCGATCCTGCGTGATGATCTCCCGTTGTTTCAACCCGGCACCCGCATCTACCTGCGCGATTGCTACGACCACATCACTCAGGTGATGGACCTGATTGAAACCTGCCGCGAACTGGCATCAGGCCTGATGGATGTCTACATGTCCAGTGTCAGCAACAGCATGAACCAAGTCATGAAAGTGCTCACCATTTTTTCCACCATCTTCATTCCTCTCTCCTTCGTGGCCGGACTCTATGGCATGAATTTCAATCCGGCCAATTCCCCCTGGAACATGCCGGAGTTGAATTGGCGCTATGGCTACCCCTACGCCCTGCTGCTCATGGCCTGCATTGCCGGCACGCTGCTTCTCTTCTATCGCCGAAAGGGCTGGCTCGGTGGACACCGTAAAAAGAAGCACCCACCCACACCGCTCATCTGATCTCCGGCGCGGGGATGATTTCGAGTGGCCAGTGGGCAATGGCTTTCACGCCAAGGCGCACGAGCCGTGCGCCCTCCACAGGAAAAGACATGACGCCTGGAGGGCGTCGGGCTCCGACGCCTTGGGTGCATGGAATTACTCCGGCGCGGGGATGATTTCGAGTGGCCA
>CAZBEO010000127.1:1635-8792 GCA_964490935.1 uncultured Verrucomicrobiota bacterium
GATTTCACGCCGAGGCGCACGAGCCGTGCGCCCTCCACAGGAAAAGACATGACGCGCCTGGAGGGCGTCGGGCCCCGACGCCTCTTCATTCTTTCAACAGGGTCTTCTCCACATCATTCCGCGATACGCCCGAAAAAAATATCCTCTTGTTTCGATTGGTTTCGCCCGAAAGCAACTCGATGCGCGAAATGGGAAGGCCGGTCTGTTTCGAAAGAAATTTGAGCAGCGCCTTGTTCGCCTTTCCCTCCACGGGCGGTGCCTGCAAACGAATCTTCAGCGCATCGCCCAGCAGCCCATCCACCCGCTCCACTTTGGAACGCGGCACCACACGCACCTGAACCACCGTTCCTTCGTTCTTCTGCTCAATCCAGTTCATTCCACCTTGCTCCGTTCAATTCTCCAAAAACACAACAGCGTATCCGCTGTTGTAAAAGGTTGTCGGGCCAAAGCCCGACAACCTGCTAGTGCGTTTTGATTTGCCCCGAACGGTAGGCCGCCAGCAGGGCCCGCAGCTCCTCAATCCGACGGATCATCAGCCCCCCGGTGTAGGTATCCCGAATGCGTATCCGCTCGCGACTGGTCTCGAGCAGCATGGTCGTGGAGTGAATATCCAAATTCTCTTCCACCGCCTTAAGCCGCGATACAAACGGGCGGTGCGAGACCAACCTTATGCCGTGTGAGTTGTAGATCAGCGTATATCCGGCGATACCCGTTTCCGGCTGGTAGGCCTCGGAAAGACCCCCATCAATCACAATCATACGCCCATTCGCCTTGATCGGGCTTTCCCCTTTTCTCACCTTCACCGGTACATGTCCGTTGATAATGTGCGAGCGCTCGGGGTCCAGCTCGAACTCCTCCAAAATTTTTCGGCACATGTGTTCATCGTCCCGCATGGTATAATAAATGTCTTTGACCTCCGCATGAGTATCTTTGGACGCAATGAAGTGCCGTTCAAACGTGGCCATTTTATCTTTGCCATAGAGCGGTGAGATATCGCCGCTCCAAAGATACCACATGGCATCCAGCCCGTACCGTTTGGCTTCATTATCCTCCCGCGTAAAAAATCCCTGCCGGGCCAGTTGTTCCACCCGGTCCATGAAGGCCTTCCCTGCATAACTCTCGCCGTTCACCACGAATTCGCGGAACGAGCCATCCTCATTCATGGCGATGCATCCGTGATAGAGCAGATTGTCGTTGCAGATCAGATACATGCTGCCATGCGAAAAAAGAAACCGCACATGCCGCTGCAGGCGGTCGCTGCTGCAAAACGAGCCCTGCAACCGCTCCACCAGGGCGCGCTCCAGTTCCGTGAGTTCATAAGGAGCATTTGCATCCACGGTCGGGAAATGAGTGTCGAGCAAACGATGTTCCACACCATCCACTCGAATGATTCCGCGAGCCAGGTCCATTTTATCCAGCAGCAACCGGTGCTCCATGTGGTAGTGCGGACGCCGCATCACCACCTGCCCCTCCAGCTTGAACTGAATCATGGCAATCGCCTTGTGCATGCGCGCCAGGAGGAGCCGCTCATTCTGGGTGTATTCCTCCGTGGCGGAACGCGGCATAAAGTAGTCGCAGGGGTCATCCCCATACGTCTCCATGGCAAACGTGGCCAGCGGTAGCAGGCTGATGCCATAGCCATCTTCCAGCGTACGCATATTGCCGTAGCGCAGACTGATCCGCACGGCGTTCGCCATACACGCCTCCGAACCCGCCGCCGCACCCATCCAGAGAATATCGTGATTGCCCCACTGAATATCCACCTGATGATACGCCATCAACCGATCCATGATACGATGCGCGCCCGGACCGCGATCAAAAATATCACCGAGAATGTGCAGCCGATCAATGGACAGGCACTGAATCACCTCGGAGATGGCCATAATAAAATCATCGGCCCGCCCCGTTGAAATAATCGTATCCAGAATGCTCTGATAATAGGCATTTTTATTGTCATCCACCTCCTGCTCATGCAGGAGTTCCTCGATAATGTAGGCAAATTTTTCGGGCAGTGTTTTGCGCACCTTCGAGCGCGTATACTTGGAGGCCACCAGCCGACATATCTGCACCAGTTGAAAAAGCTTTTCCCGATACCAGTCCTCCTTGTTCGGCAAGCGCCGAGTCAGCATGGCGAGCTTCTCCTCCGGATAGTAAATCAGCGTCGCCAGCTCCCGACGCGAGTCCTCCGAGATGCTCTCGCCGAACAGAATCCCAATCTTGTCGGCAATCACCCCGGACCCATTTTTCAGCATGTGCAGAAAAGCCTCGGACTCCCCATGCAGGTCCGAAAGAAAATGTTCCGTGCCTTTGGGCAGATTCAGTATGGCCGAGAGATTGATCACCTCCGTCGCCACGCTTTGAATGTTTGGATAACTCCTGCTCAGCAGCTCCAGATAATGCAAGGGCACGACGGGGTCTTCATTCGTTTTCATGCGGCACAATTTAACCGGCCTCCCGCCGTTCTTCCAGCATGAAATCAACGCACGCCCTGCGCCGTGATTTCCAGCGGCAGCAGGGCGTTGGCCCCGAAGAGAGGCGTCATCGCTTCAGCGTAGGCGCCCAAGCGGTCCGCCGGAAGACAGACCAGAATTGTCCCGGCAAACCCGCCGCCATGCACACGGAAGCCCCCCTCGCCTTTCAGAAAATGTTCGGTGGCCGCCAGCGCCACCCGCAACGGTTGCTCGCGAAAAACTCCTGCAGGATGGATGTTCTGAAGGCGTAGGACGGAAGAACTTCCGCTCAAACGTATGCCCTGCAAAAAAAGTGCCGCATCGTCCCTCTTCATGGCCTCCACCATCGCCTGAACCGTCCGGTTTTCTTCATAAAAATGAGTGGCCCGCAACCAGGCCCTATCGCCGAACTGCGTGCGGATATTCTTGGCCTGTCGCCATACCTCGGACTCCTCCACGTCCGCCAGCCTTGCCCCGCCAAGAAACTGCGCCACGGAATCCATCTCATGCGCAATCTCCGCATACTCACCGGTTAATCCGGCGTGGCTTCCCCCTGTATTCAACACCGCCAACGCAAGTCCATGCCTCGAAAAATCCATGAAACAGGATTCCAACTTCGGTTGGTTCGGATCACGGAAACAAATATGTGAGATGCCGCCAGCCGCGATGGCCAATTGATCCATCAACCCGCAGGGCTTTCCAAAATAATGCACTTCCGCTTCACGTGCCATCCTGGCCAATGCCAATGGTTCCGCCTGACTTTCGGCATAGAGCCCGTTGAAGGTGGACAGCATCAGCACGGAAAAGGCCGCCGAGGAACTCAATCCTGAACCGGGCGGAATATCGCTGGATACCACGGCCTCCCAACCACCCGACGGGAAACCAGCCGCCAACCATTGCGCCGCGGCACCACGCACTAAAGCGGAAGGCGTACCTGACTCGGAAGGCATCGGTTCGAGTCGGTCCAGCGAAATATCGACGTCCGGATAGCCCGCCGAACGCACCTGTACGATGCGGTCCATACGCCGCCGCACCGCTGCCCGAATGCTCAGTTGGACGGTCGCCGCCAACACCTCGCCGCCCTGGTGATCCGTATGATTCCCCGCCAGCTCCATCCTTCCCGGCGCAGCATACACTCCCTCCGGCTCGCAACCAAATGCGTCATGAAAATCCGTTGTAATGGAGAGCGCAGAGCACATGGGTTCAAGAGGGGTTGAAGGGAACCAGTAAATCATGAATATAGAGCAGCGTCACCGCCTGCACATCCAAGGCATGTCCAACCTTGTAAGAGGTCACGTTGCCCACGAACCGCCCCTCCTCCACCAAGGCCAGCGCCGCCAGAAGGTCCAGCACCGAGCGGTGCCATACTGCCTCGAGCGATTTTCCATTCTCCACCAGTCGCGGCTCGTTCAGATAGGCCTTCTTTCCGGCCACCAAAACGTTTTCGTGATTATATCCCAGATTGCGCACATCGGCGAATAACTTGCCGATGGTCATGCAGTACCACTTGGCCGCCGCCGTCGTATTGGTTCTTGCCTGAGCCCCGTGCCGAAACAGATCATAGCACAGCGGAAAGCGAATTCGTTGCCGCCCCATCGCATTGGGATAATTCACGGCACAGTCAATGCGGAGGACGGGCTCGGGGCCCGTGCAAGGTTCCAGCGTGAGAAAGCCGCCATGCGGGGCAATACACGTCACCGGTTCACGAACCGTCCAGTACGAGGCCGGCTGGTCCGTCTCCACGATCCGTGCCTTTTCGAGCGTCTCCACCAAGTCCATGCTGCCGCGCGAAAAAAGCGGCGGATCGCCCGAATCCAGCGAGACCATCAAGCTGTCAATGCCCAACCCCAACTTCAGCGCCACAATATGTTCCACCATGCGCACGTAATTATGCGGAGAACCGCTGCGCAAGACGATATTGCTCACCACATCACCCGTCGTCCATACATTGCGAATGGAGACGCGCGTAGGCAGACAATCCGGCAAGTCCGCACGGGCGAACCACCAGCCGTCGCCATCGAACGGGGCGAGCGTCACGGTGCGCATGGCCTTGCCCAGAAAGGTGCCCGGCCCCGCAATCGTCATCGGCGTCGCAATGGTTCGCCGTTTGGACGGATAGACGGCAAATGACTCGGACATGTAATCATGATCAATCGGCTGTCTCTCAAACTCCTCCCGCGCGCGCAACCCGTCTTCCGCGTTACCCATCAACACACGCCCTGGTAGACTCTCCGCCATACGTACTCCTTTGCCTGAGGTAGAAATAATAATGGACCGCACACTAATGAATCACCTGCATCAAATCAAGCGCCGTATCCCGTCATCAAAATGAAGAAAAGTAGGTTCACTTTCCACCCGTTCCCGGTTATATTGCTCCCCTCAAGCAACGAAGGGAGTTCCAACGTATGACCATCTACAACCTGATCAGTGTTTTCGGTATCTTGGCTTTGATCGCTCTTGCCTTTCTCCTCTCGGACAACCGTAGCAAAATCCGCTGGCGTATTGTCGCCATCGGCCTGCTGCTCGAATTCGTCTTTGCCTTCCTGATCTTGCGTACCGGCCCCGGGCGCGCCTCCTTTGAATGGATCAGCAAGGCCCTGCTGAAGGTGTTGAATTTTTCCAATTACGGCACCGACTTCGTATTCGGCCCCCTCTTTAAAATGGACGACCCCAATTACTTCGTCTTCTTCCTGCACGGACTGGTCCCGATTGTCTTTTTCGGTTCCATTATCAGCCTTCTCTATCACTGGCACATCATGCAGAAGATCGTCCGCTGGATGGCGTATGTGTTTGTCAAATTCATGGGACTGAGCAGTGCGGAAGCGTTGGGCGTGGCCAGCAACGTCTTTCTTGGCCAGACGCAGGCACCCCTAGTGGTCGCGCCTTACCTGAAAGCAATGACGCGCTCGGAACTCTTTCTGACCATGGTCGGCGGCATGGCCACGGTCGCGGGAAGCCTCCTGATCGCCTACGTCGCGATGGGGGCCGATATGAAATATGTACTGGCCGCCAGCATCATGGCCGCCCCCGGTGCCATCATCATGGCTAAAATTATGATCCCGGAAACCGGTACGCCGGAGACCTCCGGCGCCAAAACCGAAGTGGATGAACAGGTGGACACGGTCAACTTTCTCGATGCCATTGCCACCGGCGCCACGGATGGATGGAAAATTTGCGTGGGCGTGGCCGTCATGCTCCTCTCCTTCATCTCCATCATTTATCTGCTCGACTACATGATCGGCTTTATCAGCCTACACGTCGCCCAGCTCTTTGGTTCCGACTACAAGCTCTCGCTCGACATCATCCTCGGCTGGCTCTTCAGCCCGGTGGCTTGGGCCATCGGTGTACCTGCCGCCGATGCGAAAGAATTCGCCGTGTTGATCGGACAGAAAACCGCCTTCAACGAGTTTATCGCCTATGGGCGTTTGTTGAAGGCGAACCTATCGCCGCGTGCGTTTATGATGGCCTGTTTCGCGCTAACGGGCTTTGCAAATTTCTCGTCCATTGCCATTCAGATTGGTGGAATCGGAGCGATTGCCCCGTCGCGGCGGCATGATATTGCCCGACTCGGCATGAAGGCCGTGCTGGCCGGCGCCTTGGCCAACATTCTGAGCGCCGCCATTGCGGGTGTTATGTTTCTGGGCTAAAGCGGGTGCCCAGCAACCCAGTTGACGTTTCTTGGTTTTCCATTCGTCTGATGCCATGCTGATCGTTTGATTCCCGCCCGCTTTAGCGAAAATCGCTGTCGCGATTTGAAGAAGAGGGTTTTCCACAGATTGCACGGATTGACGCAGATTGGGACGGGGAAGCGTTTTGCCGAGATGGAGAGGATGTTATCCGAAATAATCCTGTCAATCCTGTCAAAACATTCCCTTCTTGTGCGCATACATCCACGCACCTCGGACGGGTGGTAGAAAATTTCGTTTTTTGTCGGAAGTGCGTTTTTCAGTTACTCATGCACTACCAGTCAATCCGTCCGCGCATTGCACGCGAGAGCGTTACGGCATCGGCATATTCCACGCCACTTCCGGCAGGAAGTCCGAAGGCCAGGCGCGTACAGCTCACGCCCGATGGCGCAAGCTGATCTCTCAAAAAATGCGCGGTGGCATCACTCTCCACATCCATGTTCAGGGCAATGACCACCTCACGGATACCTTCTTCGCGAATACGCTGCTTCAACAGGTCCAGCCGCAAATCACCAGGCCCCGTTCCTTTCATCGGTGAAAGCTTTCCACCGAGTACATGGTAGCGCCCGTGAAACCCGCCCGCCTCTTCGATTGCCTCCACATCCGCCGCATCCTCTACCAGACAAATCACCGGGTCGCGCGTCGAATCAGAGCACCGTGCGCACGGATTTTTTTCACGAAGGGTCACCGCGCCGCAACGGCTGCATGAACAGAGCAAACGGTGCGCCTCATTCAGCGTCGCCGTCAACTCCGGCAGCAGTGTTTCATTCTGCCGAATCAGCTTAAAGGCGATTCGTTCCGCCGAGCGCCGTCCAATGGCCGGCAACCGAGCCAACATTCTGACCATCTGTTCAAACGGTGATGAAATCATAATTTTCTCATTCGATTCTGCAAAGGATACAACAGCGTACCCGCTGTTGTTGCCTAGCAGAAGGGCGGCCCCAAGCCGCCCTTCTGCTAGAAGGGGAGATTCATTCCAGAGGGAAGCCCCAGCCCGGCGGTCAGTTTCGACATCTCTTCG
>CAZBEO010000128.1:0-8769 GCA_964490935.1 uncultured Verrucomicrobiota bacterium
ACCCCTGCATTGATACCGTAGCTAGACGGTGCTATCCCTCGCTGGCTATGCGGCCGATTTCAACCACAAGCTCTTCCACAGAGAAGGGCATGCCATTGTATTTCAGTATTTTGTTTTGAACAGAAACTCCGGTTTGAAGGAGGATCACTTTTCCAAATTGAGCGGTTGCGTTATTCTCAACGAGGATCAGTTTCTTTGCTTTTTCAAGCCGCACTGTGACATCGGGATGAAGCGGGAACAGTTGGGAGAAATGAAGCATCGCCACCTTTTTGTTGTCCAGCTTGGTCAGCGCTTCTTTGACGGGATGGTAATTGGATCCCCAGCAAACCACCAGCGTCTCATAATCGTCGCATCCGACGAGTTCTGGCGATATAAATTCTCCGAGAATAGCGTCCATTTTTTTGAGTCGCTTATCGGACATTTGTACTCTCAGGTTCAGGTCTTCTGTGATGCAGCCCTGTTCGGTATGTTCATCACTGTCCACGCGCACAAGGCCTTTTCCAAAGCCGGGCACACCGCGTGGCGAGAGTCCGTTCTCGGTCAGTTTGTATCGCGCGTAGTCCGCGTCGGTTTCGACGATATGATTGGCATTCTGCAGAGCGGTCAAATCCAGTGCAGGAATGTTGTAATACGAATCCATGAGATACTGATCGGTCAGAATGAAGACCGGGACCTGAAATTTGTCTGCCAGATCAAACGCCCTGTGGGTCAGCTCAAAGGCCTGCTCAATCGACCCGGGAGCCAGCAGGATGCGCGGAAATTCGCCATGGCCCGCGTAGAGTGCCAATTCCAGATCGCCCTGTTCGGTTCGCGTGGGAAGTCCCGTGGCCGGTCCCGGTCGCTGCGCCAGATGAACGACCACCGGGGTCTCGATCATGCCACACAGACTGATCCCTTCTGCCATCAGTGCGAAACCGCCCCCCGAGGTGGAGACCAAGGCACGCGCCCCGGCATACCAAGCCCCCAGGGCCATATTAATCGCACTGATTTCATCTTCCGCCTGCTCGACCGCGATCTCAAATTCATGCGAATAGCCCGCCAAATTCACCAGCACGGCTGTTGCGGGCGACATTGGATAGGAGGAAACAAAGTTGCATCCGCCAGCAATGGCTCCCAGAGCCACGGCCTCGGCACTGTTCATCAGTAATTCGTTATAAACATCCGGGTTGGTCTTTAAGTCATGTTGAAATGCGTTTGTTTCCAATAACCGTGCACCGCGTTCGTAGCCGCGACTACACGCGAGAATGTTTTTTTCAATGACATCGGCCGGTTTCGACGCGAAATATTTTGCATAATATTCCTTATAGAACGCCGCATCCACCTGCAGCATGCCCAGTACGACACCAACGGCAATCGAGTTCTGGTAGATTTTCCCGCCCACTTCTTCCGCGATAGCCGAAAAGGGAATATCGATCATGTTAATCGACGAGTCAAAGCTCGCCTTCTCTCCCAGAATTAGCGTGTCTTCTGAAAGTCGATTGGCGAGATGCGTTACGGCGTCTTTGCTGAGCGGAAAAAAAACGTCTATACGGTCCACATAGGTGGCCACCCGTTCTGAGGCAATGCGTATTTCCGTGGAATTCTCGCCGCCACGCACGCGGGACATATATTCCTTGGTCGTAAAGGTGTGGTATCCGGTTCGCTTAAGAATGCCTGTCAATACATGCTCAATGGTTTGTATTCCCTGGCCTGCTTCACCGCACAGGACCACTGAAAGATCGTGTTGAAGTGGTTTGTTCTGATTGTTTCCGGTCATGCTGATCCAACTCCTCCCATTGCGAAATGATAGCGACTGCAGCTAGAATAAACAGTAACACCGTTACAATGTTTTGCTGTGTTTTCCCATGCTAGTCAAACGTTGCGAAACTGTCCATTTTAAAAAATATACAGCCGCATCGTACTTGTAACACTCCAGCACAGCCTTGGGAGAGAAATGGAATGAATATGGATATCGGTGTTACCCATCCGAAGAAAAGGGGTCAGCCGGCATCCAGTTACCACGGCGTCTTTTTCTTTTCGGCATTCCTAGGGCTTTTGCGGATCTTTTTTGGAAAAGTTCCTGGTGCGGTTTGCTTGTTCACCGAGGGGACCATGCGCGGCTCTCCTCCTCCGGGCGGAAGAACCGCTTTATCTTCTGATGCGACCCATACAAAACAGCAGATGGATTTATTCCCTTTATAAGCAGGGACACGGTAGCGACTCACATGAAAACCGCAGGTCATTAACAACTGCTCAAATTCCTTGTTCGGTTCTGAGGACCATACCGCCAGACATCCATTTTTGCGCAGTGCCATGCGACACGCCTGCATCCCTTTGCGTCCGTAAAGTCGGCGGTTCCCGGCATCCGTCATCGCATGAGGACCATTGTCAATGTCGAGCAGGATCGTGTCGTATCGATTCTTTGCGCCCATAATATGCTCCACCATATCACCGGGCTTGATTTCTACACGCTGGTCGAGCAGTGCCTCTCCATTGAGTTCCTTCAAAAAAGTGCGGTTCCACTCGACCACAGCCCCCATCAGCTCACCCACCACCACGCGCGCGCTCTTTCCGAGCAGATCCAGCGTCTGCCGCAGGGTATATCCCATGCCCAGACCACCCACCAGAATGACCGGGGCCCGCTGGCCGGACAGATGTGCACATCCCAGACGTGCCAATTCCCGTTCCGACTCATGTTGACGACTGTTCATCAACTCGTGACCATTCACTCGTATGAAATAATCGCCGTCATGCCGATAAAGTTCCATCTCACTCCCGTCCGGCGTACGGGCCACAGCTATTCGTTCTCTTGGTTTCATAGCGGCTGAACATACAGATTCTTCCAGCAGGAACAACTCATGATTTTTAAGAAGTGCCCTGAGGGCTCCCTCCCAATATTTTCCAACCGTTGGAACTTTTTCAGGACGTTTTTCCAACCGTTGGAAACTTTTTGAGCCATTTTTCCAACCGTTGGAAACTTTTTCGACCGATTTTCCAATCGTTGGAACTTTTTTGATCGTAGAAGTTTTCGGGAAACGCGCGGAATTTATGGACGCTCGCCCTCCATTTCCCAGGGGCCACTAAAATGGCCGAAAATTCGGTTCTTCCGGATTTTTCGTGAAGCGATTTGCTGAAGTGCGGCCGCCGCTACGAAGGCTATGCAGAGAATATTGCCGAAGACAGGTCGCCTTAACTTTGCCACCGTTGACTCGCGAAGAGCGGGCAACCAAGGCCAAGGTAATTATCAGCACAGAGTTTAATGCCAAACGGCGTGCTTTTTGGATTTGAACCTTGTGCTGATTGCGTTTATTCGCCGAGCAGGTCATGGAGCTGCATGGCGGCAATGCTTCCGTAGTAGGTGCCTTGCGGAGCGGCGAAGAGCTGGATTTGTCCATTTTCGTTGATATAGAATTTAAGGGCGATCAGCTCGGAGATATTAAAGTTTTGATAGGCGTCATTGGAGGTGGTTCCCGGATAGATTAGGTGCGGTCTGTTGAGATCACCATAGAATCCGGTGTCGGCGGCGGATAGGTTGGTCAGCAGGTTGCGAATCGGGTCGTTGGCCGCGAATTCCGGGTCTATCCCGCCATAGCCGTCGTCAACCCATTCATAGGAATGATAGAGAAAGACGATGCCGGGCAGTGCGGCCAACTCATTCAGGAAGGTAATCAGTGCTGGTTGCGACAATCTGCACAGTTGTGCAATCGAGTCGCGTACCGCCTTGATGGAGAATTTTTCCGAACCGTTATACAGGCCCGCACGGTTTGCGTTTTCCTGGGCGACGTAGGTGTCCCGCAGTTGTCGGGCACTGTCGGGTACCGTTCCGGTAAAGCAAATGTGCAGATGGAACAGGTCCGGTGCAAAGGCTCCGATACCCAGCGCAGAGGGCGCATTTTCCGCAGCCAGCGGTGCGTGTAGGAGTTCCATGGCTTCGCGATCCAAGGCTTGCAGGCATCCGGGAGTCTGGTCCAGCGCATAGGTCAGGGTGTTGATCACGTTGGATCTAATTAGCGGACTTAACCCAGCAAGTTCAGGCAGGAAGGTGATGTGGTCGAGACCCAGTGTTTGAGCCTGCTCCCAGCCAAAATTTTCGACGACCCGTATTTCGGATCGAACTCCGGTGAGTACGTGTTCGACCACCACGCTGTCCCGTGATTTAAGGTTCGCAATTTCGATGG
Organism: uncultured Verrucomicrobiota bacterium; assembly: GCA_964490935.1. GTDB lineage: Bacteria > Verrucomicrobiota > Kiritimatiellia > RZYC01 > RZYC01 > JAQVYB01. The sequence continues at coordinate 4,158 of CAZBEO010000128.1, forward strand.
TGCCATTATTTTCTGACGCGACGGGAGAGAGTCCAGATCCCTGGAGCATTCGTACAGGACAATCGAGTTCGCCGTCTACAAAATGAAGGGATACCGGCGTACCGCTCCATGCCAGTGGATTGGTCACGCCGTGGCGCTGGATGTAGAGTCGCGCGTCACTCGGAATCGCCGGTTTGATGGAGGCCACCCAGGAATTTTCATCGCGCAGGGTGCCGACAGGAAAGGCGAAGCCCATATATGTTTTCGTTTGGTCGGTCTGTATTTCGCGTACGCTGGCTACCCTGTAGCTTCCATAGCCGTAGCTGCCCTCGGCGGTTTGTTTGAAGGTCATGTAGACCGGGTCGCTGTAGAATCCTGAAAACAGGAGCATGTGTACTTTGCTGATGGTCTCCGCTTTATAAAAATCTTTCCGCACGGTACGCGCGCCGATGTATTGGAAGGACGGCCAAGTGAAATTAGCTTCTGAAAGGATGTTGGTACCATTGGCCGGCATCGGCACCACAAACGAAATATTGCCATTGCACATAAAGCCGCTTCGCCCGTTGAAGGTGATCTGACTGGCCACCACATCGATGCCGGGCGGGCGGTAGTAGGACATGTTTTCGAACTGCAGGCATACGGGGCTGTGCGCATATTCGGGGGGCGCGTGCCGGACAAAGGTAAGTTCGTCATTCAGCCGTATGGTGTCGTGATCCCAGGCCGCCTTCCCACTGGACTTATAATCATAACGTACGTTTTCTGTGCCGAAATAGCCGTAGGTGACCGGTGGTGAATTGGCTGTGGTGACCGTTTCATCACGGATATCCGCATGGCAATCCGGTACCCCCATGATGTAGTCGCACGAAGTCACATTCTGCTTATGATGCTCTGTGAGTTCTACAGTATCCGAACGCCATGAATCATCACGGCTCCACCATCCTTCCACAGTAGCGTGATACCATAATCCATCCCAGTACAGCGAACTGTAATAGTTGCTGTAGTCCCGATGCCACGATAGGTATTCATACCGGAAGGCAGACGCCTGGACGGAATAGGACCGGCCATCCAGCAGAGCCTGCGCCTGCAGCGCGGTGATGCCGGACCCGATGGCAACCGGTGCGGTCGTTGTAAATTGCACTTCATCGTTGGTCACCGCCGTGATGGTCGCCGCAACTCCGTTAACCGACAGGACGGCATTGGTAAAAGACAGGGACGCCCGCCCAGATACCACCATTTGTGAGGCGGAGATCAGTTGGCCGGGGGCTGGGTTCGTGATTTCAAAATCAAACGCATAATCCGCCTGAAGGATATAGGACTCCACGGTTTGATTGCCGGCGGCATCCGTGGCAATCGCCTGTAGCGTGTTCGTGCCGAATCCCAGCATCACCTCTCCAACCAGTTGAGTTCCGAAAAGCGTACCCATAAATGGGCCGTTGGTGCCCAAGGGATGAATGACATAGAATTCAATCGTCGCGGTTTCATCGTCGGTCGAACCATTCAGTCGCAGCACATCGGTGTTGCCTACAGTCGTTTGTGACAGCCAGTTGGTTACTCCGCCCGTGACGGTGAAATCGCGGGGAAGATCCAGATGAATGGATGGGGGGGTGGTGTCGGCGGAGGTGTCCAGAACCACGGTGACCTGCTGAGTGGCTGCGTTTCCGGCCTGGTCGATGGCTTTGACGGTGATCGTATTGGCTCCCTGACTCAGAAAGACCTTTTCCTGGACGAAGCCACGGCTGGTTTCCTGATCCGCTCGCGTACCGTTCACTAGGATATTCGCCGTGCTGGCGGAATCGGAGACCGTTCCTACCAGAGGTATCCATGAACGGTCCGTGATCTGGCCATTCGTCGGCGAGGAAATCGAGAGAAGCGGGGGCATGGTATCCAGAATAATGCCAGCGGTGATCAGTGGGCTCTGCGCACTGTCGTTGGTGCGCAGCAGATGGGCATAAATAGTACGCCAGGCGTTTTCGCTGGAATCAAAACGATAGGGAACGGGTGATCCAAACTGATTGGTTTCTGCCTGGGCCATGCTGATGGAGTCGGCCAAGATGACTCGGTCGGCCCATAAGCCGCCGAAAACAAGAGACACATTTGTATCGGACGTATACAGGGCATTGCCATTTATACGAAATTCAAGAGTAGGCGTGCTAAGGCTGTTGACGGGTTGGGTTCCCATGTAAACTTCGTAGCCGTCGATGGCCCAGTCCTTATCGGTATCTTTTTCAATCGGGCTGGAATGATACACGTATTCGCCATAATTATAGAGGCCATCGTTATCATAGTCCTGTTGTGCATCGGCTACGTTCAGCGGGTCCAAAAAATCCCAGGTCATTTCATACAGATCATCCATGCCATCTGAATCCACGTCCAGTGGATTGGTCAAGGCGACCTGCCGTATGCGATAAAAACGATGCGTTTCCGGCGATGTCATGAAGGTATCGTTTGTCCATACCATTGGAGCATCCACGTTGAATCCCATTCCAACGACAGACCATTGAGATGTAAGCTCTTCTGCTGAATATACTTGAAAGTATGAATCGGTTTGACCCGGGAAGCCCAGCTCATAGACTTGTGGCGAAACCTGCTGAACCGTAACCGTAAATGCACGGGCTGGCAGCATGGGCACACCAATTAAAAAGAAGAGAAGATAGGCATAGAATACTTTTTTCATAACGGAACCCCTGAAAACCAAAACTAGCACGCAACTAGGGCGCATTTCTGCTTGTTTAGCGTTCGTAACCGATTATGGCAAGTAGAGAATGGGGCCTCTCTCAATCATCCCCTGGACATCAAAGAGAAAACGCCGTGAGTTCAAAAGACTCCTCGCGAGGAGATCCAACGAATTGACGGCGCACCGTTTATCGGATAGCGTCTATTTTTTTTCCGGTGCTGTTGTACGGGTCTTCGCCCGTGTGTTTGGTAAATACGATTCCCCATGAAGGAGGGTGCTATGATCACAAATAAATCGCGGATGAGCGTTCTGGTTGCGCTGTTGATTCCCTGTTGTCTGTTGGCCGAACAGAAGGTGCCGGACGCACCGGATCAGACCCCGGCACCGTATCGTGTGGGGCAGTGGTTGCCCTCGGATCAGCTTTTTCTGGAACAGTGGATGGCGCAACTGATTCGGGATGCGAATGCGGCATCAACGAAAGGTGCGGCACTCTTTCCGGTGATCCAGGAATTCAAAGACCTGATCGAAGGTGACGCCGAAATCTATATGCTGTTTCATCAGATGTTCACCCAGATACCGAAAAAAGCTCCCTTTGCAAACGACCCCAGCGGAAAACCTCAAATCACCGATTATATGCAGATGTTGCAAGTCATGAATCAGATCATGGTCCGCGCGCCGGAATTCAATAAGACCGGACTGGTTGGATTTCCCATCAACGCCATCCTGGATTGGCCGATGGGCACTCCGGCTGGTACGGCAGTATTCTTAAATGAAAAAGTGAACCGTCAGTTGAAAAAGATACTGAGCCACTGGTCTGTGTTTTTGGGATCTACTAACTCGCTGTACGTGTTGAGTGACGACCCGGAGAGCGGTTGGTTAGGGCGGGATGCACAGGCCGCCATGCCGACCTTCGAAGAAGATTTTGTCTGTGATCCAAGCAAGCCCTATCACGGATTCACCTCGTGGGATGATTTTTTCACCCGGACATTCCGCGAAGGCCGCCGCCCGGTGGTGAGTCCAGAGGATGGTTCGGTTATCGCCAATGCGTGCGAGTCAGCACCGTTTCGGATTGCGCAGAATGTACAACTTACGGACCAGTTCTGGATCAAAGCGCAGCCCTATTCGCTACGACACATGATGGCCAATGATCCACTGGCGGATTTGTTTGCGGGCGGAACGGTTTATCAGGCGTTTCTGAGTGCGCTTAGTTACCATCGCTGGCACAGTCCGGTGAGCGGAACCATTGTGAAGACCGAACTGGTGGACGGCTCGTATTACGCGGAAGCGTTATCGGAAGGGTACGACCCGGCGGGGCCGAATGATTCGCAAGCGTATATCACGGAGGTGGCGGCACGCGCGTTAATTTTCATTGAGGCCGACAATCCGGCCATTGGATTGATGTGCGTGATGTTTGTGGGTATGGCCGAGGTGTCATCAAACGACATTACCGTGTACGAAGGACAGCATATCAACAAGGGCGATCAACTCGGGATGTTCCACTTCGGCGGCTCCACCCACTGCCTGATGTTCCGTCCGCAGGTAAAGCTGGAATTCGATATGCACGGTCAAAAACCGGGGCTCGAATCAAGCAATATTCCGGTGCGCTCACGCATCGCCACCGTGCTGCCCTGAGCACAGGCGCGGGCAGCGTGGATGCATATGGACGCGAATAGATACTTGGGCTTTGCGCACTTTGCGATCTTGAGCGCAGCGGGTGTGAAAAAGGATTTTTTTACAGAAGGTCGCGAAGGCTTGGGCTTCTTGGCCTGCGAAGCCTTGGCGTAGCAGGCTGCTGGTTTCCCGAACGTAGCATGGACTTCCAGTCCGTGGTCTTCTGCGAAGAGGGGGGATCGCGGACTGGAAGTCCACGCTACTTTGTGGTGAATGAACGGATCAGAACGGATGTAACAGTTTAGCGGATTTCGGGTTTGGAAAGTGAAGTTTTAGTAAGAAAGTTGT
>CAZBEO010000129.1:0-8458 GCA_964490935.1 uncultured Verrucomicrobiota bacterium
ATATTTTGCGATAAGCAAACCGGCAAAACTCCACCAGTCCTTCACAATCTGATCGGCCTGCGTTTCACAGTAGGTGGTCAGAAGACTGCGTGCCTTTTCGGGATTCTCTTTGTAAATTTCCGCCGCCTGTTCATCCATGCGTTGGATACCATCCACGAGCGCGGTTTCGAATTCGTTCTGCTTCTGCTGAATGTCTTCGATGATGTAGGAGAACTTGAGCCCGGCCCAGTTGGCCACAAAGTTGAACACCCACCAGGCGCTTTCGAGACTGAACCGCTCCGTATCGCAGGTGTAAAACGCCTTGGCAATGTTCGTTACGCCCGCGTAGAATGGAACATAGCAGGTGCTGAGCGGCTCGTTGGGTCCAAACCAGCACACGCCGCCGATCGGATCAGGCAGCCAGCTGCGCCCCTGACACACAAAGGAATAGTCGCACCGATAGATGGAAATCGTCCGTTCCCAGGCTCCTTTCAATTTTGCATGAGGATCGCCGGTATCGTTGCCGGCATCCATTGACCCGGGATAACGGTACGGACATCCGAAGGGCCCGGCTGTGAGCCCTTTCGTCTGATCAAACTCCGTGCCCTGATAGTGATCACGATACAAACTCATCACACCACGCACATCCAGCTTCTCGTCGGGCTTGATCGAAAAAGGATACGCCTTCGTAAAACCATCCTCCACCCACGGTGAAAACTTCGAGGAGGGCGAAAGACGATCCATCAAACGCCACACCCGGCGCAGCGAATAATACGGATGACTGTATTCTCCCTCGCTCACCGTACGCAGCCAATCCAGCTTACCGTCCTCCGGCTTCCACCAGCCTGCCGCTTCTGCCACCGCGTGCAGATTGGAACTGAACAACATGTCCGGATCATCCGTATCCACCTCGCGAATACGAAATTCATTCGCCGCAACAAACACCTCGCCGTCGGGCACCTTTTTAGCCACCCAGAGACCAGAGGTTCCCTCGGGACTCGGCGCCATTTCAATGACCCATCCCTCGTTCGGATCGCCGATCGGCAACGTCTCGCCCGTACCGTAATAGCCATACGTTTCAATCAGGTGTCCGATTAGCTCCACCGCCTCGCGGGCAGTCTTGCAGCGTTCCAAGGCCACGCGACTGAGTTCAGCGCTATAGAAAATCAACTTGCCCGGAACCGGATCGGCCTGCACCTTCGCGCCATCCGTGCATTCACCGAACATGAGCTGATGCTCATTCATGATGCCATACCCGCCATCGAAATAGGCATACGTGTGCTCCACCTGAGGAATGAACCCCAACGGCAGGCTCTGCGGCAGATTTGGATCATTATAAACCTCGCTACGGTTCTTTCCGACATAGCGGTGAATGGATTCCCCGTGGAAGGCCGGGCGTTCGCCCACCGAGTTCGCATCGAAATATACCGGACGCAACGTGCCGGGCGCGAAATCCTTTGCCGGAACATACACCAGACGCGGGTCCCCCATCTCGCCATCATCCGAATGCGCCACAAAGACAGAACCGTCTTTCGAGGCGCCTTTGGTCACCAGCATCGTGGTGCAGGCCGCAGCATCCAGCACAAGGGCCAACCCCATCACCCATGATATCAACAGCATTCTTTTCATGACACGACTCCTCTTTTGGTGTGGATGCAAACATCTGAACAAAAGCCATCCGCCCCCTTCTTGTGAGGCGCGGCTTAGAGGTTCAAGGTAAAAGATGCCCCGTGCATTGTCCATGAAAATATGGCCTTGAGCTTGACCTGACCGGTGAATAGAAGGTATTTCTTTTCTTTGCTTGAAGGTCGCCTGAATAACCTTTGCACGGGGACAAACTATGCGCAAATACTTGATGGGATGGGTTGTGTTGCTCCTGCTTGGCGCCGCCAACGGCTTCGCCCGCGAAGGCTTTGTCGAAGTGACCCACCAAGACTTGCTGGACTATCCCCAAAAATACTGGTCGCAAAGCATTATCTTTCAGGACGAACTGCTCTCCGCCCCACAAGGCGACACCATCACCATCGCCTCCAAGCGCTATGCGACCTTCCAAACCGCCAACCTCGGAAATTGTTACGCCGAGGAAGAGCTGGTGCCCGAACTACAACGCGCAAAGGCCGGAGTGCGCTGTCTTTTCCAAGGCACCGTCCTTCACCAACCGTCCTCCTTCTTCAGCCGAAGTCCATCCTTCTATGTGGTCGTGCAGCGAATGTCCCGCGTAGTCGATGCCGCCGGACAGGTTCAGGATGTCTTCAGCACCGAGCAAAAAACCCTCTCGCCCGGCTCCGAGGCCCTCATGCGCCGCATACAGCAGGACCTCATTAACTTCGCACGCAAAAACAAAGTAAGCATGAACGACCTCTTCGCACCCGACTTTCCCCAGCGCGACATGGTACACAATATTATTTATTCGGGCGTCGCCGCCGTCGAGCAACAATACAACACCAACGCACGAAAAATGCTGGGCGACTTTGTGGCCGAACTCTTCGAACTCGAATTCGGAACGCCGGACAGTATCTATGTGGCACAATCGATTCCGGATTCGGATCAGGCCGCACAACCCGAGCCCCTTCTTACCGGACTCAACGAGCCATCCACCACGTCACCCGAGCCTGAACCAACCATCGCATTCGACACAGAAGATCACACCGAATCACTCCGCCTCCGTGCCGCCGCCATGTTGAAACCGGGCCTTCGCCCACTCCCAACCCCATCGCCCGAATCCAATCTCCCCTGACCCACCCTGAATAAGATGAAGGGCGGGTATCCCGCGAGTCATACCCGGCAGGCTACCAAGATTACGGACAGGAAAACAATATCGTAGATACTGGCAGGCTGACCGGTCAAGGCCCGACAAGCTGCTTGAGCTGCTTCTCGAATGCTTCGGGGGTCAGGGCGGCACATCCGCGACGCGCCTTGCGCCGAAGCAGGAAGCCCGCGAGGCGCAAATAAAGAAGTGGCGCACGCAAAAGCAGTCCGGCCACGGCGCGCAGGCGTGTCCAGCCGCCCGGCACAATCTGGGCCTGCTGATCTACCAGCAGCACAATATGGTGTGCACACAACCCGAGCAGCCCGCAGACGTGATCAATGTCCAGAATCAGATAATCGGCTTTGGGCTTGAAAAGCAGTCGAATCAACTGGAAGAGCATCAATAGTTTGTTGCTGGCCAGCGGCAGTCGCTCCGCCGTCTGGGGTACCCCTTTCAAGCGGGTGGCGGATTCCGCGCAGACGGCGACCACGCGCGTCCCCTGCATGTGGGCGGCTTTCAGCTCTTTGTCACTGAACACCGGCTGACTGACCGGATCGAGCACATACACTAGGTCCGGCTTTTCCTCCAGCACGCGGTTCAGCACCTCCCGCACCTTACTCATCTGCAAGGTCGGCAAATGCTCTTTTCGCCCCATGCGTCCCGCAAAGAAATCGCGCAGTGCCATTTCCGCGAGACGGCAGTAGTAATCTTTTCCGCTGAGCAGATCGCGACAGGCAAAGACCAGCAGCATCGTGCTGAATTTGAAAAAATGCCACCAGCCCATAACCTGATGCTTGTCCTGAAGATACAGAATGTTACGCAGGTCGTAATAGAGAATCCAAGTCACTCGCTTGACATTGGCCGACATGTGATAGATGCGGCTTGCCGCGCAGGCCAGCACGGTGTATCCGGCCTGCTTCATGCGAAGGCACCAGTCCACATCATCGTAATGAATGAAAAAATCATCCCAAATGCCGACATGCTTCAGCGCCGAATAACGAACCAGCATGGAGCAGGCCGCCACGTAATCGACCTCGTATATCTCGTCGCGGTGCGTCCATTCGGGGGTATCGTGCTGATGCAGAATCAACTGGCCCATCGGCAGATTCACTCCGCCGCCGATTTCGTTCGTAACCTGCGGGTGATCCATCTGGATGATATGGCTCCCGGCAATGGCTGCATCGGGACGGGTTTCCAGCGTCTCAATCAATACTTCCAGTGCCCCGGGGCCCACGCGCACGTCGTTATCGAGCAGCCAGACGTAATCCAGCCCCTCTGTTTTCAGCATGGCGCACAGACCGGTATTGAATCCGCCCGACCCACCGATGTTCACTGGATTGAAAATGTAGTTCACCTGCGGGTAACGGGCAAGCACCGCCTCGCGTGTGCAGTCGCCGGAATTATTGTCCACAATCAAAATCTGACTGTTGGGATAGGGATGGGCCAACAGGCTCTCGAGCAGCGCTAGGACGTAATCCTTTTTATTCCAGGTGCAGATGACAATGCCAACGCGCGGAGAGGCGGAGGAAGTATGGGGGGTATGGTTCATGTGAAGTCTCGACCTCCGTAGTCAGGCGGGTCATCATGCAGATTGCGATTATAATACGGATCCCCGCAGGTCATGCGGGTCGGACGCCGAGAAAGCAAAATGGAAAGTTCCCCGCCGCCAGTCTGCAGCGTTGGCGGGCATTCATAAACACCGCCCACTCGCTGCGCGGTCACACGCCCATCCACCACCAAACGATGTCCGGCTTCCCGCAGAGCAAAAAACACATCCGGCAGCGCGCCGGGTCCCATCGCCGCATCCACCGTCACGGTGGCCAGGGCCTCCCGGCGTATCACCGCCAACACCGGCGAAAGCAGGCTGACGTTCCGCGCCACGACACCGGCCGCCCCATAGGCCGCCTCCGTCGCAGGTTGGCCGCGCAGCGGGAAAAAGAACCTGCCGCCCGTCGCCACCGCCACGCCACAATGATCCACCGTTTCCCCGTTCAGAATCTTCGGAGAGATGCCCGCCAACCCCGGTGCATCGAGTTGACCGAGCAAATCATCCAGCGCCTCCGCCCCAATGGATGTCGAGGCATCCCGAATCAGGATGTAGTCGGCCTCCCCCGATTCCTCCAACGTTTTCAGCGCCTGCCCGATGCCGGCCTCCCCGCAACGAAGCGTTTGAAGCAGGGCGACCTGTGCGGAGACCGACGCCGACGGCGCATCCTCGGGGCCAATCAGCAACTCCACCAACGTCCGGGAACGTGCCGTGCGCCGAATCCAATAGTGACCCGACCAGGCCAGCGTATTGTGCTCCACCGTGCCTTCCAGTCCGCGCCGCTCGAACGAGCGTTGCAGCGCGGCACGGCCATATTCATAAATCTCCGGCTTGGCGCTCAAATCCGCAGCGGTTGATCGAGCCGACTGCCGGAAGGAATACAGCACCTTCGCGATATGCTCCACCCGGTTGGTCTTCTCCGCCACCCGAAGGTACAAATCAAAATCCTGTGCCCCGTCGCACCCCATGGTGAATCCACCGATGTCCTCCAGCAGCGAACGACGTATCACCGATAGATGCAGCACGTAGTTACAGCAGTCGAGTAGGTCGGGTGACCAGTCCGGTTTAAAAAAGTGCAGACACCGTTCACCCTCCGGCGAAATCTTGTCCATGTCGGAATAGAGCCAATCCGTTTCCGGTTTTTCGTTCAGCCGCTTCACCACCTCGAAAAGGGCCTCGGGCGCGAGCCGGTCGTCGTGATCCAGCAGCGCGACAAACTCACCCTCCGCCAACGACAGCGCTTCCTGTTCGGTGGCGCAGATACCCTTGTTTTCATCGCGGAAAACAAATCGCACCTGTCCCGGATAGCGTGCCGCAAACAACTGTATGGCCTGCCGGAGATCCTGCCGCTGCGAACCGTCGTCCACCACGCAGAATTGCCAGTTCGTATAGAGTTGCCGCTCGATGGAAAGGAGCGTCTCCTGAAAATGATCGGTGAGCACCTGGTGCATCGGCGTGATGATGCTGATCAGAGGCTGATACCGCCACGACTCGACCTCGCGCTGCATGACAGCGCGCCGCGTGCAGGAAAGATAGCTGCACTTCATCAGCCAGCGCTGATAGTCGTGCCCGACACCGCGATACCATGCCATACGCGCCGCGCAATCGCACCCGATGCGTTGATCTTCCTGACGGCGCATGCGCCGGGTGGTCTCATCATGCGGTGCCATCAGGTCGCGATGCGTCATCCGCTGCTCCCAATAGCATACGGCGGGCGGGCGCTCGGTTTTTTTTCTCGCCGGAAAAATACACGCCGGCGGCGCAGGCCACACCTCGCCCCGTTCCGCGTCCTCATCCGGGATGCACAATTGCACTCCCTGCCCCGTAAACAAGCGCTTCAGATTGGCGGTAAGGGCATATTCCTTCACGAACCGGGCGGTGGCGGGACTCGCCGGCACCAGCATGACCGGGTGTTGCAAACGAGAAAACAAACCAGAAAAAAGATAGCGCAGCGAGGGCCGAAGACACCGCGCACGCGCCGCCTGACGCAACAGCATCAGCGCATGACCCGCCAGCAGATTCCAGCGCGTCCACCCGCTGAAATGCGACCGGACAATCCACGAATAATTGCGGATCATCATGTGCGTTTTTTTGTTGGGCACCCGATTGGATGGCACCTTGCGATGCTCCACCATCCACTCCCGATGAAAGGCAATGCGAAAACCCTGCGCCAGAATGCACAGGGCCAAGTCCAGATCGTTGTAATAGAGATCGAAGTCCTCGCGATACCCCTGCGCTGCCGTCAGCACGCCGCGCCGAATCAGAAAACCGCAACCGATCAGATTGTTCCACTGCGTGGAATAGGTCACCCCGTCATACGGGGCCCACTCGCTCGACCCATCCAAATCCAAGATGTTACCAGCCGTAGCACCGATGTCGGGATGCCGCTCCAGATGCGCGACCATCTCATTCAACACCCCGGGGCGCGGGCAGGAGTCATCATCCAGCACCAGCACGTAGGGCGAGCGCGAACGCTCAAAACCAATGTTGTAGCCATCCATGGGCCGATTGAAAGAATGCGGAAAACAATCCACGTCCGGAAATTCGGTCTTCACCATGCGCCGGGTATCGTCCGCGGAGGCATTGTCCACCACCTGGATGCGCAGCGCCGGATAATCGAGCCCGCGCAGCATAGAAAGCGTTTGGCGCAAATCATCACACCGGTTATGCGTACTGATTACCGCCGTCACCAACGGCAAAACGCCTGGAAGGTTTTCATTCATGGCCCGGGATATTACGGATTCTTCCGGCTGTTGACAAGACCCGGCGTGAACAGGGTCGGCTCGGACTCTTCGCCCCCACCATGCACCAGCCGATCCACGCATTCATAACCCTGCGCAAAGCTGTGATCCATGTTTGCCACTTCGTATTTCCACGCGCCGAAACGACCACGACTGTATATGCCGACGCCCTCGAGCGCGCGAAGCATCGGATCCACCTGCGCATCGCGTCCGTTGTAGGGCGTGGGATACCCATGTTCCACGCGCAGAGCGACCTTCGTGACGATCCGGTCGTCCGGCCCGATCAGGCGGTCTTCCCGGAAGGCGCGCACCGCGTCCTCCAGCACCTGTTCGGCATCCACCGGCTTGGCAGGGCTCTCCGCCACTTCCGTCATCAGCGACCACTGTTTCTCCGGCTCCGCCACGTTGTTGCAACTGTAGTTACTGAACACCGTGGTGCGGTAATACGGGCTGTTCGCCTGCGGGAAATACATCCAGCACTTTGTCTTCAGATGCTCCGGCGGCTGTCCTTCCAAGCCGACGCCCACCACATGCGTGGCGGAATACCTCATCCCCTCGGCAGCGTTCTCCTTCAGCACGCCGCGCACCAGACCCGCGAGCAAATTCAGAGGCATCGTGTTAATTAACGTGCCGTACTGCCAGCGGTTCCCCGACTCATCCAGCGCTTCTTTTTTCGACGCGTCAATCGACACGATGCGCGTGTTCAGAAAGCAGCGTTCCGAAGGCAGCTTGTCGCCAAGCGCCCGCCAGATGGCGCCTGTGCCGCCATATTTCGGAAAACGGAATAAATTATTGGGGCCCCAGGACGCGCTGTCCTCGCCGGTGCAGATGGATTTAAGCACCTGTTCGAGCGGCGGCACCGAAACGCGCTCACCAATCCAATTATAGGCCATCTCGGTGGCCGGATAGGCCCAGACTTTGAAATTGTAGGGCTTCATAAAGAGATCCACGATCCCCTCACCCATCGTCGCCAGCATCCACTCGCCGAAATCTTTCGGCTTCTCTCCGCCCGCCTGTGCACGACGCGCCGCATCCAACAGGCCTTTCACGCACGCCCAACGATCCGCCGCATCCAACCGGTGCAGATTGTTCTGAAATGGATAGGGTATAAAACGATCCTTCAGCCAGACCCAGCTCTCCCGCTCGTGATCAAACCACGCATCGGCGAGCGCCTCCCGCATTGCACGGTCAAAGGTCTCGTAATGAGAAAACAGCACATGCCCGCCTATGTCCCAAGTGAACTCATGCTCATCCTTGAAGGACCCCGAAAGCCCGCCGAATTCATCCTGCGCTTCCACGAGTGCCCAGTCCTGATGCTCCTGTTCCAGACGCATCGCCGCACCAATTCCGCACGGCCCTCCGCCGATCACCAGATACTCCATCTTATGCACTTCCGCCATGATCACCCTGCGTGTTTGTAGTTGATTAAGAGTCAGTACGCCC
>CAZBEO010000130.1:0-8426 GCA_964490935.1 uncultured Verrucomicrobiota bacterium
ACAACATGACCTCTGTTTTTGAATGCATCAGCGGCGTTATGACGGCCACCCCACCAACCAACGCCTGGACCCCGCCACCCCCCGATCACGCCCCCGCCTTTTATCGCATCCGCGTTTCCACGGATAACTGATCCCCTCCGCGCAACCGGGAGGAACCAGGCCCTTGTGGTACATTTGTTTTTATGAACCCGACCGCCTATCCCGTATTTCGGGAGGCGCGCGCTCCGCAGGCACGGCAGAGAGATTTTAGCGCAGAGGCGCAGAGACGCGAAGACAGCAAGAAAACCGCATTTATTCTTCGCGAGTGAGTGTTAGTTCTTTTCTGAGATCAGGACTGCTTATAATCCAGATGGCATTGGCATCATCCGCCCCATTGAAGTGGAAACGTGTTGTGTTTATTTTGTGAGATAAGAACCTTTTTCTGATGTCTGCATATTTCAAAATCTGTTGGACAATCGGTTGGTAGAATTCAGGTGGCGGTGGCGGTGCTTCCGAATCGTCCATTAGAACCTTGAATGATCCATTATCCATCATGAACCGAAGCGTTGTGATCTGGTCCTGCGATGCTCTATATAGGAACATCCTTGAAACCCTTTCGACAGGAGACATCCCGGATTCATCTTGCGGGTTGAATGTAATACTCTTCACGCTATTTCTCTTTCTTTGTTCGGGTTCCTTATTCTCCATAATGTGTTTTTGTACGATGAAAAAATACAACAAAAGCCTGTTCATCAATCGAGTAAACGATTCTATCCTTGTATGTAAGTCGAAAAGAAAAATACCCTTGGAGTTCGCCAACCAAACGCTTTCCGCATTGCGGTAGGATTTGTAAAAGAAAAAGGCCCATGGGGTGGCGGCCCCTCCCGGCATGCGGCAGCGTTCATAATTATATGCGGCGTGCGAGAGTGGATCATTCACAATAGATTTTATTGCAGGTTTTGCTATAGGCCGACCCGTTATTGCAAGCAAGGCGCCAAGTTGAAACAACGTGGCGATTTTGAGTAAAACCAGCTTAAAATCCGGGACATCCCCGGCCAAATTCTTCCGACTTCCCCCGCGGCCCTTGCGACTCTGTGTTTACCCCTCTCTACTATTTGGGTGCTGAAAAAATCTTGTCAAACGGGCCAAACGTGCTATTGGAATGCGCATTCAACGTAAAAAACAAAGGAGTCTTGGATATGAATACCCCCCGATTGGATAAACTGTGGAAAAGCGGACGGGACTTTCTCGGCGTCCGTTACCCGATTATGTGCGGGGCGATGACGTGGATCAGCGATTACGATCTGGTGAAGGCCGTTCATGATCACGGCGGCTTCGGTATTTTGGCGGCGGGAAACATGCCGCCCGAAATGCTGGAGCAGGAACTGACCAAATGCACGGATACGCTGACCAACCCTTTTGCTGTGAATCTGGTAACGATTGCTCCGAATTTTCCCGGCCATAAAGAGGCCGTCTTGAAGTCGAAAGCGCCCTATGTGATCTTTGCGGGCAATTTTCCAAAAAAACCCGATGTGCAAGAGATGAAGGACGCTGGGAAAAAAGTGCTTTCGTTTGCTTCGACGATGTCGATCGCTGAGCAGATGACCCGCTTCGGGGTCGATGCACTGATTTTGGAAGGCAGCGAAGCAGGCGGTCATATCGGGCATACCTCGCTGACGATTCTGTTGCAGCAGGTGCTTTTCGGTCATGCGCGGGTACCTGTTTTTGTGGCGGGCGGCATTGGTACGGGGCGCATGATGGCGCATCTGCTGATGATGGGTGCTTCGGGCGTACAGATGGGCACTCGTTTTGTGATGACCGAAGAATGCAACGCACATGCTAATTTCAAGAAACGGTTTATCCGCGCGCGGGCACGCGAGGCCATTGAAACACCGGAATACGACAAACGCCTTCCGATCGTGGCCGTACGCGCCCTGCGCAATGCCTCCTCGGATGCATTTGGCCGCCTACAGCTCGAACTGATAAAGAAGCTCGACGCCGGGGAAATCACGCGCATCGAGGCGCAGTATCAAGTGGAAAGCTTCTGGATGGGCGGGTTGCGAAAGGCGGCAGTCGAGGGGGATGTTGAACAGGGTTCGTGCATGGCAGGACAAAGCGTGGGACTGTTTGATTCCGTAAAGCCGATGAGAGAGGTCTTCGAGGAGATGATAAGCGAGGCAGAAGCCACATTGAATTCCGTGGCCGGCAAGCTCTGATCGGCCGGGAGCGGCATCGGCCCGATGCCATAAGCGAAGAATCCATTCACCACAAAGTAGCGTGGACTTCCAGTCCGCGATCCCCTCTCTTCGCAGAAGACCACGGACTGGAAGTCCATGCTACGTTCGGGAAATCCTGTCCAAGCCTGTACATCCTGTCAAAAACCAGCAAAGCCCATCAGTCAAAAACAGATTCAACCGAGGCATAGTGAATAGCATGAACATCATCGCTTAGGGTGTACGGGTCACCATTATAAACGAGGTATGACTTGTGTACGAACGGACATAGTGACTTGAAGCGACGAATCCCTTTCAGCTTATCCGTAGAGAACGTAGACGTGGATTTGATCTCAAATGCATTCACCTGACGGCCATCCTGAGCCAGCAAGTCCACTTCATTGCCTTTACTGTCGCGAAAGTAAAACAAGTCTGGCATCATGCCCTGATTGTAGCGGGCTTTAAGACATTCAACCACCACCAAATTCTCGAAAATGGCTCCCACCAACGGGTCGCGCGAAATCTGCTCCGAGGCGCGAATGCCCAGCAGAAAGCAAAGCAGCCCGACATCAAAGAAATAATACTTCGGCGACTTGATCACCCGTTTCCCGAAATTCTCAAAATAGGCAGGCAACTTAAAAAGTAGAAACGAAGCCTCCAGAATAGACAACCAGTTGCGTATGGTCTTTGCATCCACACCCACATCATTGGCAAGCGAGCTGAAGTCAACAATCTGTCCTACACGCCCGGCGATTAATTTCAGCATCTTCTCAAACAGGCTCACATCCTTGAGATGAATCAACTGCCGGACATCACGTTCCACATACGTTTGATAGTAGTTTGAATAAGCCGTTGTCGGACGTTGTTTCTGGTCGTATATCCGTGGAAGAAAACCGTGAAACGCATACTCTTCAAAGCAAGAGAAGTGAACCCCAGCGTTGGATAACTCCCCGATGGAAAGAGGTAATAATTTCAGGATGGCTGTTCTGCCGGCCAGCGATTGTGCCACCGCCTCATGAAGTTTCAACTGATGCGAGCCGGTAATCACAAAGCGGCCATTCTGCGGTTCTTCATCCACCATGGCCTGAATATAGCTCAGCAGTTGCGGAACACGCTGGATCTCGTCAATGATTACACGGGAAGCAAACTGTCCCAGATAAGCCTTTGGGTCTTCTTCAGCGAAGTGCCTCACCTCCGGAAGCTCCAGATTGGAGTAAGCATAATCCGGCAAAGCCCTCTTGGCCAGCGTCGTCTTGCCGGCCTGACGCGGCCCAAGAATCGTTACCACTGGATATTCATTAATGAGTATCCCTAACTCGTCTGCAATCTTTCGCTTAATCATGAGAACACCATAAGGGGTGCGATTCGGGACTTCAAGTCCTGTTTAGCTCTTTTTGCGGTGTTGGTTTTCTGGTGATCACAACACGCTTTTGTCCATTTCCCACTAAAAAAGGTCTCCTGTAGCGTGGACTTTCAATCCGCGATCCCTCCTCTTCGCAGAAGACCACGGACTGGAAGTCCATGCTACGTTCGGGAAATCCTGTCCATCCTGTCAAAAACCAGCACAACCCGAGTCTATGTGTTCTATGCGCTCTCTGTGGTGAATTCTGCGTAATCTGCGCTCTTTGTGGTGAATTCCTGCATCCGGCGGTGCCTGTTCATCCCCGGATTCAGAGAGGAGGTCACAGTTGCGGGATGGTCCGGTGGTCTTCGGCGTAGGTGTGAGCGGAGTGCACGACCCAGTCCACCAACGCGCTGTCCCAGTCCGTTTCCCCACCCGATGCCGCATTCATCTCGCACCGATGCCGCCGGATATCGTCTTCGATCCGACGAGTCACCTTCACCAGTTGAAACTGCTCAAGCCATTGATCGTTGTTGGGGTCCGTTTTCATAGCGACATCATATTTAGCATAGGACATGCCACGGGAAATTCCGCGCCGTTTGCTCTCGTCAGGCGGGGGCGGAAAGACTATAGGCAGGGGTTATGAGCAAGATTTATGATTATCAGCATGAAGGCCGTTTTTTTGCACAATTCGCACCCGGACTCGAAGCGCCCGGGATGGAGGAACTGCGCGAGCTGGGGGCCTCAGACTGCAAGGATACCTATGGCGGAGCGCACTTTACCGCCGATTTGGCCACGCTCTACCGCGTCAATTATTGCACCCGCCTAGCCAGCCGCATTCTTGCGCCCATGATCCGTTTCGATTGCCACAGCGACCGCTATCTCTATCAAACCGCCCGCCAACTTCCCTGGCCGGAGCTTTTCACCACCGAGCAGACCTTCGCCATCCAGGCGTCGGTCTCGAACAGCCACATCAGCCACTCCCAATTTGCCGGGCAGCGCCTGAAAGACGCCATTGTCGATACCTTTCGCGATGCGACCGGCATCCGCCCCTCGGTGGATACAAAGAATCCGGACCTCTGGATTCATTTGCGCATCGATCGAGACAAGGCCTCGATTGCACTGGACACCTCCGGGCGGGCGCTGCATCGGCGCGGCTACCGGGTGGAATCGGTGGAGGCGCCTCTTCAGGAAACACTTGCGGCGGCCATCGTCCGTCTTTCCGGCTGGGCGGGTGAGCGTCCGCTGTTGGACCCATTCTGCGGTTCGGGCACCTTGTTGACCGAGGCGCTTATGAGCTGGTGCAGAATACCGGCGGGCTACCTGAATCCACCCATGGGGTTTCGACTTCTCCCCGAGTACGATGAAGCGGTTTGGAACCAGGTAAAATCGGCCTGCGATCGGCAAATTCGCCCCTTGCCGGAGGGTCTGATTGCCGGGTCGGACCTCTCAAATGATGCCCTGCGCGCGGCGCGGGCCAACCTGGCCGGTCTCCCCGGCGGAAAGAACGTGGCCCTGGTGCGCCGAGATTACCGCGAGATAAAAGCGCTGGAAAATACAACGCTGATCTGCAACCCGCCTTACGGTATACGGCTCGAAAAAAATACAGACATGCCCGCCTTCGTGAAGGAACTCGGCGACTTCCTCAAGCAGCGCTGCACGGGATCGACTGCCTATGTTTTCTTTGGCGAGCGGGCGCTGCTCAAATCTATCGGTCTGCGCACCTCCGGCAAATGGCCGCTGTTCAATGGCGGGCTCGAAGGTCGTCTTGCCCGGTTCGATCTGTATTGAAAACCCCGGGCCGAAGAGGAATGGGTTCAGCAAGTGGAGGGCGTCAGGCCCTGACGCCTAGGCGCGTGAGCCACGCGCCGTCCAGCGAAGAAAAACGTCTCGCGCAAGGCATGAAGAAGTAGATGGGCAAAGATCGCGGACTGGAAGTCCACGCTACATTCAAGACGCCACAGCATATCCGCTGTGGTTGACTGACAGGCCCGGCAAGGCCTGTCAGGGACGTAGTGTGTTGCCCGAGGAGGGCTGCGGATTTTCTTCGATGAAGGTGAAGATGATTTCGTTGGTTTTAGCCATGCCCATTTCGTGGGCGATCTGTTCGACGAATCGTGCGTCGGACGGGAAGCGTTCCTGCCAGGTTTTGATGGTCTTGATAATTTCCTCTTCGAGCTGAATTTCGCGGGCCAGCCGTGCCTCGCGCCGTTTGAATTCGCGGTACTGTTCAAACTGCGGCCAGAACATGCAGGCAATGCCAACCAGAAAGAGAATTACCAACGTAATCCAGGCGGCTTTATAAATGGCTCCTAAGTATTTCATATCTCATCAGCAACAACCTTCACTTCGTATAGAGTAAAAGCTCAGGCAAAATACAGGGATCAACGGAAAACTTCAACGCTTTTACCGAACAGGAAGCCATCGATTGTAATTTTTCCCTTTCGCTTGGGACGGTCGGATGTTTTTTGGCATGGAGAAATACGGTGGACCGAAGAGAACAAATGCCCTAGATTGGTCGGCATGAAACGGGTGGCACGCATATGCATTTCAACCTTTCTCGCCGGGCTGGTTCAGGCGCAATCCGGCCCGGCGGATACGATTTCGATTCGGGCGTCTTCGGAATTCGCAGAGCATCCGGCATCGTCCGCCATCGACGGCAATTGGCAGACGCGCTGGGCCTCCGAGGCACACGATCCGCAATGGATACAGATTGATCTTGGACGATCCGTGGAGCTGACAGGGGTGTTGATTGACTGGGAGACGGCCTTTGCCTCCGAGTATCAACTGATGCTTTCAGACGATGGAACCACTTGGCGGACCGTAGTCGACATGCGCGAAGGAAAAGGCGGGCGCGACAATCTGTCCTTTCCCCGGCAGGCCGCACGCTATATCCGTCTGTATTGCACGCGGAGGGGCACCAACTTCGGATATTCTCTCTTCGAGATGGATTTGAAAACGCCGGACGCGCCCTGGGGCGTCCACCAATCGCCGCATTGGTTTGCCGATCCCTTTGTCCACGGTGCCGCCGAATATTTCATCCCGGAGGTGTGGTCGAACGAGACCCCATTTATTCAACTGAATAACCTTCCATCCGCATGCACGCTTTCAGTGAATGGCCAAGTGATCTGCTCCAGCCCAAATACCTCCCGGCAACTCCCGCTGAAACCCCATTTGAAATTCGGGGAATACAACCGTTTCGAGGTGCAGTGCGAGGGAACAAACACCCCGCCGACACTGAACGGTATTCTGATTGCGGGAAGCGACGCGCTTTATCGGAAAAGCATAATTGAACTGCGACGGGAGCATCCGATGAACGCCTTTACGCTAGAGGCGCGCCTCACCCCGGCTGGATGTTATCCGCCCTGGCTCACGCAACGCCAGCGCTACTGGACCGTGGTGGGCGCTGAAGAGGACACCAAGGAAAGTCTCTTCGCAGAGGATGGCGATGTCGAGATCTACAAGAGTTTCTCCATCACGCCCTTTGTGCGCCTGGAAGATCAACTCATCACAGCACGCGACGTACGCCTCGATCAATCGCTGCACGATAGCTTTCTGCCGATGCCGCGCGTAAGTTGGCGTCATCCTTCCTTTCAGATGAATGTAGACGCTTGGGCCTGGGGTCCTCCGGGCGCTTCAAGCACCTATGTGGCCTATCGCCTCCGGAATACATCCACCCAAACGCTGAGCGGAACGCTCTATCTGGCCCTGCGCCCATACGAAGTGAATCCGCCCTGGCAATGGGGCGGTCTGAATCGGATTGACCGAATGGCCCGCAATCCGGATGGAAGCATCCAGGCCAATGAATATCGGGTGGTCCCCTATGATGAGCCTTCGGCCTTCGGTGTGTCCGAGCCGGAAGAGGGCGATATTGTTCACGCGCTGCTCGCGGGAGAGTTCCCTCAACGCACCAGTCTCCATCATCCGCAGGGCCAGGCCTCGGGCGCTCTTGCCTATTCGTTTCGCCTCGAACCACACGCCGTGAAAACCGTGACCATCGCGCTGCCGCTTCATGCGGCCAGTGTGCACGCCAAAAATCCGGCAGAAACCGCACGCGCCTGCATGACCTACTGGCGCGAACGGCTGAACATCCCGCCGCTTGCAGCCGCCCCGGAGGACGTGTTGCTTACCCTGAAGGCCAATCTCGCGTATATCCTGATTAATCGTGACGGCCCCGCCATTCAACCCGGTTCCCGATCCTATGAAGCCTCCTGGATTCGCGATGCCACCGGCACCGGACGTGCCCTGTTGCGCCTTGGATTCACCAACGAAGTCCGGGAGTTTATCGCTTGGTACGGCGGCTATCAGTTCGAGGATGGGCGCGTTCCGGCGATCGTCATTCATAATCGAAATGAAGTCAATCCGGTGAAGGAGTTTGACAGTCAGGGCGAATGGGTGGCCCTGCTCTGCAACTATTATGATGCCACCGGCGATATGGAATTTCTCCAGACCCAGTGGACCAATACCCTACGGGCACTGACCTGTCTGGAAGAACTGCGCCGCAGCGAGGAACGCGCTGACTATCTGCAGCAGCCCGGCGAACAACGCTATTACGGCATCCTCCCAAAATCCGTCAGCCACGAAGGCTACTATCCCGAACCGGGCAATCATTCCTACTGGGACAACTTCTGGGCGCTCAAAGGCTGGAAGGACGGCATCGTCCTCGCACGGGCGCTGGGGGACGACTCCCGCATCCCGTGGATGCAGCACGAAGAAGCAGCCCTGCGCGCCGCACTCTACGCCTCCATCAGCAACACAATGGCACACTACCACCTGGACTATCTGCCGGGATGCGCCGAGCTGGGTGATTTTGACGCCTCGTCCACGGCTGGCGCCATCAATGGTTGCGGAGAGCTGGCAGATCTTCCACCCCAGGCCCTCAAACAAAGCTT
>CAZBEO010000131.1:0-8271 GCA_964490935.1 uncultured Verrucomicrobiota bacterium
GCGCTGTGGTGATCAGCCATGACCGCTGGTTTCTGGACCGCATAGCCACCCATATCCTCGCCTTCGAGGGCAATAGTGAAGTCCTCTGGTTCGAGGGGAACTATCAGGCCTTCCATGCCTGGCGGCGCGAGACACTGGGCGACGAGGCCGATCGCCCGCACCGCATCAAGTTCCGTCCGATCGCCCACTAACACGAACAAAATGACGGGCTTGTGGCCCGTCATTTTGTTCGTCAACCACAGCGGGTACGCTGTGGTGTCTTGGCCTAATCGAACCCGAATTCCCGGCAAACTACTGTTTGCCTGGAGCAATCCGTCGCCACGCCCTGAAGAGAGTCGAAATACTTGTGCTTTATGACACCCGTTGCCTTGTCAAAACCCAACGCTTGACGGATTGCTAGCGGAAGAAAATCTGATTGCCGATGGTCTCGGTGTTCACATCGCCACGATCCAGAACGGCGTAGCCGTATTTGATATCGCCGGTTTCTTCCAGTTCCACGGTGTGTTCATCGCCTCGGTCCGTGAGCTGAAAGGAGTCGGACCCTTTCCAGTCGGTTCCGCCGTCCCGATAAACCTGCAACCGCTGATCTGTGTCACTGATGAACACGTAGGAAGAGTAGGGGCCGTCGTCGGAGCCCGAGCCAGAGTCGCATCCGAGAAACAGGGCACTCACTAAAACACCGACAAACAGCAGAAAAATACCTGTGCGAATCATTTCGATATCTCCTTATAATGCTTGTTCGGAATGGATTTTCCAAACGGGGCGATTATAGCCCGTCCTGCCGGCGGCGTCCAGTGATCCTCTCGTTTATTTGTGGAGGAATCGGTGGGATTATATGTTTGCCAAACAGGCGGAAAAAGCCTATCTACAGAATGTTCTAAGGGAGAATAATTATGGCAGATGATGCGTCGGTACAGTTGTCAGGAGAGTTTCAGGAAGGCGATATTATCTTTGATTGTCCGGAGTGCGGGAAGAGTTTGGCTATTGATCCGCGCGGCACCGGTTTGATGATCACCTGCCCTGATTGTGAGTCACGCATTCAGGTGCCCTTTCCTGAAGAAGATGAGGTCGCCTTGGAAGAGGCGATTGAACAGGCCCCGGCTTCTATGGACTATGCAGAAGCGCTGGCCGCCTCCCAGCAGAAAGTCCGCGATCAGATGCAGGCGATCGAGGCTGTCAGTAAGCGGCGGGATTATCTCGAGAAACTGCGCGTAGAGAACTTGGAATGCCTGAAAACCATTAAGCAGGAAATGGTTGTTATCCAATCCGCGTTGGATCGAATCACCATGGCGATTCAGGATAACGAATGAAAAATCTAGAGTGGTTGCCTGACTAGGATTCGAACCTAGGCTAAGCGGTCCAGAGCCGCTTGTGCTACCATTACACCATCAGGCAGTCCCTCTTTCAGAAAGAAAGAGTCGGTAATGTACCTCTTTTCCCCCGCAAGTCAAGATGGGGAAAAAAGATTTCCGCCTAGATTTTAATTCTCGGAAGCTTAGCATCTTTCAGCATCCGTTCAACCATCTCGCCGCAAGGCGTCGATACCCGACGCTCTCTACTCCTTTTGACTTCCGGCTTCCGGTTTCTGCCTCCATCTGCTCAAGTCGATTCTTCCAAGACACAACAGTGTAATCGCAGTTGTTGACTAGCAGAATGGCGGGCCAAAGCCCGGCAGCCTGCTAGAAATAGACGTCCACACGGGTCTGCGGTGTTTTGCAGATGGGCAGCAGGTTGCCTGCAACACGTTTTCCATCGAGCAGCATTCGGCGTTCCTCCGGGTCTTCTGCCCGCTGAAAGAAGAGATGATAGACGCAGCCCCGGAAGCGGCGGGTGACTTCATACTCTTTCCAGGAGGCAGGCACCTTCGGATCGATGCGGAGTCCATCGAATTCCGCTTTGACGCCGAGCATTTCATCGAACCCGGCCCGTAGAAGCCAGGCCGGATTGCCGGTGAACCAGGTGAAAAAGTTCTGGCCGTAGCGTGGATGGGTTGGTCCGCAGTAGTAGTTGCCCATGCAGTAGGGTTCGCTGGTGCGGCGTGCATCGAAGTTGGCGGGATTGGTGGGGAGCAGGCGGGCAAAGGTGTCGGCGGCTTCGTCGTAACGTCCGGATGCCAGGTCGGCGAAGAGCTGGAAGGTGACAGCGTGTTGATAGATGGAGCCGTTTTCGAAGGTGCCGGGTTCCAATTTGGCGATGCGCCCGACTTCGGCGGCTTCGTGAACATACGGCGGCGCCAGCAGGGCCGGGCCTAGGTCGGTATCAAGATGTTTTTTCACAGAGGTCTGGATTTGCCGAGTTTGATCTTCGGTGGCGAGCCCGGTGAAGATGGCCCAGGTCTGTGCGTTGAGGTGGATGATGCCTTCCGTGTTTTTGTGCGAACCGATGGGCTTGCCGGAGCCGGTGTAGCCGTAGAGATACCATTCGCCATCCCAGGCGTGATGGTGCAGGGCGTTGCGCAGCGTGGCGGAGCGTTCGCGCAGAATGTCGGACTTGTTGGTGTGTCCGATGCGGGTATAGAGATCGATCATCAGGTTCTGGGCGTGAAAGAGGGCCATGGTCAGCCAGGCGGAAACGGCATCGCCGGATTTGCTGATGCCTTCTAGGGCGTCGTTCCAATCGCCGTCGCCGGTTTTGCAGAGGCCGAACTGGCCGCGGGTGTGGTAAAGGAGTTCGAGGGCCTTCCATACGTGGGCTTCCACGGATTCGGGGGTCCCGCCATCGAGGTAGGGGATGGTTTCATCCAGGAGGGCGGTGTCGCCGGTTTCCTGAATATAGGCGAGAAGGGTCATGGGAATCCAAGTTCCAGAATCCATGAATCGGCGCAGGTCGGGTTGATCCTTGTACGGTGGATAATTGCGTGGGCAGGAGCCGTCGCGCTGCATGTGAGCCAGCGTACGGAGGAACTGGGCACGGGCTTTGTCGGGCTCGATCAACAGGTAACCCCAGGCATCCTGCAACGTATCGCGATACCCGATGTAGCCGGAGCGGACGTAGCGGAATGTGAGAAAGAGCTGATTTTTCAGCCAAGTATTGAGGAACATCTGTATGTTTGGATCGGGGATGCGGCAGGAGGGATACTCGAGGAGATCATTCCAAAAGCGGGTGACCTGATCGCTTTCGGCGACGAAGGCGGCATGGCTCGTATATTTTGATGCGAGCGCTCGGCATCGCTCAGCGTTTTCATCGGCAGCGGCGAGGATGTCGAAATCGGCGGTTTTCCCGGCGGGCAGGTTGACCTCTGCGGTGATGGCACACTGTTTGAAGTAGAAGGTGCGTCCGTCCCGGTGCGGGACGACGTCGTCCGTGCAGGTGGCTTGTATAGCTTGCGGCGACCAAAAGAGTCCTGCCAACGGGATGGGAAGTTCTGCATTGCGGGTCGCGGCGAACAGCCCTTTATCGAGGATCTGAACCGTCAACTCTTTGCCGGGCGTAGAAAGATAGGGGATACCTTCCTCGGCGGTGTGGATGCCGAACTTAGAGAACGTCCAGACCTGCCGGGTGGTGACGCGGAGTTTTCTGGGCGTGTCGGACTGATTGGCGATGGAAATCATCCAGCATTCCGCGCTGTCGTCGAGCGGGACAAAGATAGTCATGGATACGGAAATACCTTGATGAGTTGCTTCAATCACGGTGTGTCCCGGACGATGGGTGCAGCGTATGTCTGCCGCATCCTGGAAGGCGTTCCAGGTTTCGCCGGTTTCGGTGTCTTCTATCAGCACGATTCGTCCATCCTGAAAATCACGCGGCAGATAATCAATGGGATGTTCGTATTTGGTGACGCGCAGGAGGGTGGTTTTGTACCAGGTGAAGCCGAGTCCATCGTTGGAAATCACGGAGCCGAAACGGTCGTTGCACAGATAATTCAACCAGGGGCGCGGGGTGTTTCGGTCAGTGATTTCATAAGCGTTGCCGTTTTCGATGAAGCGTCCGAACGTGCGAGCGGAATCCATGTAGGCCTCATCGGAGCACCAGTAGGGCGCGGTGTCGCAGTCATAAAGTGGGCGATTTTGGTTGGTCATAATGAAATCCTCACGCGGTCCTTTTTTCGGTTTGCTTTGCAGATGGTGTAGACGGAATTACGTTGGAAGAAAACCCTTTTCTAATAAGATTAAACAAAAAATATGTTCCAATCTATATTGGTATCCTACGAAACATATATTGAAAGGGCTGTTTATGCACGCCAATGGGACCGAGACCACGTTTTGGATGCGGGTGTTGTCAGTGGGGGTTCTGCTGCTCACCTCTGCGGTATGTTATGGGGACACAACCGATTCGGCTTCCGGTGAAATATATATTCGCGGGGAGGTTTCAGGGACGTATGAGGATACCTGGACCAGCGACAATCAGTATCAGACCATTACGGAAATAAAAGTGGCGAATCGAACGCTGGCGGATCATCGCTGGACCTTTTATGTGACGGGTGGTGATACGGTAACTTTTGGTGTGGAGGCGCACCGTGATGATGCTGGAGATAACGAAAATTTCATTTTTTCGTATTCCACAGACGGCTCCTCTTTTACCGATATGCTCACGGTGAGCAACCCGACAGACACCGGTGTGGCACAAACCTACGCTCTGCCTCCGGGTACGCGGGGCATTGTTTTTGTCGCTGTTCGAGATTCAGACCAGGTGACTAAGAATTTGAAAAAACTCGAAATGTTGTATGTAGATTATATGGTTATCCATTGTACGGGAGAGCCGCCGGTGCCGGATGACAATTTGTTGCTGAATCCGGGTTTCGAAGAAGGGACGGAATATTGGTACGGGTATGATGGAGTCAGTCTGGAGGCGAGCAGCGAGGAGGTTCGCACGGGTTCCAAAGCCCTGTTGGTTTCGAATCGTGAATCATATTGGCAGGGGCCGATTCATGATTTGTATAACACGATGGCGAAGGGCAACAGCTATTCGAACAGTGTGTGGGTTAAGTTGAAAAACACTAACGAGGCGTCCTTCACGCTCACCATTAAGAGTAGGGTGGACGGAGTGGATAGCTATGCTCACCTCTGCGAGACCAACGTGATCGGTACCGGGTGGGTGCAGTTGGCTGGTTTTTATACCAACGAGTACGTGGGGTTTTTAAATGGTATTAACATCTATATTGAGGGGCCGGCCCCGGGGGTGGAGTATTACGTGGATGATGCCATGGTGCAGGGCAGCGGCGACTGGGAGATAGAGGCCAATGAGCGCATCGAAAAAATCCGCAAGAGTGAACTGCATGTGGTGGTGGTGGATGGGCTGGGCAATCCGGTGAGCAACGCGACCGTCGAGGTGATGCAGAAAAACCATGCGTTTGGATTCGGCTCAGCCATGAGTTACTACGTGCTGGATACGCCGGAGTATGCTTCCTTTTTTACCAATCATTTTGAATGGGCCGTGTTTGAGAATGAAACGAAGTGGAGCGAGATTGAACCCACGGAGGATGCCCGTTCGTTTACCCGTCCAGATGAGATGGCGCAGTTTTGCCGGGACCACGGCATCCGGATGCGCGGGCATTGCGTATACTGGGAGGTGCAGAATTATATACAGGAATGGGTGCAGGATCTGGCCGCATCTCCGGCTCAGCTCTATGCGAAAATGTCGAATCACGTTGAATCGGTGGTGTCGCGCTACAGCAGCGATTTTGAGCATTGGGATGTGAACAACGAAATGCTGCACGGCACGTTTTATTCCAACATCTTCGGGAATACCGTTCGTAAGTGGATGTTTGACAAGGTCCGAGAACAGGATGCCGACGTGAAGATGTTTGTGAATGATTACGGGGTGGTATCGTTTTCGGATACGGACAGCTATGTGACCCAGATTCAAGGGCTGATCGATGACGGAGCGGACATCGGTGGCATCGGCGCACAGTGTCACATGTGGGAGTTGAATCCCTATTCGATGCTAAATCGTCTGGATCAACTCGGTTCGCTTGGTTTGCCGGTATGGTGCAGTGAATTTGATATTGCGAATCGCGATGAACTGATTCGTGCGAGGCAGTTGGAAATATTCTATCGGGCGGCGTTCAGTCATCCCGCAGTGGAGGGGATACTCATGTGGGGCTTCTGGGCGAGCAATCATTGGCGTGGGGCGGATGCGGCGATTGTGAATGGTGATTGGACGCTGAATGCCGCCGGACGCAAATATGAGGAATTGCGGGATGAGTGGACCACACGGACAAACGGAGCGACGGATTCATCGGGTATTTATGCTGTAAGCGGATTTCACGGCAGCTATGAAATTTCCGTCCGTCTGGCCGGAGAAGAGGTAGCGGTACGGGCGTTGACGCTCTCGTCGGATGAGCCGACCCATGTGTGCGTGATTACCTTGATCGCAGAGGATAGCGATAACGATGGCATGCCGGATGAGTGGGAGGACTTGTATGGACTAAACTCCGGGGGATCGGATGCGGATCAGGATGCGGATGGGGATGGGGTAAGCAACTTGGAGGAATACATTGCGCTGACCAGTCCGACCGATGCCGACTCGTTTCCGATTCTGCTTGGCGGGGTAAACGAGGGCCGCGAAGTGGTGTTTGAATTCTATGCACATAGTGCCCGGGTATATGGTCTCTTCCACAAGCAGCGGTTGGATGAGGCGTTATGGGTGCCGGTATACAGCAATCTGCCCGGTAGGGATGCTGTCCTGTCGATTACGAATCATACGGATGATGCCTCGGGGTTCTGGCGGTTGCTGATACAGAATCCGTGATTTTTCTGTTTCACGTCATTTCGCGCTTTTAGGTGCGTCAGGATAAATCGGACTTATCTATTCATCTGAAAGGTGATGAACATGTGAATTGAATATACCACATGTAGCCCATGCGGCGGTGAAAGGAGTAATCCCCAAGCCGAAGCTCGCCTGCGCGAACTCATGAGCCGTAACGTAAGTGAACTCGATTCGGCCTCGTTACACCATTTGAGAGCGGCCAAGCTGCCGAAAAGGCTGAAGCCTGCCACCAGTGATGAAGTAATATTCAAGTGCATTCGCTGGGCTCTCCGGGGTGACTGGAGATGGCGCGTGAGGAAAGATAAGTCGCGGAACCTGAGAGGCTCTGTCTGTGGGAGGAACGCAGGCAGGGAGTCGGACGGCACGGGAAAGCCGCAGGGATAGACGGGCAGAAAGCGGAGGCCATCCTGAACAGGGAAAACGGAGTGGCCGAATTTCCTCATGAGATTCAGTCAGAACTCCAAACCAAAAGCTATCGCGCCAGCCCGGTGAAACGGGTGTAATATCCCCAAGGCCGACGGGAAGAAACGCCCACTGGGCATCCCCACACTGAAAGATCGTGTGGTCCAGATGGCGGTGACGTTGATATTGGAGCCTATTTTTGAGGCGGATTTCCTTGAGTGTTCTCATGGATTCCGTCCGGGTCGCAAAGCAGCCGATGCGCTGGAGGTGATCCGGGAGAACCTCAAAGACGGGCGGGTGGAAGTGTACGACCTGCACGGGTTCGATAGGATGTTTCATCAGCAAAGCGGACCCCGGCACTGGGCTAATGCCCGGCTGGTACGCTATGCCGACGACTTCGTGATTCTGGCCCGTTTTCAAGGAGCCCGAATAGACGAATGGGTAAGAATGCAGATTGAAGACTGGCTGGGTCTGACTCTGAACAGAGAGAAGACCAAGGTGGTCAGGCTACGGCAAGCGGAGGGACTCGACTTTCTGGGGTACACCTTTCGGTTTGACCGCGACCGATATGGCCGCGATCAAACTTACTTGAATGTAACCCCATCAAAGAAAGCGTTGAAAAAGGCACGCACGGCCATACGGGAAAGGACCGGGCCGGAGAAATGCTTCAAGCCAGCAGTAGACGTGGTTAATGATCTTAACGTCTTCCTGACGGGCTGGGGTAACTACTTCGGCTACGGCTATCCCCGCAAGGCTTTTCGTGACCTTTGCCACTACGCCCGCCAACGTATGATCACTCATCTGAACCGTCGAAGTCAGCGTAAATATCATCGACCAAAAGGAATCAGCCACTACCAATACCTTCAACAACTGGGGCTCAAGCAACTATGACCATAGGTTTACAGGAGAGCCGGATGCGGGAAAACTGCACGTCCGGTTCGATGAGGGGGAGTGGCGGGAAAGGCGTGGACAACCACAGCCGCCCGTCACTCTCTACTCTACTGAAAATCCAGTTTTTTCTGTTCATCCTGTCTACATTCTTCTCCGTGCCTTCTTTTTTTGTGCGTTTTGAGGTTTTTTGTGGCTACCCATTGCATTTCCTCTTTTTTTCGCGGCCTTTCGCGCATTTCGTAGTTAAAAGGTATTTTCCCCAGTATTTTT
>CAZBEO010000132.1:0-8260 GCA_964490935.1 uncultured Verrucomicrobiota bacterium
AATCCCTGGGTGTCCCGTTTCTGGTGGGTGAATTCCAAACGGTCTTCCAACGCCTCGGGGGCGGAGCACTCATGCGGTATTATTACGATCTTTACAATCAGCATGGATGGGCCGCCACCATGTGGAGCTATAAAATCCTGAAACGATCCGGTGGCGAAAAGGATAACTCCTGGGGCATCGTCTCCAATCGCAGGCCCATGCCGCTGGTTAACATGACCGATTCCGACCTAGAGGAAATCGAAGCACTTTTTGAATGGTTCGGCACCATGGAATACATCGAAAACCAAGGCCTACTCTCCGCCATTCAGGCTGAATTCCCACCGCCCCTCGAACTGCCTGAAATCACCCCGCTTCTTCTGGCCCCACCCCAAATGGACGTCCTGCCGTTGGACTGGAAGTCGGAAACCATCGGGCCGCGATCCCGAGGAGGACAGAGAATCATCGCCCCGGACGCTATCCATCTCTATGGCTCCGGCGTGGATATCTGGGAAAAAGGCGACTCCTTCTATTATCTCTCCCGCCCGGCAGGCGACAATGCCGCCCTCTCGGCCACCCTTCACAGCGTTTCCGAAACCCACCAGTATGCCAAGGCCGGCCTCATGCTCCGCGCTTCAAGCGAACCCGACGCCGCCCATCTCCTGATTGCCGCATTTCCAAACGGGGCAGTCGCCATTGGGTGGCGCGCGGAAAAGGGAACCGTCATGGAACAGATCAGTCTGAAAAAACTGAGTTTTCCCATCCAGTTTACCTTGCTGCGGAAAGGCAACCTGGCCCAGGTTACCTGCTCCTCGACCGATGGAAAAAAAATCACCCGAAAATTCAAACTCTCCCCCGATTTCAACGGCCCATGCCGCCTGGGACTTGCCGCATGCAGCCACGACACCCACTACGCAACCGAGGCACCTTTTACCAATATCCACTTCACAAAGTGAGCCGCACAAACCCACGATATTTTTAAAACAATCCGCTTGAAGAATTCTTCTGCAGCGTTATTCTCACCCCCGTCATTTAAACCAAACAGGAGGATAAGAAATGGCTTATGTAATCACGGATAAATGCACCATGTGCGGAAGTTGCAAAGAAGTTTGCCCGGTCGAGGCCATCAGCGAAGGCGATCCAAAGTACACCATCGATGCGGATACCTGCATCGATTGCGGTGCCTGTGCCGCTGAATGCCCGGTGGACGCCATCAACGAAGGTTGATTCCGCCCCGTCTGATCATGCCCCGGCGCAAGCCGGGGCTTTTTTTTGACCTAGAGCAGGGAAAGAAGCACTTCCGACTTATCGGATTCAGCCACAATCACATCCATAATGGCGTAATAATCTTCTTCGCCCAGCTTGAGTGCCTGCCAGGTCTCGGCGGAACACTTCGGTGCCGCCGCATCGCCGCTGTTGCCGATCATCCGGAAATTGCAGATATAATTCGACACCTCGCAAATGCGCACCAGCTCCTGATGCTCCGCTTTGGCCCGCGATGGATTGTGATGCCAGAGAATGGCTTCAACCATCGGTTCGGAAATTTTCCATCGCTTCGCAAGCCACGCTCCCACCGCCGCGTGATCCGTCCCGAACACCTTGTATTCCGCCTGAACCAGGGTGATTTTATCCGTCTTACTTAACTCAATAGCCTGCATGAACTCATCATGAAAATACTGAGCGAACACCAGCTTGCCCACATCATGAATCAACCCCGTGAGATGCAGAAATTCCTTCTCATAGCGGCATTTCAAATGAGGCTTGCACGCCTGCATCACTGCACAAGCCGCTATCCCGACCGATACGCAGTGCCGCCAGAATTCCTTATGATCAAACCCGCCACCCGATACCCCGAACGCCTTGAAAACGCTCGTCGAGATAGCCAAATTGTTCACCGCGTTGAACCCCATGCGCGAAATCGCCAGCTTCAACGAATCAATCTGGCCCGAAGCACCCCCATACAGCGCCGAATTCACCACCTTTAGAATCTTCGCCATCATCGCCGGATCGTCTTCAATAATCGAAGCCACCTTGGCCGCATCCGAGCGCGGATTGCGTATCGCCTCGCGCAGCTTGTCGATAATGACCGGCAGCGTCGGCAAATCATTGACCGTTTCCAGCTTCTTGAAAACCTGAATAGATTCCATGCTCACCTGACTCCAAAGACCGTGACGAAAAACCGTTGCATCCTCATCGCTGGCAGGTTACATATCGGGACCGGTTTTACAAGAAAAAGGTTGTGCGCGAATGGACTCCGCCTCAAACCGCCTGACCGGCTCTTACGCCCAACAACCGGACGAAGGCAAATTATGCGAATTATTGGAACATTGGTCGGGAAACAGAACGCCGAGCGCTTTTCGCTCTTTCTTCACTCCAAAGGTATTGCCAATGAGTGGGAAGACGCCGACACGGATTCCCATACCATTTGGGTCCATTCCGAAGACCATCTGGCCGAAGCCGAATCCCTACTCGCCCGCTTTGCAAGCAATCCGCAGGACCCGGTCTTCCTGGAAGGAGCCGCCACCGGCGCCCGTCGGCAACGCAACGAAGACCGAAACATTCGCAGCACAAAACGGGCCGAATCCTTTCGCCGCCGGCGTGCCCGCGTTTCAGCCGCCGGTCACGTCACCCTGACCATCATCATTCTCTGCGTTACCGTTTTCATGCTTTCCGACATGGGCAAAAAAACCGCCTTTCTAAATCACCTCCTCATAAGCGCCTATGTGCCCAGCCCAGGTGTTCCCTGGTGGAACTCCCTCCTTGAGGTGCGCAATGGCCAACTTTGGCGCCTGGTTACCCCCATTTTCGTCCACTTCAGTGTCCTCCACATTCTATTCAACATGCTCTGGCTCTTCGATATGGGTTCGATGCTCGAACGAAAAAAAGGTTCGACCTTTCTCGTGCTCTTCATCATTGCCGTGGCCATCCCCTCCAACCTCGCGCAATACGCCTTTTCCGGCCCCCTTTTCGGCGGCATGTCCGGCGTCGTCTATGCCATGCTCGGCTACATCTGGATGAAAAGCCGCTTTGCGCCCGAAGAAAAAATGTTTCTGCACCCCACCACCGTCACCATGATGCTCGCCTGGTTGGTCCTTGGCTTTTTCGGCGTGATTGGCAGCATGGCCAACATGGTGCATACGGTCGGCCTGCTGGCCGGTGTGGCCTGGGGCTGCTTATCCTCTCTGCGGAAAAGTTGAAAGCCGAAGGCGCAACGTGACTCACGAGGAATACGCGCATGAAAGATAAACTTCTTGTGGTGCAAGTTGCCGCGCTCGGCGCAGACCTCGTCCACCGCGCCGGTATAACCGCACTCGGGGGAATGGCGTTTCATTCCGCCGCCCCCATCTTCCCCGCCCTGACCTGTCCTTTTCAGGCTTCCCTGCGCACCGCCCTTTCGCCCGAAAGCCACGGACTTCTCATGAACGGCTTCTTCAACCGAGCCACCCGAAAACCCGCCTTCTGGGAGCAGTCCGCCAACCTCATTTCTCCCGCGCGCATCTGGGAGGATTTTCGCGCACAGAACCGGACCGTCGCCCTACTATTCTGGCAACAAAGCCTCGGAGAAGCCGCCGACTTCATCCTCTCCCCCGCTCCCATTCACAAACATCACGGCGGA
This sequence comes from uncultured Verrucomicrobiota bacterium, assembly GCA_964490935.1. GTDB lineage: Bacteria > Verrucomicrobiota > Kiritimatiellia > RZYC01 > RZYC01 > JAQVYB01. Next base: position 3,593 of record CAZBEO010000132.1, read on the forward strand.
ATGATTCAGGACTGCTACAGCAAACCGGACGGTCTTTATCCTCATCTCACCCAATCCCTGAAGCGCCCCTTTAACCTCATGCACTACTGGGGCCCACTCGCCTCACACAAAGCGGGCGACTGGATTGCCGAGGCCACCGCCGAAGTCCTCGCCAATCCCGCCTACGCCCCCGACCTCTGCCTCACCTATCTGCCCACCCTCGACTACGACCTCCAGCGCCACGGTCCCTCCTCCAAACAAGCCTGTCGCGCCCTCACCCACCTTTTCCAACAACTCGAAATCATAACCAACGCCGCCGAAAATAACGGCTATCGGCTCCTTCTTCTCGGCGACTACGCCATAGGCGAAATAACCATCGGTCCCCTCTTTCCAAACCGCGTCCTTCTCCAAAGCAACCTCCTGAAAACACGCCGCGTGCGCGGGCGACTCTACCCCGACCTCTACGACTCCCCCGCCTTCGTACTCGCCGATCACGAAGTCGGCCAGGTCTTCGTCCGAAAACCCTCCGACCTCCCGCGCGTACTCGAACTCCTCTCCGCGCTCGATGGCGTCGAATCCGTTCATCCTTTCTCCCTGCATCAGGCCTCCTCCGAACCGGCCAATACCGCCCCCGACGCCCTACTCCTCGCCAAGCCCGGCGCCTGGCTCGCCTATCCCTGGTGGAATGAAAACCGCGAGGCACCCGACTACGCCTGTCACGTGGATATTCACAGCAAGCCCGGCTACGACCCCTGCGAACTCTTCTGGGGCTGGCCCCCCGGCACCATCAGCCTTGATCCGTACCGCATCAAAGGCTCGCATGGACGCGCCGATCGCCCCATCGCCTGGGCCTCCAACGCACTCGACACCACCCCAACCGACACCATCGAACTGGCCGAAGCCCTCGCCTATCTCCTCCGCCCATCCTGACAGGTCATCCCATGCCCAACACCCCATCATCCCAAACCTTCTCCTATCACCAGCAATTCACCGTGCCCTTTGAATACCCCGTTCACTTCACCACCGATCTCTTCAACCCCACTCACCCCCTGCTCGCCGAAACATTCAACCGACTCCGCGAAAACAGAACGCATCGTGTTCTACCCCTCATTGATCAGGGACTCGCCGAAGCGCAACCCCAACTCCCCTCCCGCATCACCGACTACCTTCGCGCCTTTCCAAACCAACTCCAGCTCGTCCACGAACCCTTCCTGATCCACGGCGGGGAAACCATCAAAAAGGACCCCGCCGCCCTCGATCACCTTCTCCAACTACTCGGCCATCCCGACTTTCGACTCTGCCGCCAGAGCTTCATACTCGCCGTGGGCGGAGGCAGCTTTCTCGATCTCGTCGGACTCGCCGCCGCACTGATCCATCGCGGACTCCGCCTCATCCGCATCCCCTCCACCACCCTCGCCCAGAATGATGCCGCCGTCGGCGTCAAAAATGGAATCGACCGAAACAACCAGAAAAATTTCCTCGGCGCCTTCGCCCCGCCCTTCGCCGTACTCTGTGATTTCGACCTTCTCAACACCCTGCCCGATAAATACTGGCGCGGTGGAATCGCCGAAGCCTTCAAAGTCGCCCTCATTCGCGATGCCGACTTCTTCGACTTCCTCTGCCGCCACGCCGCCGCACTTAAAAATCGCGACTTGCCCCGGATGCGTGAACTCATCCAGCGCTGCGCTGAGTTGCATCTCGACCATATACGCCTCGGCGGCGATCCCTTCGAAACCGGCGTCGCCCGCCCACTCGACTTCGGACACTGGGCCGCCCATCGAATCGAAGTCCTCTCCGACCAGACCTTTGGCCATGGCCTCGCCGTGGCCGTCGGCATCGCCATCGACACCTGTTGCGCTGCCGACCTCGGACTCCTCACCACCAACGAACGCGACCGCATTCTCCAGGCACTCCATGAAGCCGGACTGCCCCTCTACACGTCCCTGCTCGAGGAGCGCAACGCACAAGGAAGTCTTCGCATCCTGCAAGGCCTCGCTGACTTCCGCGAACACCTCGGCGGAAACCTTACCCTTACCATGCCCCACAGCATCGGACACCAAACCGAAATACACGAAATGTCCACCGCCCAAGTGGAAGCCGCCGTCGGGCTCCTACGTCGCTTCGCAAAATAGCCCACCAAAATTAATTTATGCACCTGGTGGCTGACCTCACCCACTCGTCGTTCTTGCGTAGCCATCCGCTCGCCGAGCGGAGGGAGGTCAAGCGGTCACACCACCACCACCTCGTGGCGCTCGGAGAGCACCACGCTACCAAAACTAGGAGCGAAAGACTTTTTCACGCAAGTATCGCGAATTTTGGGAGGGATGCTGTCCTCAGCGTCCTTTTATTTTTCTCCAGCTCATTCCTTGCAAAAAAAGAAGCTTTTCCAACGAATGGCGAGAGCAACGAATGGAGTACATGAGGAACAAGTAACCTTATCCAAGCCATTTGGACGGTTTTCTGACCTCTTCGGGATCAAGTGGAAGAACCAACCCGGGAAAGGTTTTCGGGGAAGAGGCGCGGGCAGGGCCAGCTTCACCTCCGGATGCATTCGAACCTCCGAACAAAGGCAAAAAGACCCCCGCTAGAGCCGCCAGCATAAGTTTGATAAAAGCACGCCGCGTCATTGCCACACCCCTGCAATCTTTTTACCGCAGGAAGGGCAGGCACCGCCGGTAATCCGGTCGAGCACGATCTGATAGCCGCGACGCTCCAATAACGACTCGCCGCAGGCAGGACAAAATGTTGTCGCGCCATTTTCGCAGGCCACATTGCCTATGTAAACATAGTGCAATCCCTCGGCGTGGGCAATGCTGCGTGCCCGCAGCATGGTACCCTCTGGAGTGGGGGGCAGATTCTTCATTTGATAGTTTGGCCAGAAGCGGGAGAAATGCAGCGGCGTATCCGCACCGAGGTTTTTAAAAATCCAGCGGCAAAGGTCCGTCAGCATGCGATCGGAATCGTTCAGCGTGGGAATGACCAGATTCGTCACCTCGAGCGCCACGCCCGAGGCCTTGGCTAAAACCAACGCCCTCAGAATCGGATTCAGGGTGGCGCTGCAGACCTCGCGATAAAAGGTATCGGAGAAGGCTTTCAGGTCAATGTTCGCCGCATCCGTCCACGCACAGAGTTCCTTCCAGGGGCCGGGATTGACATAGCCCGCCGTGACCAGGACATTTCTAATGCCGCGTTCGCGTGCCAAGCGGAAGGTATCGAGTGCGTATTCATAGAAAACAATCGGATCGGTATAGGTGAAGGCCAGCGATGCACACCTTTGCTTTTCGGCCAACGCAACAACCTCCTCAGGCGGCAGCTTGTAGGCCTGGCTTCGCTCGGGGTTCATCTGAGAAATTTCCCAGTTCTGGCAATTTTTGCAGTGCAGGTTGCACCCCACGGTGGCCAGCGAAAGAATACTGCTTCCCGGCAGAAAATGAAATAAGGGCTTTTTCTCCACCGGGTCCACATGCACCGCGCAGGGAAAACCATAGGTCACAGCCGTCAATACGCCGTCCAGATTGATGCGGACGCGGCATTCGCCGCTCTGTCCCGGCGCAATGACACAGGCCTTCGGACAGATCGCGCACTGAACGGTTTGCTCCGCCGTCATCTTGTTTCCCTTCTTCCGTTTTCTGGCGCTCCGCTTCCGGTCAGACGGAGGCCATCACTTCATCCATCACACGCAGCAAGGCATCCATCTGCGCATCGGCACCAATGGAAATGCGCAGCCATTCTCCCGTTTTCGGCCCAGGAAAATATCGGGTGTAAATGTTGTGAGATTTCAACGCGGAAAAGAGCAATTCCGCCGAGGACTTCGAGGGACGGACCCAGAGGAAATTGGCTTGCGAATCCGTCACCTCGAAATTCCGAGCACGCAGTTCTCGGGTCACCCGCTCGCGTGTGGCCACCACTTTTTTCACGTTGGCCTGCATACAGGCCTCATCCCGCAGCGCCGCCAGTCCGATCCGTTGAGTGAGCATACTGACGTTATAGGAATCTTTCACCTTGTAGAGTGCGCCGATCAGGTCGGCGGAGCCCACCACATAGCCCAGACGAATACCCGCCAGCGAGTACGACTTGGAAAACGTCCGAGCCACCAGCACGTTTTCGTATTCACGGGCCAGCTCCATGCAATCCGTTTCGGAAAAATCCACATAGGCCTCGTCGATCAGCACCACTCCTTCAAACCGCTCACAGAATGAGCGAATCAGGTTTCGATTATAGGCAATACCCGTCGGAGCATTCGGATAGGTCAGATAAAAAAGAGAGGCCTGATACTCCTCCGGCATCGCCCACTGAAATCCTTCCGCCAGCTCCACCGGCTTCACGCGCACATCCTCTATGCGGGCCAACACCGGATAAAGCGAATACGACGGATCAAAATAGCCCACGGTGCCGTCGCGCTCCACAAAGGCACGCAGACAAAGCGCCAGAATTTCGTCGGACCCATTGCCCACGAGAATCCGGGCCGATCCCACGCCATGTCGTTCCGCCAGCAGAGTGCGCAGTTCCCCGGAGACCGGATCGGGATATTTCGCCAACTGCTCCGGCGAAATTTCCGCCAGCGCACTCCGTATGGAGGGTGTGGCCGGGTAAGGGTTCTCGTTCGTATTCAATTTGATGACATCTGGACTTCGGGGTTGTTCCCCCGGCACATAGGCCAACATTTCCTGCACATTTTTTCGTATGTGT
>CAZBEO010000133.1:0-8233 GCA_964490935.1 uncultured Verrucomicrobiota bacterium
GTTGTCCCCAACGTCCTTTTACTTTTCTCCAGCTCATTCCTTATTTCTCTTCTCTCGCACTCTTGCTCATTCTCCGCAACGGCTCGCGGGGACGCTCGCCATCCCAGGACGCGCTCACCCTTCGTGCCTTGTAGGCCCACCCTCTTTCTGTGAGCTCTGTGCGCTCTTTGTGGTGAATTCTTCCTCTCTCTTCCCCATTGGCGTGATCACTTTTCGATCAGCCGTACTTTTCCGTCAGCATTTCATACCAGGCACGTACCGTCTTTAATTTTCGCAGTGCCGGTGGAATGAAAAACAGCGGGTAGCGGCTTTCCGCACGCCACTGATTGATGCGCTGCGAGTAACGAATCGTCCACGAGGGCAGACGCGTATCCAGGGCCAGAATCAACCAGTCTTTCGCATAGCCGCTCAAGAGGTCGGCACGCTCGAGTTGGGCTTGAAGTAAAACAACCCACGGTTCAACAACTAGGACATCCGCTTCGGGATATTTCGCCGCCCAGGCGGCGGCATGACACCAGTCCGCCGGCGCGAAAAGAACCAGCCCATGCTTTTGAAGATCAAATGCATTGCGTTCCACAAAACGATCGACATCCTGAGCGGCCCGTGCGGCACGGTCACAGAGGTCTGTCAGCGGTGTCAGGTCACCCTGCTCGGGCAGATAGATTTCCGGATGAGTCTGCGCCGTCCAGTGTAATTCAAGGTCCGTGGTCAAATCCCGAGGCCCAGCCTCCTGAAGCCAGCCCGCCAACTCCGGGTTCTTCCGCCCAAGCAATGAAGTGTTCAGCGTCTTTAAGCTCGGGAAAACATGCACATCTCCCGAAGAAACAAGCCCTTTGGTGTGGAAAACCCGCTTCATGGCCAGTTCCAGATCAGCCGCAATCTCGCCGGAAAGATCACATGCAAAGCGTCGCATGACCTCCGCATCCTCCTCCTCGAGCGAATCCGCTGCCTGCTGAAGCAGCAAAGCCGCCTCCACCAGCAAAACCTGACCGCAGCCCTGCATATTCTGAAGTTCCTGCTTCAAATAGGTTAGTCCGCCGACCGACCGCGATATGTGGTTCATAAACGAGGCCGTGACCTGGCGCAGCCGCGAAAGCTCCTCCAGCAGCACGCCCTCCGGACGCGACGAAGCACCGCCCTCTTCCGAAATCAAAACAGGGGAACGCGCAATAAAGGCAGAATCATCCGCCATGAATTCCGACAAAGCCTGAGCCACCGTCCCCTCCAGACGTGCGCCCCGCCGAGCGGCGTTGACAACGGCCGTGCTCCCTTTGGCATGGCGCACACGCTGCAGAACCTCCTGAAAATGTAGGCGTCGTGCATTGAGCAAATGGGTGGTTTTCACAGTCCGTCCATCCACGCCGGGTATCTCCAGAACCGGTTCGTTTTCTGGCCGCTCCTTCTCGGGATAAAGCCGCCCATAGGCATCCAGGCAATAATCATAACCAAGCAACGCGAGACGACCGCAACCCAAGGACAATGCCACCGAGGGCAGAAGGTCCTCGTCGCATACGGCCTCCGTTTTCATCGGACACAGCGGTAGTTCAAAACGATTCGACAACTGCCGGACCTCCTCCTGCACCGATTCCATCCAGAGAATGTTTGGGAAATGGCGGGCCAACTCGGGGTCTGTTTCAGGCCGCGCAAAGAGGCTGGACTGCTCCTGCGCCACCGTGGCGCTCCACTGGTTATCCGCCCAGGGTGACGTGGCCACGACAATACGCGGAACCACCCCTTCTTGCAGCATCACCAGCGCCGCACGGGCCGTAGCAATAATCAACGCCTTGTCGGAAAGTTCGCGCAGCAGGTCCAAATGCGAAACCAAAGACGCCCCCGCATCACACAGAATCGCCGGCGTTTCTTCAGGCAGGCGCACTGGCTTCAAAAGCGGGCCCGACCGAATCGCCGGGAGATTGCACAGCAAACAGCGAAGCCTTAGCAACGCCTGCAAGTGCTGCTCCCGGCTATTTACGGCATGATGATTTTCCGGCCAGTCGTACACGTATGCCCCCTCATTTCGATCCAGTGCAGTCGCCCCGGAACACCGGGCACAGGCGCATAACCTACCTTTTCAAGATGATATCTGTCAATGCCCGCACCGCACCGCGCCCCCCTCTGGCTGGCAGCACACCGCTTGCAGCAGCCAACACGTCAGGATGGGCATCACGCACCGCCAACCCGCAGCCGACCAGCCCCATGCACTCCAGATCATTCACATCGTTGCCCACATAGACCGTCTCCGAGGCATCCACTCCCTGCTCCCTCAACCACTCCTGCAACGCAGCCGGTTTGTACTCAATTCCCTGCAAGCATTCGATCCCGAGTTTTTTGCATCGGGCCGAGACCACGCCATTGATTTCCGCAGAAAGTACCAGCAGGCGAATTTCCGGGCGGGCGCGACGCAACAGAGAAATCCCCATACCATCACTCCGAGAGCAGCGCACCGATTCACGCCCATCCTCGCCAACCATCACCCGATCATCCGTGAAGACTCCGTCGAAATCAAACACCACCGCGCCAAGGCGTTCGGGTAGGGCTTCCGCGCAGCGCGACCGTCCGACCGCCCTCAAACGTACCTCCGCCGCTACAAAATCAGACGGTTCATCAATTTCCTGGCACCGCTCCGGCGGCATCTCAACCATCACCGTCTTCCCAAAAAAACGGTGTTTCGCCTCCAGAAAGCCCGACACGCGCATCGCATAGACCGCCCCCGTTTCCAGATACTGCGCCTCCCGTTCCTGCCGCATCGGACGGACCGCCTTGTCATGATTGATTCCCTCGACCTGTCCGGTACCCTCCTCACGCCAAAGAAAATAATGAAACGGTGTCACAGTCAGCGCCGTATCCGCGCCGCTCTCCAGCAGGCGCTCCACCGCACCATCAATATCTTCTGCACGAGTGAGCGGCGAGGTACATTGAAGAAACACCAGCACGTCCGGCACATACCCTTCAGTGGCCCGCAGTGTTTCCAACACATGCAGCAGCGCACTTTCGGACGATGCCGCATCGCCCGCAATCTCCGCAGGACGCAGCACCACCTCCGCACCCCATTGCCGGGCCACGGCAGCGATTTCCGCATCATCCGTCGAAACCACCACCCGGTCCACGCGGCCCGCCATACGTGCCGCATCAATGGCCCACGCAATCAACGGCCTACCCGCCAAAGGAAGTACATTCTTGCGCGGAATCCCCTTCGAGCCGCCACGCGCGGGTATGATTGCCAGTGTTTTCATATGAACTCCGAACTATATTCAACCGCAAATGAACGCAAATAGACGCAAATATTCATGTTGTTCCTACTTATTGTCACTCTTGTAACACGACTTTCTTCCACTGCAATTTGGGATGCTTGAAATTTTGAATCACCCCCGCCTCAAAACCGGTAATCCGGAGATAATTAATGACTTGACCGATATGTTCATGTGATATGGATTCAACCGTTTTTGCTTCCACAATCACCCTGCCTTCGACTTCCAAATCAGGCTGGTAATCATCTATATGCTTCCCTCGATAAAGAACCGGATATACACGCTGCTGATTGAACGTCATTTTCTCATGCTCAAACTCAATACACAACGCCCGCTCATACGTCTTTTCGCGCAATCCGTGCCCCAATTCATTCAGTACAACCATCGCACACCCGGCAATCCTGTATACTAAATCATTCTCCACCCATTTGCGTTCATTTGCGTTCATTTGCGGTTGCCCCTTCTCTCTACAACTCCGTATGGAGTACGCGCAATTCCTCGAAATGCGCCACACGTTTCGGCGTGAAAAAGCAGGGCGTGATGCCTCTGGTTTTCCAGGCCGACAGCACTTCGCGGTAGCGCGCCTTCCACCCCGGCAACCGCTCATCCGCACCGATCACCACGGCATCATGCGGCAGACGATGCAGGAAGCAGCCGTGCAGCATCTGTTCGCACAGCGCATCCAGCCAGGGCTCCACCACAAGCAGTCGCATGGTCGGATAGCAACTCAACATCTCCAATGCATGAATCCAGTTGCACGGCGCAATCACCACCAAGCCGAACCGCGCCGGATCAAATTCCGAATCCGCAAAAAACCCATTCGCTTCCTCCCGAGCGTCCTCGATCATCGACCACTCGCCCGCCACCGAGACAAAATCCCCGCCTCCCTGGGCGCGCACTTCCATGCCTGGGATCATCTGATTCTTCCAGCGAAAACGAAACCGCTCCGTGAGCGGCAACGCCTCCTGCGCCGCCAGCCAATCGGCCAGCCCCGGGTTGCTGCCTCGGATGCAGGCTACCCCCAGCTTTTTAAAGGCGGGGAAGACGGCCGAGTCCCGCGATGAAACGGCATAACAACTCTTCGTCTGACTAGTGGCCGCACGCAGATCGTCGCGCACATCCTCGCTCAAATCGCGCAGCATCTGATAATACCGCTCCAGATAGTGCAACTGGCCCGCAGGTTCTTCGGCATCCGATATCAAGCCCGGCGTTTCAGAAGAAATTCGTTCGACATGCCGCAGAAGCGGCGTCAGCCAGACCGACTCTTCATGCCGCGCCCACCATTCCCGCTCGCTGGAAAGCAACTGCTGCAATGCCTCTTTCCCGGAATCAAGCAGCGCGATGTCCGGCACTTCCTTTTCCAGTTCCATCGTAACCCGGCGGACCACCTCCAACACACGCCCCGTCAACCTCACCAGCTCTTCTGCCTCCTCCAGCATCACGCGGGCGACCTCCGCACAGTGCGTTCCATCGCGCTTCTCCAAGTTCCAACGCGAAACGGAGGCCGGAAATTGGAGCGCGGTCATGAAGGCGGACAAACTCATCCGCTCGGCACCCCGAATCAGTGCGCCGCCTGCCGTACAATTCACCACACGCGGCATTTCCGGCGCCTGCGAAAACGCCCGTTCAATGATTTCAAGATACTCCTCCAGTGCTTCACGCAGCACCGCCAAATCCTTCGTGGCATAGACGGTACCGCCCTCGTTGGCGGGCACCTCCAACAGATGTTCCGCCCCGCTGACCCGGCGATCCCCCTCCGCATGCAGCATCCCTGACGGACCCAGACTGAAATCCTGCCCGACCATAGCAATCTGCATACAGCCCATACGCAACGCCGCCTCCACCGCATGCGCCGAAACGGTCTTGTACAGCGTCATCCGCGCCTGCCCGATACCCGATCCGCTAAGATATTCGTTAAACGTCGGCGACGACCCCTGACACCAAAAAATGGAATCAAACCGACGCGCCACGCGCGTATCCACCGTGGTGGCCGCCACCAGCAGCGCCTCGCCCATCGAAATTTCCGGAGGCCAATTGATGCCGGCCAGCGCGTCATCCTCCACCACCACATGCGGCTGGATGCCTGCCTCATGCAGCGTCCGAACGGCGTGACCCACCGCCACCAGTAAACCCACCTTTCGAAAGGCCCGTACTTCCTCGAGCTGCCCCTTCAGCGATGGTCCTGCCGCACACACCAGCGCCACCGTACCCAGCGGGACCAGCGGCAATTCCGCCACGGAGCACGTCGCCATATTCCCCAGATTCAACAGCGACGCACGTAAAAATATAAGCCCCCGCCCCGCATCCATACTCAAATTCGCCAATGTCCGCTTGATGCACTGCGCCAAACGCACGCTGATTTCCGGATAGCGCCCCTGAAAAGACTGATGAATCACGAGTCGCACGGTGCGACGCGGCAAGCGGGCAATAAGCAAAGCCAATTTTTCTTCGACGTGCTCCTCCGTCTCTGCGACCAGATGCAGCGTCCGCTCCCCCTTCATGCGTGAAGCCTCGTCCAGCGAGACCATCCATTCGGCGTGACCCGGCGGAGCGATCCAAAGCAGCACCGACTCCGCAGGCAACTGCCCCCGCACGGCCTGCACGTCATCCGCCGACGCCTCGCCAAAATAGACCAGCAGCGCAGGCGCCTGATCGGGGGGAAAGAGATTCCCGGAAATAACCGGCACCGACCGCACCGGTACGGCAAACAGTTCCTGCACCGATTGAATGAAATCCGACAAACCTTGCTCACTCATATCCCCGATAATAACGGGAAGCAAAAGATGGCGCAATGGGCATTGCTAGCTTTTTGTTTTGAGTATTCCGCGCTCCCCCGTTATGTTAGCCGCGATTAAACAGCCAGTATAAACACAACGATGAATCCATTATCCATGCTTTGGCAGCGACGCAACATGCTGCTCAATTTGACGCTCCGCGAGCTGAAGAGCCGATATAAAAACTCGGTTCTTGGATTTCTGTGGAGTATTCTGACGCCTCTGTTCATGGCGGGTATCTACGTCTTTTTCCTTCGCCTGCTGGCACGTGGCGTGCCTCTCGAAAGCATCATCATCGGTGTTTTTGCCTGGCAGTTTACCGCGCAGGCCGTGCATGAAGGGCTCGTTTCGATCACCTCGAATGCCAATCTTGTGAAGAAGGTCTTCTTTCCGCGCCTGATTCTGCCTACGGCCATCACCTTGGGCAATCTGGTGAACTACCTGCTTTCGCTGATCGTTCAGTTCATCCTGCTGGCCGTTCTGCTGGCCTGGCGGGGCGAGGCGATGGCTTGGACGGCCCTCTTCGTGCCGCTGGTGGTGGCCTATCATGCGCTTTTCCTGCTTTCGCTGGCCTGGCTGCTCTCGGCGGCCAATGTGTATTTCCGCGATGCTCAACATCTGGTAGGCGTCCTGCTCAGCGCCTGGTTTTTTGCGAGTCCGGCTATGTATGATCTCTCCATCGTACAAAATGTCGCCGTGAAATGGCCCATTGTCCTCGATCTTTATCTCCTGAATCCCATGGCCATCATCATCACCGCCTATCGCGCTCTGATTCTACCCGGCGCGACCTTCCCGCTTACCTGGGCGGTGGCGGTAGGCGGGGCCATCCCGGTCTTTCTCCTCCTGATTTCCTACTTCGTTTTCCAACGCGCTCAGCGTAATTTTGCGGACTTGTTATGACGAACCTTGCCATAGAAGCTAAAAATCTCGGCAAACGCTACCATGTGCGCGGCCATGCGCCGCCCACGGCCATGAGCGCACTCAAGGGGCTCCTCTACCAACAGAAAAAAGAAGAATTCTGGGCGCTGCGCGAGGTGGATTTTGAAATTCAAAAAGGCCAAACCATCGGCGTAATCGGGCCAAACGGCTCTGGAAAAAGTTCCACGCTCGGCTTGGTCACCGGCACGATTTATCCCACCACCGGCTATGTCAAAACCCACGGGCGCATCTCCTCGCTCCTCGAACTCGGTGCCGGGTTTCATCCCGACCTGACCGGGCGCGAAAACGTCTTTCTCAATGCGGCCATTCTCGGCATTCCGCGCGAGGACATACGCAAACGAATGGACCACATCATCGACTTTTCCAACCTGCAAGATTTCATCGACATGCCCGTGCGCAATTATTCCAGCGGCATGTATGTTCGCCTCGGCTTTGCCGTGGCCGTCGAGATGAACCCGGACATCCTGCTGATCGATGAAGTGCTGGCGGTAGGCGATTTGGCCTTTCAGTTAAAATGCCTCGACCGCATTCGACAGTTTCAGCGCCAGGGCAAAACCCTCATGTTCGTCTCCCACGCCCTCCAGACAGTCGAAGAGTTCTGCGATGAAGCCTTTCTGATTCACCACGGGTGCCTCATCGCCCGGGGCGATCCAGCCGATGTGATTCTTCAATACATCCGCGCCTACATGGGCGAAGGTGGCTATCTCTACACGCAGGAATTCGGTACGCGCGAAGTCGAAATGACCGAGGTCAAACTTCGCAACGAACACGGCGAGGAAACCGCCCTTTTCCAAAGTGGACGCCCCCTTCATGTGGACATCCGCTACCATGCGCACAAGCGCATCGAGAACCCCGTCTTCGGCTATTCCCTAAAAACCGGCAACGGCTTCTACGTGTTCGGCACCAACACCCAGCTTCAGAAACAATCGATTCCCACCATTGAAGGCGAAGGTACCATCCGTCTGACCATCGACCCGCTCACCCTCATGCAGGGAAACTTTTTTCTCTCCCTCTCGATTCATTCCTGGGATCATGCCACCCAGTACCATCGACGTGAAGATTGGTATCCCTTCGGCGTGAAAAACGAACTCGGGTCCGAGGGCATCTTCCGTCTTCCAGCAGCCTGGACGCCCGCTCCATCGTAAGCGTCCGGTGGATGACCCCACCTCCGGCGCATTGCTCTTGCGTAGCCGTCTGCTCGCCGAGCGGACGGAGGCCGGGGTATCACTGCCAAGAAACCCGTGGCGCTCGGAGAGCACCACGCTACCAATA
>CAZBEO010000134.1:0-8114 GCA_964490935.1 uncultured Verrucomicrobiota bacterium
ATGAGCTGGGAAAAAATAAAAGGACGCTGAGGACAGCATCCCTCCCAAAATTCGCACTACTTGCTTCTCTACCGTTCAGAGCCTCTTCCATCTATCGCCGCGCAGCTTCTCACGAAAAAGCCGGAAGATCCGTTTTTTTGCAGGAAAGGTGTCCTCAAGGCAATAAAATAGCCGCGCATTCCACTTTCCCATAGAAGAAACACCCGCTACGCTAATGCCCGATTTACAAGATGATGGTACAAAAGCCACTCCAAAGGGGATTGGCAAGAAACGTTAGAATAACTTGTTCGTCAACCACGTGAAAGGGACCCATGTTGCATGGCCAAGAAGGAACTGGTCCCATAGTGAAATAAAAGGAGTCGGTATGAACAAAATGGTCGGAATCATTGTGGCGGGTATGGCCTTGAGCGTGGTGTGGGCGAATGCGCAGGAGGATACAAGGCGTGCGACGGCAGAGGAACTCTTGAACGTAATGAACGTGAAGGAGTCCATTGAGCAATCGTTTGCGATGGTGAAGAAGATGATCCCAGCGCAGATGGCGCAAATGAAACAAGCGACTGGTGAAACAAACATACCATCAAACGTGTCGAGCCAGACTGACAAAATGATGGACATGATGGCCGAGGAACTCAGTTGGAACAAACTGAAGGACGGTTACATCGCCCTGTATGCGGAGATATTTACGGACGAGGAGATGAAAGGCTTGATCGCTTTCTACAAATCCCCCGTGGGTCAGGCGTTCGTACAAAAGCAACCGGAAGTGATGAAACGCTCCATGGAGTTGAGCCAAAAGTTGATGATGCAGATCATGCCAAAGATCCAAGCCATGAGCAAGGAACTCAAAAAGACATCTCCGGCTCCATCAGATCAGAAATAGAGAACCGAACCATCAAACCCTCCCAAAATTTGCGCCCATTCGCGCGGGCCAAGCCATAGCTTCAGCGACGGCTTGTTCATTCGCGGTTTTCCTTCGCATTTTCTCTCTTTTCCCCAGAGATCCGATTCATCCTGTTTATCCTGTCAAAATTCTATCTACCTTTCTCAACGTCTCTGCGTCCCCGCGTCTCTGCGTTTAAATCTCTTAACTTAACGATCCCCCATGCACGGAATGCGAGCTGTGCTGGAAATATTTTGCGTAAATGTTGAAATTATGAGAAACAGCCGTACAGAGCAATGAAGTAAAGACCCGAGGAGACTGCAATATGGATACAGCCCTTGATTTCAGAGATCACGACAAACCCCTAAGCGGAGACGACGAAGAAACGACACTCGCGGAAATGCGCCCGACCCTGCGCGCGTCCGCCGGCATGATCCTGCTTGGGATTCTCCTCATTCCGTTTTTTCTGCTCGGCGTACTGATCCTGCTGGGCGTGGCCTACCGTACGGCCTCCCGGAAATACCGCCTGACCTCGATGCGCCTGTTCGTGGAGCGCGGGCTGCTTGCCCGTCACATCGAAGAAATCGAACTCTACCGCCTGAAGGACTTGACCGTCCGCCAGGGCCCTCTGCAACGTATTTTCGGGGTGGGTACGGTGATTGTCCGCTCCACCGACAACTCCAATCCCTGCGTCGCGATGAAAGGCATTGCCGATCCGGTGGAGATCAAGGAAAAAATCCGCCATGCGGCTTCCGCCGCACGAAGATGCGAGGGCGTGCGCACCGCTGAATTGATCCGGAATTGACGCCGCGCAATGCTTCGGCTAGCCTCGCCTCTCTTTATTGAACAGTACCACCTCAGACAGGCGACCCCGCCCGATGATTTTAAGGAGACCGAAGAATGCGAAATAAAATAATCAGCAGAAAAAACATGCGGTGGGTTTTGGCCCTGGGTGCGCTCGTCTTCATGATTGTCTGGTCGGGCGGATTTCTCGACCGGAAACTGGCACCTGCCGTCGGGCCGGGCGTCAAGGGCGTGCCGCTTCCACCCGATGCGGAAACGGTGACGGTCGAGATAAAAGAACTGGCACCCCTCATTGATATTGCCGGAACCGTGGAATCGGAAGAGATCATCCACCTCAGCTCGCGCATTTCCGCCTACGTGAGTCAGGTCTTCGTCTCGGCCGGCGATGCCGTGAAGAAAGGCGACATACTCGTCACGCTGGATGACCGCGAAATCAAGCAGCAGCGCGATATGGCCCAGGCCGATGCCGTACAGGCCGAAATTGAATACAACCGCACCAAAGAACTCTTCGAAAAAAAGGTCTCCACCGACCAGCAAATGACTGCCGCGCGCGCCACCAGCGACCGCGCCAAAGCCGCTCTGGAACGCATGAACGTCCTGATGACCTATGCACGGATCATTGCACCGATTGACGGAATCGTCACCGACCGCCGTATCGAGGCGGGCGACCTCGCCAACCCCGGCGAACCCCTCCTGGCCGTGTACGACCAGCACCGTATGCGCATCACCGTCCCCGTGCCGGTCCGCCTGGCCGACCGCTTGAGCGTCGGCGAAGAGGCCGCCGTCACGCTGGATGGATTCAACGACTCGCAGGGAACGGTCACCGAAGTGGTCGCGGAAATCGACACCAGCAGCCGCACCCGCCAAGTCCGCATCCGCCTGCAGCCGTTTGACCGCCCCCTCCTTCCAGGTACATTCGGGCGGGTCTGGGTGCATGACGACGCCCGGAAAAGCGTCGTGATTCCGGCCTCGTGCGTCTATGCCGTCGGACAACTCGAAATGGTACAGTTGGCCCGGGAAGGCCGCCTCCTGCGCCGCCTGGTACGCACCGGCCCTTCAGCCGATGATTCCGTGGAAATTCTCTCCGGCCTCTCCGGCGGCGAACTGCTCCTGCTTCAACCCATCCGCTAATCAATCGAAAAAGACGGAGTCGGCATCATGCAACAGAAACACGCTTTTTTCACTGGCCTGGTTGAAACCTTTCTGAAGGGCAACATGGCCATTCTGATGATCATCGTCTGCCTGGTCGCCGGCGCGATCGCCCTGCTGGTCACGGCGCGCGAAGAGGACCCCCAAATCGTCGTGCCCCTGGCCGATATTATCGTGTTTTATCCGGGCGGAAGCGCCGAAGAGGTGGAACAGATGGTCTCCTCTCGCCTCGAACGCTATCTCTATCAGATCGACGGCGTGGAATATGTCTACTCCATGTCGCGCCCCGGCATGGCCGTGGTGACCGTACGTTTTTACGTGGGCGAAGACCGCGAAAACAGCCTCATCAAACTCTACAATAAACTCCAACAGAACATGGACCGCGTCACCCCCGGCATTACCGGATGGATCGTTAAACCCCTCGAAATCGACGACGTACCCATCGTCAACATCGCTCTCTACAGCGACCGCTACGACACACACGATCTCTACCGCGTGGCCGAAGAAGCCGTCGGCAAACTGCAACACATTCCCAACAGCTCGCGCATCACCATCCACGGCGGTGAGCGCCGCATCGTGCAGGTCGGTCTCGACACCGAACGCCTCGCCGCCTACGGCCTCTCCCCCGCGCAGGTCATGCAGTCCATGCGCGTTAGCAATGCCCAGCTCGAAAGCGGAACCTACCAGCAGGCCAATGAAACGATCCATGTGCAGGCAGGCCCGTTTCTGGGCAGCGTGGAGGAAGTGCGCAACCTGCTTGTGGGCGTCTACGATGATCGCCCCGTTTATCTGCGCGATGTCGCCGTGATAGAAGATGGTCCTGCCGAACAAACCTCCAGCACCCGCCTCGGCTTCGGCCCGGCGGGCGACCCCGAAGCCACCGCAGGCGGCTCCCTCGAAATAGCCCTCCAAAATCTGGCCGAACCGATGGACGACCTGAGCCATCCCTCCGTAACCATCGCCATTGCCAAAAAGAAAGGCAGCAATGCCGTCTGGGTGGCCGATAAGGTGGAAGACGTCATGCGGGAACTTTCCGCCTCCGTCTTGCCCGACGAAGTGAGCTACCGCATCACCCGCAATTACGGCGTAACCGCCAACGATAAAGTGAACAACCTAGTCGGTTCGCTCACCCTGGCCGTGATTTCCGTGATTGGCCTGATCGCCTTTGTGATGACGTGGCGCGAGGGCATAGTCATTGCCATTGCCGTACCCATCACCTATTCCATCACCCTGCTTTTTAACTACCTGGCGGGCTACACCATCAACCGCGTCACGCTCTTCGCCCTCATCCTCGCCCTCGGCCTCCTTGTGGATGATCCAATCGTCAGCGTCGACAACATCACCCGCCACATCGCCATGGGTCGCGCCCCCCGCTTGCAGTCCGTCCTGAACGGTATGACGGAAATCATCGGCGCCCTTCTCCTGACCACCCTGGCCATCATCGTCTCCTTTCTGCCCATGTTTTTCATCACCGGCATGATGGGCCCTTACATGCAGCCCATGGCCCTGAACGTACCCCTCACCGTCACCGCCTCCACCCTCGTGGCCCTCTGCATCACCCCCTGGGTCGCCAGCAAGATCGTAAAAACAAAACCCATCGAAACCGAAGAAGGCAAACAGGCCTCCGCCATCCCGTTCTATCGCGTGTACCGACGCATCATGCGCCCGATCGTTTCTTCCAAGCGTGTCAGCTTCAGCGTACTCGGACTCGTGGTCCTCCTCTTCGCCGGTTCCATTGGCCTGGCCCTCTCCGGACGCGTCCCCCTCAAAATGCTACCCTACGACAATAAAGACGAATTCCAAATCCTCATCGACATGCCCGAATCGGCCACCCTCGAAAGCACCGATGCCGCCGCACGCGACCTCGAAGACTTCCTGCGCACCATCCCCGAAGTCACCGACTACTCCACCTTCGTCGGCACCTCCTCACCCATGGATTTCAACGGCCTCGTGCGCCATTAACTACCTGCGCGAAGGCGGCAATGTCGGCGACATCCGCGTGAATCTGCTGCACCGTACCGCACGCAGCCAAAGCAGCCACGCGCTCGCCCTGCGCATCCGAAATAAACTCGACGAAATCGCCCGCCGACATCACGCCAACCTGAAACTAATCGAAGTGCCGCCCGGCCCACCCGTACTCTCCACCCTCGTGGCCGAAGTCTCCGGCGCGCCCTACCTCTCCTGGAATGAACTCATCCAGGCCGCCGCCACCGTCGAACAAGCCATGGCGCAGGAAGAAGGCGTCGTCGATGTGGATACCTCCGCCGAAAGCCGCCAGCGTGAGCGCTACTTCCGAGTCGACCGCAACAAAGCCGCCCTCAACGGCATTTCCACCGAAGACATAGCCCAAACCCTGCGCATGGCCCTCTCCGGAACCGAAGTCGGCACCGTACACATCCCTTCCGAACAAAACGAACTCGCCCTCCTTTTCCGACTCCCCCGCGAAGAGCGTTCCGACACCGCCCTCCTCAAAAGAATCACCCTCAAGGGACGAGACGGCCAAATGGTCCAGCTCGGGGAACTCGGACGCTTCGAAGAGCAAACCACCGACCTCACCATCCACCACAAAAATCATGAACGCGTCGTCTATGTCACGGGCGAGATGGCCGGACGCGGCCCCGCCTACGCTGTTCTCAACCTTCAGAAACACTTCAAAGAAAATCCGCTCCCTGCTGGCGTCAACCTGAATTGGAGCGGCGAAGGCGAATGGAAAATCACCCTCGATGTCTTTCGTGACCTCGGCATAGCCTTCGGCGTCGCCCTGCTCATGATCTACATTCTACTCGTCTACGAAACCGGCTCCTACCAACTACCCGGCATCATCATGCTTTCCATCCCGCTCACCCTCATCGGCATCATGCCTGGCTTCTGGCTCCTGAACCTCCTCACCGGAAAAACCATCGGCGGCTATGCCAATCCCATCTTCTTCACCGCCACCGCCATGATCGGCATGATCGCCCTTGGCGGAATCGTCGTACGCAACGGAATCATCCTCATCGAATTCATCAAAAACCGCGCCGCCGAAGGACTCGCCCTGCACGAAGCCGTCTACGAAGCAGGTGCCGTGCGCATGCGCCCCATCCTACTCACCGCAGGAACCACCCTGCTCGGTGCCTGGCCCATCACCATGGACCCGATCTTCAGCGGCCTCGCCTGGGCCCTCATATTCGGACTCTTCATGTCCACCGCCTTCACCCTGATTGTCATCCCGCTCACCTACTGCTTGGTCTACGCAAAAAAAGCCCCGTGACCCATGCTCAAAATGAGCGCATTCGGGAGGGCGAGCGTCCCGCGAGCCGTGCAAAGAGTGAGCGCATTCGGGAGGGCCCGTGTCCCCACGGGCCGGGCAGAGAGTGAGCACGGAGACCAAGACAAATAAGGAATGATTTGGAGAAAAATAAAAGGACGCTGAGGACAGCATCCCTCCCAAAAATTTGCGTCCATTCGCGTCCATTCGCGGTTTTCTCCCACATTTTCTCTCAAATTTCCGCAATAATCAGATTTATCCCGTTCATGCCGTAAAAAACGAAAAAACATCATGAAAAATCCCACGACAGAAAAAATCGCCGCCCTCCAACTACGGGTCAGCCAGGTCATGCTGGATCTCGATGCCCCGCCGGAGGCCCTGCTTAACACCCTTGCACGCAAACTCGGCGCCGATCCCTCCGCCCTCGAAAACCTCCAAATCCTCCGACGCTCCGTCGACGCCCGAGCACCGCGACGCGAAGCGCCCCGCCTCTCCTTTCAGGTCAGCGTCACCTGGAACAATCCTCCCTCCAAGCTGCGGCTGAAAGACCGCGACATTGAAATTCTGCCCCCCTCCGAATCCCCGGAAGAATCGCCTCCCACGGCAGCGAGAAACCAATCGGCATTCACCGCACAACCCGTCGTGATTGGCGCGGGGCCCGCCGGCCTCTTCGCCGCCCTCCTCTTGGCCGAAGCGGGTGCCAAACCCCTCCTTCTCGAACGAGGGGCCAACGCCGAAAAACGCGCACAGCAAATCGTCGCCTTCTGGCAGGACGATCAGCTCAACCCCGAAAGCAACGTCCTCTATGGTGAAGGGGGTGCCGGCCTCTTTTCCGACGGCAAACTCACGGCCCGAAGCAAAGATAAGCCGCGTGTTCGCCGCTTCCTCGCCGAACTCGTCCGCGCCGGAGCCCCCAAAGAAATTCTCGTCGATGCGCATCCCCACGTCGGGAGCGATGCCCTCCTCCGCATTATCCCCCAATTGCGCCGCCGCATCCTGGAACTCGGCGGTGAAATACGTTGCGAAACCCGGCTCGACGACATCGAACTCGAAGACGGACGCCTGCGGGCCATTCGCACCGGCGACCAAACCATCCGCACCGATCACGTCATCCTGGCCACAGGACACAGCGCACGCGATGTGTATCACCTACTGCATGCACGCGGCGTCCTGCTCGAACCCAAACCCTTTGCCGTCGGCCTGCGTCTCGAACTCCCACAGGCCGACATCGATCGCGCACAATGGGGGGACTGGGCTGGCCACCCCCAACTCGGTGCCGCCTCCTTCTGGCTCACGCGCCGCGAAGAAGGCTCTCTGCGTGCCTGCTACTCCTTCTGCATGTGCCCCGGCGGCTCCGTCATCGCCTGCGCCTCCGCACCCGGCGCACTCACCACCAACGGCATGAGCGGTTCCCAACGCAACCTCCCCTTCGGTAATGCCGCCTTCCTCGTACCCGTCACACCGATTGACTACGCCGCCGACTTGCACACCATCGAAGACCCACTCGCGGGATGTCTCTTTCAGGAGCGCATGGAACGACGCGCCTTCGAACTCGCCGGCAACACCTACCGCCTCCCGCTGATGCGCCTCGATGATTTTCTCGCGCAGCGTCCCACCGCCGAACTCCCGGCCGACCGCTCCTGCACACGCGCCATACCTGCCGACTTCCGGGAACTCCTTCCCACCAGTCTGCTCGAAACCCTGCGCGGAACTCTCCCCAAAATGCTCGCACAACTCCACGGCATAAACCCGCAGGAGGTCGTCCTCTACGCCCCTGAAACACGCAGCTCCAGTCCCGTCCGCATCACCCGCGACGACTCCATGCAATCTCTCTCCACCCCCGGCCTCTACCCCTGCGGAGAAGGAGCAGGCTATGGAGGAGGCATCGTCAGTTCCGCACTCGACGGAATGCGCGCCGCCGAATCCATTCTGGCAATCCGCCAATCTGGGTAGAAGCAACTCTCAAATCATCGGGGTCACACGTAACAGTTTAGCGGATTTCGGGAGGACTCATGAGGTGTCGCCTACCGGCAGGTT
>CAZBEO010000135.1:0-7944 GCA_964490935.1 uncultured Verrucomicrobiota bacterium
CCAAGGCATGGGACGCTCTCTTTTATTCATGCGGCATTTAACCCTACAATTCTCAACCGCGTAGATCGGTTTCCACAGCCATTGACAAAAATCTATCAGGGAGCTATTGTGTCGTCAGGCTTGCGTGCTCAGCGTACAGTGTATTCCGACGATGGTGCTCCATTGGAGGGAGACTCCCATGAAAGTGGATGAGCGTGAAGTAACGAATAATGGAGCTTTTCGTAATGCAGCATAATGCGGCGACTAACAGCGTCTATCTAAATAATGCGGCAACAGCGTGGCCGCGTGCGCCGGGTGCCGTTGCGGCCATCTTGCGGGAGCTGGAGAACTTGCCGGTTCATCCGGGGCGTTCCGTGTCAATTGCTCGGGATGTATGTCGACTCTGCCGCGACCGATTGGCGAGTCTTTTGAATGTTCCCGATGCGAATCGGGTCGTGCTGTGTCAGCACGCTACGCAGGCGCTGAATCTGGCCATCCATGGATTTTCCCTGAAAAAGGGAGATCGGGTAATAACAACTTGTACCGAGCACAATTCTGTTTTACGCCCACTGGTACATCGCAGTAGATCCATGAATGTCGAGATGATTGTATTGCCTCTGGTTGCTTCGGGAGTGTTGGATGAAACCGCCTTTGAAGAGGCCTTGTCCAAGGGTGCGAAACTGGTGGTTATGAACCATGTCTCCAACGTGACGGGCATTATCAATGATGTGGGACGGTATTTTGCAATGGCACGCGAGTCCGGTGCGGTGACGCTGCTGGATGCGTCACAATCGATGGGTAGAATGGAAGTCAACCCGATCGCGCTGAATGCGGACATGGTTGCGTTTACCGGGCACAAGGGATTGCTGGGGCCGCCAGGTACTGGAGGTCTTTGGGTTTCGCCTGATATTACCCTAGAACAAACGCAAGTGGGGGGGACGGGCGTTCGCAGTGACTTGCTGACGCATCCAGAAGAAATGCCGATACGCCTAGAGGCGGGAACGCCGAATACGCCAGCGCTGGCCGGCTTGGCGGCGGCGTTGGATTGGCTGACGACCCAAGGGAAATCTCATCTGGCACGGGAGCGGGAGCTGGGTGAAAGACTATTCAATGATCTCCGCAATATTTCGGGCATTCAGATTGCAGCGCCGGATGTACGTGACCGTCTGTTCGGTATCGTGAGCTTTGCGTTCGAGCGCTGGAGCACGGAGGATGCGGGATGCATTTTGGAATCCAGCTACGGGATCGCTTGCCGGTCGGGGCTGCATTGTGCCCCGCTGATTCACGAGGCGCTCGGCTTTGGTCCGGAGGGAACCATCCGGTTCAGTCTGTCTGGGTTTAACACGCAGGCGGATATAGATTATGCGTTGCGGGCTGTCAGGGAGATGGCCGCGTGAAAATTACGGCGTGTCGTCAGCTTGAGGATTGCTTCGATGGCAGCAGTGTCTACTGCTATGAATTTGATGAAGGATGGACGCGGGGCGATCTGGATCGCTTCCAAGTTTGTTCACACTGGGAATATCACTTGGAATTTCCGCGCCCTTTTTTCCGTGCCCGGGAAAAAAGCGGCTTTGAGGTTAAGGGGGTTGAAGGTGAAAGCAACTGTCGCGTTGTATTCTCTCGCAAGGGAAAGGAGGCTGAAAAGGCATGGCTTGAGTCGTTGTTTGAACAGTCGGTTTGTACGTGAGCACCACGGATAGAAAGAAACAGTAATGAATAAACAGAAAAGGAGAACGTCATGGGTCAACGGATTGTGAAATACCATGAGTACCTGAAGCAAAAGGGCGGGATGTCGGCACAGATGCGCTTTGCCATGAAAACAAGCATCACGTCAACCAGTGCGGAAGGCGCTCCAGACTCGCCGGAAAACCTGGCTAAGTGCAAGGCGGCGGCAAAGGAAATTATCGGCGAAGATCTGAACTTTTAACCCACGGGAGAATATAACATGACGATATTGCAAAAGACTGAATTGGCACTCGATAAACGTTTCGATCCCGTACGCTGTCGGCACCACATGAACGGCGAGGTGGTCGTTCTTCACTGTCATCACTATGCGTCGCTATATACGCAGTTGGCCGACGATGTGGACATGCTGGACGGCAAGAAACTGCTGGCCGATGTGGCTGAGGACACCTTTGTAGATGTGCTGAAGAACTACTATGAAGACAACGGAATAACAAAATTGGAGGATCGTATAGCGATTGGCGAACAATATTATGCGGCTGTCGGTCTTGGCCAAATGGTGGTTGCCATGGCGGGCGAGGAATCCGGCGAGGTGGAACTGCTCCACTCGCACATTGATGAAGGCTGGATCAAGAAATGGGGCAAGCGCGACAAGCCGGTGAATTTCCTGACGCAGGGCTATATCAGCGCGCTGTTCAGCGCGGTGTTTGACAAGCCGGCCCGCTCCTATGCCGTGAAAGAAATCGCCAGCATTATCAGTGGCGCTGAAAAATCCAAGTTTAACGTAATTGTTTTATAAAAGGAGAGCGACCATGGCTATTGATCGCAAGAAAATCATCGATAATATGTCTAAAGTGCAGGTAATGGGTAATGAAGAGGGTTTAATCTCCGGGTTCAACGTATTTGTTACACAGTTGCCCGGACGTTTCTGGAACAGCTTTGGCGAGCGTTTGACGCGCCAGGTTAACCCGGAGATGCTGCCCGCCGCCGAGTATTTGCTTTTCAACGCGGCCCGCTCCTGTGGATACCACACGGGCTACGGCATCATCACCTCCGAAGAATGGAAGGCCATTGTGGCTCCGATGATCGAGAAGGTTCCGGAAGATATTCTTCATGGTGCCTATGCCGTTTTTACGGCCTGGGGCTGGGCCAAGAGCGAAATCGTTGAATTGATTCCCGGCAAGAAAATGGTGGTTCGCGCATACGACTATTACGAATCCGACGTCGTCGAGTACGGGTCATCATCCAAGATGAACGCACACATGATTCGAGGCGTCTCGGCTGCTTTTATGGCGCTGGCGTATGGCGGCGACTACCAGGCCGCTGGCGGCCCCGAAGAAAAGTTCGAGTGCATTCAGGTGAAGGGAATTGAATGCGGCGACGAGTATGGCGAGTTCGTTGTCACCCCCGCCTAGAAGGTACATGTAGGACAAGGTGCAGGCGGGGCGCAGAGACGCCCCGCCTGATTCCTTGCTGATTTTAGGTTAATACTTCGGTAACAAAATGGATCAAGGACGGTTGTTATGAATTTTTCTCGGCGATGCCTGTCAGGTTTTATGGTCGGTTTGTTTTTGCTGTTGGCTGCTGGAGCGGTGTTCCTCCAACCCGGGTTTCCCATGGCGATCCGATTTACGGGCGGTGCGATTGTTGTCCTGCTGGCATCGTTTCTTTGCGTTGCATTATGGCGGATGGTGCTGGATCCATTGCAGACCAGCATGGACATCGTTGCGGCTATGAACATGGCATCGGGATCGGCCACCTTGAAAACGCCGAAGGCCTGTGATCTGTCCACCGGGTTGCGCGCGCTCAGTACTCGACAGGACCTCCTGCATGCCTCGCTGGAACGATTGCTTCAAGGCGAGGCTATGGCTGATGATGTGTCGGGGGGAGATGAAGCCGATCCCCTGATGCAGCAGTTGATCGCCTTATCCGGTCAGATGTCGGTTTTTCTTGCGGCAGTTCGAGAAACATCAACGGCCAGAATGGACGGAGATATTGAAGCGTTTCTCAATCCCGATCTGTTTGCCGGGCTTTATCATCAGGCTGCCGAAGCGCTGAATGAAAGTATGTTCTCGGAGACGGAAGCCTTGTTGGGGATTATGGATATATTTTCGGAATACGCCGCAGGCGATTTTTCTCGCCAAATGAATCCATTACCGGGGAAAAAACAGGCCATTTCGGACAGCGTGAACCATTTTCGGGCTCAGTTGATTGCCTTTCGAGATGCACTGTCTGCCATGTATCAGGCGCAAAAAGCAGGTGATATGGAGGCCTATATCGCGGCTGACCAGTTCCAGGGGCAATTCGCGGAATTGGCTGTATCCGTCAATGAATCGGTCATTTTGCACCTGGAAAACATTTTTAAACTGATGGATGTACTAGGTTCCTATGCGCACGGTGATTTTAATGTCGAATTCGCTCCTTTGCCGGGGAAACAAGCGATGATTAATGAGCAGATTGACAAAATCCGCGACAACCTGCTCGCATTTGTAAACGCCGTAGAACAGTTGACGGACTCAGCCAAGGGCGGGCAGTTGGATCATCGGGTGGAAGCCCATGAGTTCAAGGGCTCATACAACAAAATTGCCCGAAATTTGAACGATATGCTGGATGCCGTCGTTGGTCCGCTGAATGAGTCGGCTTTGGTTTTGCAAGCCGCATCCAACAACGACCTTGCCCAGACCGTGCAGGGTGACTATCAGGGACAGTTGGCGGCATTGAAAGAGAATGTGAACGCCACCATGGCCAACCTGAATATTGCGCTCGGGCAAGTGGTGGAAGCCGTGGGCCAGGTAAATTCGGGTGCAGAACAGATCAGCGATGCAGCCCAGTCGCTCTCGCAGGGAGCAACGGAACAGGCGTCATCGCTGGAAGAAATTACCAGTTCGATGGCGGAAATCGCCTCGCAGACGAAAACCAACGCGGAAAACGCAAATCAGGCCAACAGTCTGGCCGACAGCGTGCGTAAGGCGGCGGAAAAAGGATCGAGCCAAATGACGCAGATGATGGACTCCATGGAGTCCATCAATGCATCGAGCGCTCAGATTGCGAAGATTATCAAGGTCATCGATGATATTGCGTTCCAAACCAATTTGCTGGCGCTGAATGCGGCCGTGGAGGCGGCCCGTGCAGGACGGCATGGAAAAGGATTTGCCGTGGTGGCCGACGAGGTGCGCAATCTGGCCGGGCGCAGTGCCAAGGCGGCAAAGGAGACTGCGGAACTGATTGAATCATCGGGTGTAAAAACGAAAACCGGAATGCAGGTGGCGAGTGCCACGGCGGAATCGTTCAAAGAGATTGTCACGGGAATCGTGAAGACGAATGATCTGGTGGGCGAAATTGCCGCCGCATCCAGTGAACAGGCACAGGGCGTTTCACAGATCAACATCGGGCTGAGCCAAGTGGATCAGGTGACGCAACAGAATACGGCCAATGCCGAGGAAACCGCGGCGGCGGCCGAGGAATTAAGCAGCCAAGCGACATATCTGCAGGGGCTGGTGGCGAAGTTCCGTCTGAGCGATCTGGCCGATGAGGAGGTGCTGGAGGAGCGGAATGAGGCGCGGTCATTGCCGCCCGCGGCGGCGGAAGAGCAATCCTGGGGCGGGGCGGAAGAGGCAATCGTCTAGCAGCTTCCGGGCCTTTCGCCCGACAGGCTGCTAGTGTAAACAACAGCGGAACGCTGTGGTGTCTTGGCCTCATCGACTTGGACAACTATACTGAACGCACAGCTTCTTCATAAAGGAAAATAAAGCGAACTTTGCGATTAAAAACAGTGATGTGTGGCTGTTCGCTATATTTGCGGAAACACACCCCCTGATCATGATACGACTTGCACCACAAATCGAAAACGCCGTTTGCATAAAGCAATCCGTCCCGGCGTCCAAGAGGTTGTCGAAACCATCGGTGTTGAGTTGGAACGCACGGGTTTTAAACACCCAACGTCCGACGGATTATTACGCACCCCAGGGATCAGCGGTAGGCGGGGGTGTCTCCGGAAGGTTTTTATGCCGGAAGGCAAGCAAATCACTACCCTCCACCATGACGGCATACATGGACCCCTCAATTTCGAAATGCTGAATATAGCAACTGCTGTCCTCGTATTCGATATCCCCCATCCCGGTTTTCGGCAGGCTGATTTCGTATTCCTCATCTTCGGGGACAATCATGCTCATCACGCGCCCGGCGATGGTGTTGGTCATCTCGGCCACGGTATCCATAAACAGCGCTTTGTTGGTTTCGCTGTTCACATCCTGTGCGTGTATTTCACCCGTGATGCTGTATACCAGTTTTTCCGGGAAAGCCACGGTGATCGCTCCTCTGTAGGGAGAAAGAATCTGCACCTTTCCCCAAATCAAGCGCATCGGCACGACGGCCATGAACACCATGTTTTCCAAGCTGTCCACCACGGCCTTCGTTACGGCATTGGAGAGTACATTCACTTTTTTTTCCATCATCAGCCACCCCATCCATCGGTTTGTTGATTGGCTTGCAATGCCTTTGAAAGCTTGGCCGGCGAAATCGGCTTGGCAATGATCTGTACGCCGTATTCCGCCAGCTCGCGTTCGCGGGCGGGATTCCCAGCGCTGGAAACCACAATCATTTTCAATTGTTTGAACTGCGCTTCGCCCGCCACGGTTTTAACCAGCTCCATGCCGTCCATCAGCGGCATGGTTATATCGGTGATGAGCAGGTCAAACGATTGCCGGTTCAATTCCGACAGCGCATCCACGCCGTTGGTCACCTCGACCACTTCGACGTCTTTGTAGCCCAGCACCTCTAGACAGCGCCGCGTAAACATGCGGGCCGTCCCGGAATCATCCGCTACCAGTATTTTATTCATCCTCAGTCACCTCTTCCAGCCTCAGGGGTTAAAACTTTCCGTCAGCTTTCTGTATTCCTTCTCCACCTGCATCACAATCTTCTCCAATTCCCGCGCATCCGGCAAGTGAATGTACTTGTCATACGAGGGGTCCAGCTCATACATCAGCCCGTCGGCCCCCGTATCAATGCCCTGCAACATGGCAGTGAAGGCCGCCACATGCACTACGTAAACCAACGGCTTGTTGGCCTCCGATGCTTCCTGCGGGCGATGATGATAGGCGATCGCTTCGCAAAGAGCCTCCGGCAGATGCCATTGGCGGGCCAGCGCCGCACCCACTTCGCAATGATTGGTTCCCAGTAAATCCTCTTCGATCTTCAGAAAATCCTTCCGTTCCGCCTGATCCATTTGGCCGACCGCCTCCCGGACAGACCCTTTCATGTATTCGGATAGAACGGTTTTTCCTATTCCGTGCAGCAAGCCCGCCGTGTAGGCCAGTTCCGGCGAAACCGGTTTTTTCGCATAGCGGGTGAGCAGTTGTGCTGCAATGGCGGCCGCCACGCTGTTGTGCCAAAGGGCCCCCGACGGCGCTTCATAGCCTTCGAGCGGGCGGTTATACATCGCACTCATGCAGTACCCCATCACCACGCCCAGGACCGTCTTGTTGCCCAACAGCGAAATCGCCAGTTGAATCGAGCCGATGTCCTCCTTACGGCGATACGCGGCGGAATTGGCCACCCGCAGAATCTGGGCGGCGAGAGTCGCGTCGTGCGCAATAATTTCCGCAATCACCGTGGCCGAAAGATGGTCCTTTCCCAGTAGACCCATCAGCTTCGCGCCCGCATTGGAAAGCGGGGGAATCCTCTTCACCTCGCTTAGTATGGTATCCACAATAGACATGAAATGCTCCGTTATTTTCCGCCCTGGCGCTGTTTGATCTCCTCCTGCAGAAGATTCACATACTCCAGCAGGTCCTTGCGTCCAAAAGGCTTCGGCACAAAATACGTCGCACCGTGCTCCAGCAGGTCCATCACATCACTGGCCTTGATCACCGCCGAAATGATAATGACCGGCAAATCCACCAAGCGCGGGTAGTTGCGCAGGGCGCTGATCAGCGTCCTGCCGTCTACTTCGGGCATAATAACGTCCGTAATCAGGATATCAAACTGATTCACCTGCAAGGTTTCCAGGGCGTGACGTCCATTGGGCGAGACAAAGGCCGCATGCCCCGCCTTGTCCAGAATGGCCGCCACCAACTTCTGGGTTACCACATCATCTTCCACGACCAATATTTTCATTTCATCCACCGCCCTTTCTGATTGATTATATGGTCCACTGCCCGCGTCCCGGCGAATAAATTTCCACCAAACCGCTATCCACAGAGACGGAAACGCTCCGGCTGTAGTTGGAGTTTGTCCCAAAAGGGCGAACTTTCACGCATTCAATTATTTTTTGAAAATCCG
>CAZBEO010000136.1:0-7925 GCA_964490935.1 uncultured Verrucomicrobiota bacterium
CCTGCTCATGATCGGTCTAATCGGCATCCTTACCGATTACCTCTTTAAAATACTGATAGAAGCCTTGGTCCCCTGGAAAGAAGTTGGATGATGCCCATACTCCAAGCCAAAGAACTCTGTAAAACGCATCCCCCAACCACGCCCGGCGGCATGGAAATTCCCGTACTTCGCCAAATTGAATTTAGCGCCGACCGCGACAGCCTCACCACCCTGCTCGGACCCGCCACCTGCGGAAAGACCACGCTCCTGAACATCCTGGCGGGCCTTGATGAGCCTGACTCCGGCATCCTTCTCCTGAACGGAGAGGACATTCACACTACGCCACGAAGCCGACGTACGCTCGTCTTCAGCACCCAAACCATGCTCCCCTGGCTGGATGTACGCAGCAATATCGAACTGGGATTGTGTGCAAATCACACCTCGACGGAAGAGTGCCGCACGCGCGCGGAAGAAGCCATCCGTCAGACCGGTCTACGCGGATATGAAAAACATCTAGCCCGCGATCTCCCGCCCGGCCTCCGGCAGCTCACCGCCATCGCACGCGCATTCGCCCTCGAACCGGAAATTCTCCTGATGGACGAACCCTTCACCAATCTGGACGCCCAGACCCGACTCCTCCTACAAAAACAACTCCTGCGCATTCAGGAAGAAAGCCCACGCACCATTCTCTTTACCACGCATGACATGGACGAAGCCATCCTGCTAGGTGACACCATTCACCTCATGTCACCCCGCCCCGGCACCATCACAACCAGCATCCCCGTGGAAATCCCCCACCCCCGTTCGCATCACGCCATGATCCATCCCGCTTTTATTCAAATCAAAAAACAGCTCATGGACATTCTGCTGGTCTGACCAGCCGAACCCCGCGCACGGAATTGATCAGCAGCACCTCCTCGGCATCCGCCAGCTCTGCTACTCCTATCACCCGCTCCCGCAGCAGCCCCTTTTCAAGCATTCGGCCCCGCATAACACCCGGAAGCAGGCCCGACGACAAAGGCGGCGTGAACAATTCGCCCCCCAGGCGCAACGCCACATTACACCTGCACGATTCCGTCAATTCATTTCGATTATTCCAAAGCAGCACATCATCGCACCCGGGATGATCCCGCATGATTTGCCGATACAGGCTGCGCTCCGTGGTCTTGTGCAGCACGAACGGTGATTCCGTATCCACCGGATAACGACTCACCTGCACATGCAACTCACCCGGTTCAGTCACGAGCGCAAAATGCTGCACGCGGCAGACGCCGTCCTGATTCACCAGCAATCGGATTCGCAGCGGCCCACCATCGCCCCACCGTTTTTCCGCACGACTCAAGGCCGAAAGCACACGCTCGCGTGACACCGCATATTGAAAATAGTCCCCCGCACGCTCCAGGCGGTCCAAGTGCTCATCCAAAAGATCAAAGCCCTCTCCTGGTGCCCACCGGATCGTTTCCAGCAGAGAAAAGCACCGACGGGGCTCCGTAATCACGCGGACTTTATCGCGACACTCCTGATATTCCGCCTCCGCATTCGAGTCCCACACGATCCCGCCACCGGTGCCATACACCGCCCGTGCACGCGCATGATCAATCCACACCGTTCGAATCGCCACACTGAACTGCGCCGCTCCGCCTGGCCCCATCCAACCGATGGCTCCGGTGTAAATCCCTCGCGGCGCCTGCTCCGTTTCGGCAATAATCCGCATTGTTTGTCGCTTGGGAGCACCTGTGATGGATGCACAGGGAAAAACAGCCCGCAACAAGGTAGTATTATCCACACAAACAGCGGCCGTTACCGTCGAGGTCAATTGCCAAACCGTCGGATACTTCTCCACCTGAAAAAGTTCGGGTGTCTCGACCGTACCGGCCTCCGCGACGCGCCCGACGTCATTGCGGATCATGTCAACAATCATCACATTTTCCGCGCGGTTCTTTGCACATTGTTGCAACCCTTTCGCCCGGCACACATCTTCAGCATCGCCCACCGCACGCGCCGCCGTACCTTTCATCGGTCTAAACCAGACCCGCCCGCCTGCACGACGAAAAAACAGCTCCGGCGAAAATGAACACACAGCAAACTGTTCCGAATTCAGAAATGCAGCGTAAGGCGCACGAGCCCCCTGTGCAATGAATCGGAAATACGCCCACGCATCCTGCTTGAAAGGGGCCGACCACGTAAACACGCTGTTGACCTGATAGGTTTCTCCTCGACTCAATCCGCCCCGTATCCTTTCAAAGCGCGCATCGTACTCCCCGCGCGTCAGGTCGGGCTGCCAGGCAGGTTGCGCAACGGATCCGCGGACTCGCGGTAGAGCGCCTGTTTCCACGCGCCGATAAAGCCCAAACCAAAGCAGCGGAGTTCCCTTGTCGGGCGTGCACACCGGCAGTGCCGCATCAAATGCCGGCGACGCCTCATAGGAAATAAATCCGGCCACATACAAAGATCCGCCACGTAGGCTTTCCTCCAGATCGTTCAATGCAGGAAGCACCTCGTCCAACCGATTGACGCAGCAGATACGCACCGGATCAGAAAGAAGCATCCAAGAGCGCTGTGCGGGATCATACATCACCGCCTCATTCAACTCCGGTTGCCGCAGCGCACGCATGGTCGGAAACGGATTACTCCGGTTGACTGAACATCTTGAGCGCCATCTTCATCCCGGCGCGTTGCATCACGAGTTGCTGCCGCAGAAAGGCCGTAAACGCCACCTGCTGCTCTTCACTCAGCACCGCCGCAGCACGCTCCTCATAGATTCGATTCAACTGCTCAAAATCGCGACAGATGCCTTCCAGCGTTTCTTCCGTCAATTGCGATGGATCACTTTCGAGGCCCGCCATGTCCACCTTGAAGGCATAACTTGCCCTCGCCTCTTTCATGCCCAGAATCAGTTCGTGTTCCTGATTGGGCGTCAGCGTGTTCCCTGTGGCGAGGCTTTGCTTGAATTGCAGAATCTGCACGCGCTCGGGCTGCGTCTGCTCATAGTCCTTGAACACGGCATAATCATCCGGCCCCAGAAAGCCCTGAATCTTTTCTTCATACGACTGCCTGATTTGCTGTCCTTTCGCCATCTGTTCGCGGCGCTGTTCCGGGGTCAGATCGCCGCTCATTCCGATAAAACTCTGCTCCATCAGGGCCATTTGACGATCCAGCAGCAGGTCTTCCAACGCCGTGCGCTCTTCACCCTCCAAATCCAGATACGAAAAGAGCCCGCCATACATCATTTCCATCGTGGATTTCTGTTGAAGCCGGATCGCTTCCTTCATCTCCGGCGTATCCATCATCCCGGCAAGCTGCTTCATGACATTCGGCTCTTTGGCCGGGGACGTTTCCACCACTGCCGTTGCCTCTGAAGGAATGACCTCGGGTTCCTCCGCCTGCGCCGCGGGTTCCGCTGCCGCTTCCTTGCCCGTCAAAGACGCCAGAGTTTTTGCCATGCGCGCATCCGGCTTCAACGCCGAAACCCGGTCCAGTGACGCCTTTTGCAGCAGGACGCATTGCCCCTGCAATTCACGGATTTTAATCTGCTGCCAGCCGGCCAGACCCGCCAACACAAAACAAAATACCACCAATATCCAGTTTCGGACTGTTCCACTCATGGCTGTTCCCTTCCTGTTTGCAGAATCCCGGCGTAGCAGGTAATCAATGCTGCAGCACCACCGCCTGTGCGCCTCGCGTCACTTCACCGATCACCAGCGCCTTCTCGCCTGCCTTCCGCAGCACCGCCAACGCCTTTTCCTCATCCTTCGCACGCAGCGCGAGCACCATTCCGATGCCCATATTGAACACCCGATACATTTCATCCCGATCCACACCGCCCGCTTCCTGCATATATTGAAACACCTGGGGCACCTTCCACGCCGTACGGTCAAACACAGCCGAAATCCCTTCCGGCAAAACGCGCGGCACATTGTCCACCAAGCCACCACCCGTAATGTGCGCCATACCCGACACCTCGCATTCCTCCATCAGCGCCATCACCGGATGCAGATAGCTCTTGTGTACCGCCAGCAGCACATCCGCCACCGTCTTCTTCAGCCCCGGAAACACATCATCCACCTTCAGTCCCGCCTTCTCAAACAACACCTTGCGCGCCAGCGAAAAACCATTCGTCTGAAGACCCGTCGAAGGAAGACCGATCAGCACATGACCTTTTTTGATCTTTCGGCCATCCACCAGTTTTTTCTTTTCCACCTCGCCCACAATCGTGCCCACCAAATCATATTCGCCCTCCGGATAAAGCCCCGGCATTTCCGCCGTCTCTCCGCCCAGCAGCGCACAACCATTCTCCCGGCACGCCTTGCAAAGCCCCTTGATCACCTGCTCGAAAATCTTTGCGTCCAAACACGACGCCCCGATGTAATCCATGAAGAAAAGCGGACGGGCCCCCTGCACCAAAATATCGTTCACGCAATGATTCACCAGATCCTGACCCACCGTATGGTGCCGTCCAGCCAACATCGCCACCTTGAGCTTGGTGCCCACCCCATCGATACTGCTCACCAGAATCCGATCCTTCCCCGGCGTCTTGAACAACCCCCCAAACGCCCCCACATCCCCGAGCACGCCCTTTGTAAACGTACTGCGGATTTCCTTCTTCGAGCGCGTCAGCGCCGTCATCATCACATCAATATCCACACCGGCATCGGCATACGCTGATTTTTTAACTGTCTTGGTCATACCCAGGTTCCTTTCAAATTGGCCTCGTGCTTCTTAACGGTTTTTCCAATCATTGGAAACTTTTTTCCCATTTTTTCCAATCATTGGAAAAAAACAAAAGACGGCATAATCCATCAACCATGACTTTCCTTGGCAAGGAACGTTATGCTAACACTTCCGGCCATGAAGTTTCGCTTTTTTACTACCCGCCTGCTCCTCTGGGGCCTGACCCTTCTGCTGCTCCGGCAGGAGGGCGCGCGCGCGGGTTGGATTGAAGACACCCCGAACGCCACCATCCTGCACGTCAAGGCGGCCAATCTCCCCGACCCCACACGCGTGGACCCCGCTTCGCGTGCCGCGCTCGCCGCGCTGAACCTCTTCAAAAACAACTTCCCCGAAATGTTCAAGACCCGCTACCGCGAACGGTATGAAGCCGATCCCGAGCGCTACGGACGCCATCGCTGGGATCACGTGGAAATTGCCCTCGAACCGTTCACCGGCATCCGCGTGGAAGGCGTGGAAAGCGACCTGCTGGCCATCGCCGGCGGCATGGCTCCGGACATCCTCTACGTCAACTTCCGCAAATCCGATCAATACATTCAGCACGGCTTCCTGCAACCACTCGACCACTACTTTGCCACGCTCACCCCCTCGGAAATCTCCGAGCGCATTCATCCCAAACTCCTGCCCGTCATACAGCGCAAAGGTCCCGACGGAAACACCCACATCTGGGCGCTCCCCTACGACGGTGCCCTCGGCAAAGTCCTTCTCTACCGCAAAGATCTCTTCGACCAGCAACACCTGCCTCACCCAACCCCGCAATGGGACTGGGATGATCTCCTCCAAGCCGCACGCGCCCTCACCCAGCCCGAGAAAGGGATGTACGGACTCTTTTTGCAACGGGGAAAACAGGAATCCTGGTACTGGCTCACCTTTCTTTGGTCCGCCGGGGGCGATGTGATGCAGCAGGACCCCGAAACCGGCCAGTGGTCCTGCGTCTTTGATTCCCCGGAGGCCGCCCTCGCCCTCGATTTTTACATCCGTCTCTGCGCCGAAAAGTGGACCGACCAGCACGGGGCCACCCGGCGCGGCTATTCCGCACGCGACGTTTCTCAGGCCACCACCAAATGGAACCGGGGTGAAATCGGCATGATGTTTGCCTACATCGATGAAAAGGTATTTTCCGACATCAATCCCGAAGTCACCGGCATGGTTCCCGTACCAATGGGCCCCACCGGCCTGCGCGGCGGCGAACTGAACAGTAAAATGATGGGCCTTTTTTCCGGCATACGCGAACCCGCCATCCGCGATGCCGCCTGGGAATACATGCGCTTCTACGACAGCCCCGAGTCCCTCGCCTGCAAAACCGCCATTCTGGTGGACAGCGGCCTCGGCCCCTTCATCAACCCCAAATACCTCAAGGAATTCGGTTACCCGGAACTTCTGCGGCTCGCCCCCGCCTCGCTTGCCGAAACCTTTCGCATCGCCATTGAAACCGGCAAACCCGAACCCTATGGAAAAAACAGCAACGTCGCCTATGAACTCATGACCCTCCCGATCGCTCAGGCCGAACAACTGGCCCTGAACGATGAGCTGCCAGAAAATCCCGAAGCCCGCCTACGCCTTCTCCGCGTCCTCCTGACCGACGCCTGCGCACGAGCCAACTCGGTCATGATGGGCATACGCACCCCTTCCGAACGTCGCGTGCGCCGCTGGTCCGCTGGCGGCATGCTTCTGCTCATGATTGTCATTGCCGTCCTCTCCATCCGCCGCGTCGCCCACCACTTCACCCCGCCCGCCTCCGGCACCACACGCCCCTTTTCCTGGCGTGGCCATCTGCACCGCTACGCCTGGTCCTACCTCCTCCTGATCCCCGCCGCCCTGACCATTGTGGTGTGGAAATATCTGCCCCTGGCGCGCGGCGCCGGCATGGCTTTTTATGATTACCGGCTCATCGGCGAATCCACCTTCGTCGGCCTCGATCACTTCGGCGATATGCTCTTCGATTCCTTCTGGTGGAAATCGGTTTGGAACGCCTTTCGCTACAGCTTTCTAGTCATCACCCTCACCTTCATCCCGCCGGTCGCCCTCGCGCTGATCCTTCACGAAATACCCAAAGGCCGACGCCTCTTCCGCCTCATCTACTATCTCCCAGCCGTCATCTCCGGCCTCGTCACCATGATCCTCTGGAAACAATTCTATGAACCCTCGGAACACGGCACCCTCAACGCCCTACTGCGGCGCATCCCCTCCGCCGCCTTCGTCGTACTCGCCCTCCTCTTCCTGGCCATCGCCTTCCGCTTTTTTCTGAAACTCCTCGAACACGAATCTCCATTCGCCGCCACCTGCGTTCTGCTCGCCGGTCTCTTCTGCGCCTTCACCTGCATCCGGCCCGTCTGGTCGATTCTCTTCCCCGATGGCGAGAGCCTTACCACCCTGCTCCACTATCTCCCCGCACGCCTGCTCCTCGGCATTCAGGAACCCGTACGCTGGCTCAGCAATCCCGACACCGCCATGCTCTCCTGCGTCATCCCCATGATCTGGGCCGGCATGGGCCCCGGATGTCTCATCTATCTGGCCGCACTCAAGGGCATCCCCGAGGAATTCTATGAAGCCGCCGACATGGACGGCGCAGGCGTCACCGACAAAATTATCTTCATCGTTCTGCCCCGCATGAAAATGCTCCTGCTCATCAATTTTGTCGGCGTCTTCATCAATTCCTGGTACGCCGCCGCAGGTCAGATTCTCGTCATGACCGGCGGCAGCGCCAACACCGAAGTCGCCGGGCTGCACATCTGGTACAAGGCCTTCACTTTTCTGCAATTCGGCCCAGCCACCGCCATGGCCTGGATGCTCGGGTTCATTCTCATTGGGTTCACCGTACAGCAACTCACCATGCTCTCCAAAGTCGAATACAAAGCCACACGCTGACCATGCCTATCCTTGCCAAAACCGGAAGAAAGACGCCGCAGGTCATCAGCCTGCTGGTCCTCCTCTATGCCCTTCTCCTCATCGGCGCCGTATCCATGATCTATCCCTTCCTCCTCATGGTGGCAGGCAGCGCCAAAAGCGGGGTCGATGCACAGACCTCCGAAATCATCCCCGCCTTCCTCTATGACGATGACGCCCTCTTCCGGAAATACGCCGAAGGCTTTTTCAACGAATCGCTTCAAATGATGCAGGTCGCCCTGCAAACAAACACCCCTTCCTTCCGGCATCTCTCCCCACCCAACACCCCCACAGCCTCCCCCCTCCTCGAAGACTGGCACGCCTTCCTGCGC
>CAZBEO010000137.1:0-7919 GCA_964490935.1 uncultured Verrucomicrobiota bacterium
TCCTTTTTGCTGATGGGGGCCGTATACGTTATGTTAAAGGACTCGGGGCTGAATGAGTGGGTGGGTTGTGCCTTTTTGGGGCTGGGTTTGCTAC
The DNA here is from genome assembly GCA_964490935.1 of uncultured Verrucomicrobiota bacterium. Classification (GTDB taxonomy): domain Bacteria; phylum Verrucomicrobiota; class Kiritimatiellia; order RZYC01; family RZYC01; genus JAQVYB01. The sequence continues at coordinate 95 of CAZBEO010000137.1, forward strand.
ATGCCTTCCTCGCCTATTTTTCCTATCGGCTTCTTGGCCGGTTCACCGCAGAGGCTTTGGCTTTTTTCAGCGGAGGAGTGGTCTGCCTGGTGCTTGCTCTGCCCGCGCAACTGGATGGCGAATGGGTCTCTCTAGGCTGGGCGGTGGAGGGGTTGGCTTTAGCGTGGTTTGCCCTGCGCATGAAGTCGCCGAGCCTTCGCGCCGCTGCGTTTGTGCTGGGCGTGATCGGGTTGTTGCGTCCGATGTGTTTTGACTCGTTCTGTTGTTCGTTTTCGCCCACGCCGTTTTTCAACGTGTATTTTTTGGTTGGGTTGATCGCAGCGGGACTGTTGAGCGTGCAGGGGGCTGTGGCCCGGTATGTTGAGGTTCGGAATACACTCGGCGTCTGGCAGAACCTAGTTGCCTGCATGGGCGCGATTGGATTGATTTCACTGGAACTGTGGAGGATGAACAATGCTTGGAGCGATCCCGTGGTTACCCTTTTCTGGGCGGCCAGCGCCTTGTTCTTGATTCTGGTTGGGTTGATTCGGAGGAATGCCGTCTGCCGCTATGCGGGCTTGTGCCTTTTCGGACTGGCCACGGCCAAGGTGGTGCTGGTGGATGCTTCCGATCTGAAGGGGATGGAACGTATCGCGGCCTTCATCGGAACAGGGCTGTTGCTGTTGATTCTTTCCTTCGCCTATCAGAAGGGCGCTGCCCATTTTTCTCTTTCGGGAGGGCCCGTGTCCCCACGGGCCAAGCAGAGAGCGAGCGCGGAGAGTAAGAGCAATAAGGAATGAGCTGGAGAAAAATAGAAGGACGTTGGGGACAACGTCCCTCCCTGGAGGGCGCGCGGCTCACGCGCCTTTCGGTGTGACATCGCCCAACGCGCAAACCGATCCACTGCAAGGCGTCTCGGAGGCCCGACGCCCTCCAGAGCCGCCCCTACCGCTGTTCAACTCGATCAAGGCGCGCATGCCACTTTCATTCTGCGGAGTTCAAAAAGGATGAAGACGGCGGTGGTGAGCGAGGCGATCAAGTCGGTTGAGGGCATGGCGGCCCAGACTCCGGTCAGACCGAAAAAGCGCGGCAGGATGAAGAGAAAGACTAGGTAGCAGCCCACTTGGCGCAGCAGGTGCAGGGAAATGCTGAGGTGAGGGCGTCCGGTGGCCTGAAAATAATGAGCGCCCATCATTTGCGCGGCAGCTAGTGGGGCCGAGAGGGTGAAGATACGCATGCCAACGAGGGTGGCCCCGATCAGCTCGGCATTGTCGCGATTGAACAGGCCGACAATAAACGAGGGGAACAGTTGGATGAGTGCCGTACCGGCCAGGGTGACCAAGAAGGCATAGCCGAGTGCGGCGACGAGGGCCTCACGTACGCGCTCGAATTTGCGTGCGCCGTAGTTGAAGCCGAGGATGGGCGAGGAAGCGTGAATGAGGCCCATGACCGGCATCAAGAGAAACATCTGCACGGCGAAGATGATGCCCATGGCACCTACAGCGGTGTCGCCCCCGTAATGCAGCAGCGAACGGTTCAGAAAAATCACGGCGGCGCTCTGCACAAACTGCATGGTAAATGGAGAGAGTCCAATGTGCAGAATGGAAAGTACCGTGGCGACAGAGAGTCGCAGATTATTCAGGCGCAAGGTGAGCGCCCGGCGTTTGCCGACGGTGAAGTGCAGAATAATCCAAGTGGCGCTAAAGAGTTTGGAAAGGCCGGTGGCGAGTGCGGCACCTGCCACGCCTAGACCGAGCGGAAAGATAAAAATCCAGTCCAGCAGGATATTCAGCATGGCGCCGGCGAGCAGGATCGTCATGGAAATGCGAGGGCTTCCTTCCGCGCGCAGGAGTCCGTTCATGCCCATCGCGAGAAAGTCCAAGGGCAGGAAGAGCAGAAGAATGCGCATGTAGGTGGTGGCGTACGGGAGGGTTTCCGGGCTGGCGCCGAAAGCATTGAGCATGGGAGTCAGGAGGAGTTCCCCGAGGGTCAGCAGGAGGAGCGAGAGAATGGTAAACAGGGCCACGGCATTGCCCAGGATGCGCTCCGCCTCGCGAACGCGACCCTCGCCCAAGCGGATGGAGACCATCGTGCCGCTTCCGATGCCGATCATCATGCCGATCGCAATGCAGATCATGAAAAGGGGAAAGGTGATGCTGATGCCCGCAATGGCGTTGGCACCTACGGCCCGTCCGATGAAGATGCGATCGACCACGTTGTAGGCGGTGAATGCGGCTGTGCCGATGGTGGTGGGTATGCTGTAGCGGATGAGCAGCGGGACCATGCGGTGTCCGCCCATTTCCTTGGTATTGCGTGCGAGGCGGGGGGAGTCTTCCATGATTACCGCACCGGACATTCCAGGATGTAGTCATCCATCACAAACCCGTTGCCAATGTCGGTTACGGCCTCTTCTCGGATGCGGAAGCCGTATTTGCGATAGGCGGTAATGGCCTGTTCATTGTTTCGGTTGACCTGAAGGATGATGAAACGGTTTTCGGCGGATTGGGCGAAATCCATAACCCGGTCGAAGGCGCGACGACCCAGCCCTGAGCGCTGGTATTCCGGCAGGACGTAAAGCTTATGCAGCTTCAGGTCGCCGGGGTTTGCGCCGGGCCCGTAGGAGACATAGCCGATGGCGATGTCGTCATCGAAGAGCAGATCGTAGCGCACCTGGAGATGAGTCATTTCTTCGGTCAGTCGCTTGGCGTTGTACATCCATTCGATCATGAAATGAATCTGGCCTAGCGGGAGAATCGCGCTGAAGGTGTCCGGCCATATCCGCTGGGCCAGGTCGCGGATCAGGGCGGTGTCTTTTGAGGTTGCCGGAGTAAAAATCAAATTCATGATCACCCGAAATTTAGGCAGGCGAGAGCAGGTTGACCGCCGCTTCGCGCAGGGCGGCCAGCTTGGTGCTCAGCGTCTGGCGGTCGGCGGCAATTCCTTCGGAAGTGGTGGGTTGAACCACGCCCAGATAGGCCTTGATTTTCGGCTCGGTTCCGGAAGGGCGGATTGCCAGCCAGGAACGGTCCTCCAGTACAAAATAAATCAGATTCTGGGAAGGGAGATCGACCCGTCCGCAAGCCACGCCGTTTTTATATTCGATTCCGCTCAAGACATCGCGCATCAGGGCTACGGGACTGCCCTGAATGGCCTCCGGGGGATGTTCGCGGATTTCTTTCATGATCGTATCCATTTGCAGGGCGCCTTCCGCTCCTTCATAGTTTTTTTCGGCGGCGGCTTCGAGATAGAGTCCGCAATCGCAATACATGCGATCCATAAGGTGCAGCAGGGTCTCGCCGTGCTGCTTGCAGTAGGCGGCGGCTTCGCTCATTAAAAGAATCGAGATGACCGCATCTTTGTCGCGTGAATCCCCGAAGGTGACGCCAAAGGCCTCTTCATAGGCCAGAACGAAGTGTTTGCCCTGCGCCACCAACTCTTCCGCCACGTTGCCCATCCATTTGAAGCCGGTGAGGGTCTGATGGAACTCTGCGCCGAAAAAGCTGCACAGAGCGGCTGGCATGGGAGAGGAAACGACCGAGGCGACAGCAAATTCCTTCCCGGTGAGTGCCTTCTTTTCGCGTAGGCAATCGAACAGGTAGTACAGCATCAGGGTGCCGATCTGATTGCCCGTGAGTGTGACATAGCGGCCATCCGAATCGCGCACCGCAACGCCAATGCGGTCGGTGTCGCCATCGGAAGCGACGATGAGGTCGGCATCGATTCGCGCCGCTTCCTCGCGCGCCATATCCAGGGAGTCTTCCTTTTCTGGATTGGGGGCCGATACGGTTGGAAATTCGGGATCGGGATCGCGTTGGGCTTCGACCACATGAAAATCGTTGAACCCGGCTTTCTCAAAGGCCTGGTGCATGCAGAAGTAGCCGGTCCCGTGAAGGGGGGTATAGAGCACGCGTACCATGCGGGCGTCGCGTTGGGCGGCGGTGCGGGCCGCCCAGTCGGTGTAGAGGCCGATCGCCGCATCATCAAGCAGATTGATTTTTCCGTCGGCAATGGCCTGCTCCATAGTTAGCCGTTCGATCAGGTGATACTCCGGTGCGCGGGCGATGCATTCGGCGATTTGGGTGTCGAGTGGGGCGATGATCTGAGCGCCGTTTTCCCAGTAGACCTTGAATCCGTTGTAGGCCTTTGGATTGTGGCTCGAGGTGATCATGATGCCGACCTTGGCGTGCAGGCGGCGCACGGCGAATGGAACGAGCGGGGTGGGGCCGAGGCGAGTGTAGAGATACGTCCGGATGCCCGTTGCCGCGATGACCGAGGCGGTGATGCGGGCGAACGTCTCCGAGTGATGGCGGCAATCGTATCCGATGACGACTCCACGTTTGGCGGCATCCGGATAATGCGTGTGAAGGCAGTCGGCCAGGCCGCGTGCGGCCCGCGCTATCGTATATTCATTCATGTAATAGATTCCGGCACCCATGATGCCGCGAAGTCCGGCGGTACCGAATTCCATCTCACGTCCGAACCGGTCCAGGATGGCCTCTTCGTCGTTTTGGTCCAGCAGGGTGCGCACTTCGCGCCGGGTGGCCTCATCAAAAGGGGGTTCGGCCCACTGAGCCGCGATCGTTTTTGCTTTATCCAATGTATACATCTCTTCTCCCGATTACTATTTCTTGATCCGTCTTATATACACCTTCGCAAAGAATCCGGCGAAAGGATTCCCTCTTGATTTTAGGAGGCGCTGAAGGACAATGCCTCATTCGCATTTGTTGATCCTTGCTTGAATCCAGGAGTGTGCATGAGTGTGAAAAAGATGAAGCCTGCCGATGATTGCCGCCTGCCCGTGGTGGCATTTACCGACGGCAATCCCTACGGCTATTGCAATATCTACCGTACGCGGTCGGGCGTGCGGTTTTGATGGGGCCGTGCGATGTTATAAGAGCGGAGGGTTTTGACGCACTCCAGGGCGTGGCGACGGATTGCTTCAGGCAAACAATATTTTTCACATACTCTGCTCCTTGCCCAGAGGTTGTGGGCGAGAAGCTTGACGCCTCAAGATATGGTATGTTAATTTCCGACTTTGTTGGATTTCATCAAAGCAAAGGGAGGGTCGAATGCGTTGCCCAAAATGCTCTCACATGGATGACAAGGTCATTGACAGCCGTACCGTGCGCAATGGCGATGTGATTCGACGCCGCCGGGTTTGCCTGGAATGCGGGCATCGGTTCACCACCTACGAGGAAGTGGTCAAATCCGCCCTTCGGGTAATCAAACGTGATGGACGCCATGAGGATGTTGACCGCAATAAAATTCTGGCGGGCGTCATGCGGGCATGCGAAAAGCGCCCGATCAGCACGATCCAGATTGAAACCTTGATTGATTCGGTACTCAATGAACTGGATACGGAATATGAACGTGAAGTGCCCAGCACCATCATCGGAAAGAAGTTGATGGATAAACTCGAAAATCTGGACGAAGTGGCCTACGTGCGCTTCGCTTCGGTATATCGTCGCTTCAAGGATGTGAATCAGTTCCTGAGTGAGGTGGAAGGCCTCATTGAGCGGGGATGATCTGGGACGTACAACAGGCGGAAGAAGCGCACGAGGTATTTCGGGAAGCTGCCCGAAACGAAGTGCTGACGCTCGCTCCGGATTTAAGCGATCAGGAAACCTGGCTTGCGGATTGGGCGGAAGTTTTTTGCGGCGTCTGCCGCCAGGAATATCCCAATGGTCAGGTGCCTTCGGATCATTTCGGTGTTCTGCTGGCGCAGTCGCTGTGGATGATGAATCGTCCGGACGCCGCCGAGGCTGCGCTGCGCAAATGGTGTTCCATCGATACGGCGCTGCTTTGTCGGCCCGTCTGCGGGATGGCGCAGGCCCGTGGACGACTTGCTCTTCATGGTGCCGGGCTGTTTCGGGGCGGTGAATGGGCGTTCATGGGAGGGGGGCGCGGGTGGATCATTGATCTGGAGCGCATGGTGCCGGATTCCCGGAATATGCTGGAATTGACGGCTTGCCAACTGTTGCGCCGCCTGATTCTCGAGTTGGCGTCGGTATGGGATGATTCCTCCGGTGAAGGTTGGCTGGGATTGAAGGGGATTGAAGGGCTGGCCGATGGCTTGAGCGGAAAACGGGGCTTGAAAAAGCGGGTTGGGGAAGAGTTGTTTCAGTATGCCGAGTCGGTTTTGGGATACGCGGCGAGGCAGCGCGGATGGGCGCGGCAGCCCAGCCTCAAGAAACTGGCCATTTAAGCATTTGACATTTGAGGTCGTTCTGTTAAAAAACCCGTTCGTTCCTAAGGGGATTTTATAAGAAATTCGGGAGTTTTTACACATGTCCAAGCATCCAAGTTTGAAGGGTTCAGGAAAAATTCAGGCCAAGCGCAATGTGCTCAAGCGTTTTGAGCGCGTAAACGTGTTGACCGACAGCGGCAAGTGGAAAGAGGGAGACCGTGCCACTGGACTCCCGAAAACAAAGCCCGTTGAATAAACCTGCTGGCATTCGTCTGCAGAAATACCTGGCGGAATGCGGGGTCGGTTCACGGCGTGCCTGCGAGGTGTTAATCAGCTCGGGTGCGGTGACGCTCGATGGCGTTCCGGTGGAAGGCACGGGCATTCGTGTGCTTCCCGAAGAGCAGCAGGTGTGCGTACACGGACGTCCGGTACGCCCGCAGTCAATGGTCTATCTCCTGCTGAACAAACCCACCGAAGTTCTGTGCACTTCCTCGGATGAGCGCGGACGCAAAACCATCCATGCACTGCTTCCCGATCTCGGAGTGCGCATCTACAATGTAGGGCGCCTCGATCGTCAGAGCGAGGGTCTGCTGCTGGTGACCAACGACGGCGATTTGTCGGCCCGACTCATGCATCCCCGTTACCATGTGAGCAAGGAATACCGAGTTTGGACCACCGAGCCGTTGAGCGATGAGCAGATGCAGGCCTTTCGCGGGGGCATCAACTGCCAAGGCGAGATGCTGCGTATGACGGATATCCAACTTGATCATGTGATGAAAGACACGTACTGTTACGCCCTCGTGTTGCACGAGGGGAAAAACCGGCAAATTCGCAGGATGTTTTCCGCATATGGGTTGTCGGTGTTGCGGCTCCTACGCGTGGCGATCGGCCCGATACGGCTGGGTACACTCGAAGCCGGCGCGTGGCGGCACATGACCCCGGAGGAAGTGCAGGGGTTGCGCGCCGAGGCGGCGGCGGCGGCCGTGCGGCTCCAATCGGCGGGTAGCGCGGAGGAGCCGGTGAGTTGATTTGCGTGGAGCGGACATGCGGTGAACTAGGCGTTTTACGGTCAACAAAAGGAAGAGGACGATATGGCGCGACAATACAATGTGCAGGGCACCAAAAGTTATTTGATTGCGGCGGTTTTCATGCTGCTGATTGGCGTATGGCATTTGGTGGATGGCTGGTTTCCCCGCCCTGCCGTGCTGGATATTCACCCCCGCTTGATCACGATCCAAGCACCGTCGGACGCGGTGGTGCAGGAGATTTCCGTGAAGATACAGTTGGAAGTTCCCGAGGCCGCCCCCCTGATCAAGCTCCTGGACTCGGCGGAGCCGAAAGAGGAAATCACGCTGGATATGAAGTCGGAGTTGAATCCAAAATCCAAAGTGCATTCCGGGGAAGTGACGGAAATTCTCGTGGCCGAAAAAGACCAGGTCACCGCCGGACAACCGTTGATGACGCTCAAGCCCACGCGCGACAGCTATTATCTTTACAACAAAACCACGGCGGTAATCATGCTGCTGGGTGCCCTGATCTGCGGCATCATCCACTGGGCCGTCCGCTAGCAAGCTGCTGGGCTTTGGCCTCCTGTCCGCGTGAGTTATCACCCCGGATGGGGTGAAGGCATATAGCCCAGGGTCGGAAGACCCTGGGTTT
>CAZBEO010000138.1:0-7805 GCA_964490935.1 uncultured Verrucomicrobiota bacterium
TTTCATCGCATCATCCTGGATGGCAAATGATTGCGTCAAGCGGGACAAGCTCTATCTAAAGCGCTACCTGAGTGCCTGGGGCTGTGATTACGAAATCGTGGAGGATGGCGCGAAAGCGGTCGAGGCCTATGTGCAGGAGCGGGATGACAGCCCGTTTTCGATCATTCTCATGGATGTCGTCATGCCGAAAATGGATGGTCTGGAGGCTGCGCGTGAAATTCGGCGGGTTGAAGAAGAACTGAATTTTGAAACGGGCACAGATCAGCGCGTGGTCATTACCGCGCTGTCGGCGCAAACCGACGATGAGTCCCTCGGAACGATGCTGGCGGCAGGCATGGACGGACTGGTGGGCAAGCCGATCAAAAAAACGGAACTGTACCAAACCCTGCGCAACGCGATGGACGGGGGGACGGATGAAGAGCTTGTTATCCGTCTCTAGCAGGCTGTTGGGCTTTGGCCCGACATCCTGCTAGTCAACAACAGCGACTACGCTGTTGTTTTTTAAAAACAGGGTTCTTTCGGCTTTTTCGTGAGGAGCGGCGCAGCGATAGATTGAAGAGGCTCTGAACGGTAGAGAAGCAAGTAGTGCGAATTTGGGGAGGGATGCTGTCCTCAGCGTCCTTTTATTTATCTCCAGCTCATTCCTTATTTCTCTTGCTCTCCGCGCTCACTCTCCGCTTGGCCCGTGGGGACACGGGCCCTCCCAAGAGAGGGGAAATGGCCACTGCCTTCTCTGCGTCCCCGCGTCTCTGCGTTAAAAACACTCTACTATCACCCTGTTGTTTCACGAAATTGCCGGAATATCCAAAAATAGTCGTCACGAATGCCTTTAATCAGTGGGAGAAGGCGTTCTCATAGCTGTAGGCGCAGTGGAAATCTCCGAGCCACGGAAGGAATGGAAGCGAGGTGGGCATATACACCAGGTTGCCGATCCCCGAAACGAAGTCGCGCGGGTCGGGGCGATAGGCCACATGTGAAATGCCGCATGACCACGCCGCGCCATAGGCGGAAACTGGGTCCATCGGTGGATTGTTGAAGGTGATGGTGGATTGATCCCCGAAGCGCGTGCCGCTTCGCCCTGCCAGTTGAAGGCCCCGCGTGGTCATGATGGTTCCCTGGCTGTGCGCCACGATGGAGACATTTACCCCGGAAAAGCCCTTCAGATAGCCGCCCAGCTCGCGGGAGAACGACGATGGGCCGAAAAATATTTCCTGCGCACATTCCACAACGTCCTTGAGTGCGCCGTCCCAGCCCTCGCCGGCCATGTTGTAGATGAACTCGTCGCAATGGGCGAGTTCAGCATCAATGGCTGGCAACTTGGTGTTGATGCCATTGATCTTCATATCATAAAAACCATCGGCACCCTGACTTCCCTTTTTGGACACGAGCTGCCCGCTTTTGCTGTATCCGCTCCACTGGCCAACGGCGAAATTGGCGGCCGACATGATGGTGCTCGACTTGAATCCGGCGAGTGCGCCTTTTCCGATGGGCTCTCCCTTGATGGCCGCTCCGGCTGCACCGGAGGCCGCGCCGCCGATGGCGTTCACCCCCGCTCGCCCCAGATACTGCATGGCCTTGGCACCGCTGAAGAGCGATTCCCCTATTGCACCAAAGCCCCAGGTAATCGCGCCGGAGGCGGCTCCCGTCAGGGCGGCCTGTCCGAGATCGCCTCCCATGATGGCCGCCATCGCCACGTTGATCACCGCGCCCCAGAAGGCGGCAATCAGCATGGGAATGAGAATGTCATCAATGATGAAGATATTGCCGGAGGGATCGGAGAACAGAATGGGATTGTTGCGAGCATAGCTGTAGCGGTTCAGCGTCTGCGGATCAAAGGAATCGGGGACGATGGTGTCCGGAGAAATGAAGCGCCCAAGCTCGGGATCGTAGCAGCGCGCACCCATGAAATAGAGTCCGCTGGTGGCATCCAGGCGTTGTCCGGTGAATTTATACGGGGTATCGGCGGCACCCGAGAAGCGGCTGAGCTGACCGTATGGCGCATATTCGGCGAGCGTCAATTGATGCCCGGCGGTATCCACGATCAGGTTGGCGGAATTCAGATGATCGCTGAGGTAGTATCGAAGCGTACCGGCTGAATCGAGCGAGGCGACGCGGTCGTAGCCGTTCATCACATATTCCATGGTCGTCCCACCGCGCACTTCATAATCAGCGCCAAGGAAGAGCGTTATTTCACCATCCACCGTCTGTTTCACGCGGGCACCATCGGCATTGTAGAGGTAGCGCGCCATCTGCGGCCCCGAACCGGCGGTACGGGGAGTCCAGGTGCAGGCCTTCAGAATTTGAACATAATAGGCTTTTCCGGGAACAACCTGATCCACGGCTGCGAACGAGCCCGAGGCGGTATCGTATCCCTTCACCACGCCGTAGTCCGTACCGGGCGTCAGCGGAGTCAGCCACGCACCCACACTCATGGCGGCGGACGGTCCGGCGAGCAACCGCCATCCCGCGTTCAGGGTGCGTGGTGCGGGCGTACCACTTGCCGAGGGCAGCGTCATGGTGGCGCCGGAAGCGTTGGTGCAGCAGACCCAGTAGCCATCGCCCGGCGTCAGGGTGGTGAATTGATCCACACCCACCTGCCCCACACAGCTCTCAAACTGCTGATCCGCCGCACGCAGACGGGTGATCTGCACATAGGCGGAGCCGAACTGTTTCAAGGCATTGCTCAAGGTGCAGCTCGTGTTCACCGACGGGAATCCCACCAGATTCATGCCGGGCAGCAGCGATACGGAGGTCGGCGGAGGAGGCGGGGTGATCTGCATTTCAGCAAGCCGGTTTTCCGCATCAAACCGCAGGTCCATCCGGCCCGAAGCGGACGACACGCGCCCGGTCATGTTGCCATTGGCATCGTACAAAAGCGCCAGCCCGGCGGAGGTCGCTGTGACGGCGTGCGGGCGTACCGCTCCGCCATAGGTCATGCTGACGCCGGCCTTCGAGGTCATGTTGCCGATGGCATCGTAGGCGAAGGCCTGGGTGCCGTAGGAAGCGCCGGTTGCCTGCACCAGTCGGTTCAGTGGGTCATACTGAAAGTGCTGCGTGCCGGTGTTTACGGTGTCGGTGATGGACTCGATGTTGCCGACGGCATCGCGTGCATAGGCGAAGTCCTGCAGCACGACGCCATCCGAAGCCGTGCTGTGTTTTTGTGCGAGCTTCAGGGTCTGCGGGTTGTAGGTGTAATCCGAGACCACGCCGTTGCCGTACTCCATCCGCACCACTTTTCCGGCGGCGTTGTAATTGATATTGCTGATGATGGTGTGTCGCGCCGCGCCGGCTTGAAGGCTCACGGTCTCGACACCGCCCGCGGCATTGTAGGTGTAGGAAGCCACATGGCCGTTCGGGTAGGTGTAACTGACAAGCCGCCCGGAGAGGTCGGAGACGTTCTGAATGGCGTTCGTCGCGCCCTCGATCACGCGCGTCTCGCGGATCACCCGGTTCATATAGTCATACGCATAGCGCGTCTGCCCCGAGGCATCCGCCACGCGGGTCAGGCGTCCGGTGGAATACGGCACGCCGGCCTCGTCATACGTGTACACCGCGCTGCTCAACGGCGAGATGGACGCGGGCACCTCGTAGTCTTTGCGAACGAGCCGGTTCAGGGCATCGTAGGTAAAGAGCACACTCACGCCGCGCGCATCGGTCTGACGGGTCATCAGGTCGTTGGCGTTGTAGGTGTAGGTCCACTGCCCGAGGTCGGGATCATCGGTGGCAATTTTACGCCCAAGGCTGTCGTAGGAGGCCCGCGTCTTGTGATCAAAATGATCCTTGATGGCGATGACATGCCGATGGATGTCATAGGCGTACTGCGTGATATACGTATCATCCCCGTTGACCTCCTCCACCTCATTCACCTGCCCATAGGCATCGTGAGTCATTCGGCGGATGTGATTCTTGGAGTCGGTATAGGTGGTGGTCCAGTCATCATACGCCACGCTTGAAACCGAACCATTCGGGAAGGTGGTGGTCAGGAGGCGTCCGATCGGATCGTAGGTGTATTGTTCCGGCGGTGCGAGACCGGGCACGGCGGTGTGTGGCACATACTCTTCCGACCAGGCGTCTTCATAGGCGGACCATTGCCTGATCATGCGCCCTTGCCCATCGTAGGTCGCCGCGCCGGAGATGTTCTGCCGCCCCGGGTTCTCGGCGGATTCGCGCACCTGCACCTTGCGTCCCCATCCATCCAGGAAGAGATACGACACCCGTGCACCGCCTCGGTCAGGCTGGGTGTAGAGCGTCGTCTTCACCCGCGTGGGCACCGTGTCGATTCGATATTCCGTTTCAGCCTGCACGTTGGTTTGTCCGGTTACCGGATGAACGATCCCCTCGCTGATTTTGCGTCCAAAGACATCGTATGAAGTAAACCCGACGACTTGGTTTTGATCGGTGACGGCGAGGACCTGCCCGGTACGTGGATCGCAGGTGACGACGCGCTGATGACCCAGCGCATTTTCGGCCCGCGTGATGAAGGTGAAGGTGGCGTCATAGGTGTTGCTCACGGCATACCCCATGGCATCGCGCGCGACCGATAGATTGCCGTAGGCATCATATTCCGCATGGGAAGCGACCCACTGCTCCACAGGCTGATCGAGCCATTTTTCTTCGCGGGTGATATTTCCCTTCACAGGCGGAACGGACGGATCTTCCGCGCCATCGTAATACGTGCGGAACTGCACCTTCAGCATCCCGTCGGCATCGAAAGTCTGCACCAGCGATGCCGTGTTCAGAATCCAGGCATTGGTGTTCACAACATACGTCGTGATGGTCGAGCGTTCATCACCGACTTGCTCCATCTCGCCATCCGAATAACTGGCCTTCAGATTGCCGTATTCATCGTAGGTGTGACGTACACGGGTTTGGCGTGACGTGAGATCCCCGTCGAAGGTGTAGCTGTCCACCTGATCGAGATGCGTGAAAAACGCAGAACGCCCGGCGTAGGGAATGGTGGAGTCATAGGTGCGCTCTTCGCGCGTCCACTGGTTGCCGTTCACATCATACACAGCCTGACGATACGGACGCCCCTTGCGCTGATAGTCCTGATGAAAATCGGTGACTGACGCTGTGCCTTCGGCATTGCGCACTTCCACATGACCGAAGCCGCGGAATTCCTTGGTCGAGCTGTCATAGAGGCCGCCAGCATACATATAGGAGGTCACGTTGGTATCGCCCAGCCCGCTGGTCGCGCGCGTCTCCGTGACCAGCGGCATAATCATCGGCAGAAACGTGTTGTTCATCCGGGTCGAGGGTTGATACGTCAGTTCGCCGACGCCGCCCAGTCCGTTTTCGATGCGGACGAGCAGGTCCGCCGTGGTGCCCTGCGAATAGGCCATCTCGATGTCTCCGCTGACGCCATCGATGATGCACAGGTCCGGCAGGCCGTCGCCGTTCCACTCGCCCACTTGAATCTGATCATGCGCGAGGCGCAGGCTGAACGTTAGCGGCAACTCCACGGTAGTGCCGAGACCCTGCCCGGTGGAGTACACCACCTTGACCTTGCCGGTCGCACGATCGTACCAGGCGATATCGGTGAGTCCATCGCCGTTGTAATCGGCGGTGGTGTAGTCCTTATCGCCGAACGGAATACTCCACGTGCCCGCACGCACGAGTTGCGTTCCGGTGGAAAGTGCCGGATAGACCTGCTGGTCTTTGATCACGGCTACATCCGTCAGACCATCGCCATTGAAATCGCCCGTGATGTGCTGCGCCGAAGAGATATTTTCTTCGATGTAGTCCGGGGCCATGATGTCCACCTGCCCTCGGATATTCGCATTGACGCCTGCGGAAATGCCCTGATTCTGATTGTAGCCCGTGAAGTGAATCTTGCTCCACCCCTGCGGAAACGAGACGCTCCCGAGCGAACCAGCACTCACCGCACTCACCGACCCGCCCTTCGGTTCCTTGTAGAGGCACGCCACATCCCAGCCCGAATTGTTGCCCAGCGAAAGAGTCTTCCCGGCACTTAAATAGATCGCCGTGCTCGCCCAGAAAAAGCGGTCCTGCCCGGCGTAGCACATCACATTTCCCTGCGATCCCACCACCGACTGCCCTCCGCCTACGCTCACCATCGACGGCCCCACCAGCGCGGTGGACCAGCTCGCGCCGCCGCACATCGTCATCCCATACGGATAAAAACAACCCGCGTTATCGTGTGCGCAATCGCGTGCCCACATGCGAACCGTCCAGCGCACATCGCTGGCCGCCAGTACGGGTGCACCCTCAGAAATCGTGGTGTCAAACGAGGGCGTCGCGCCGAAATCCAATCCGCTACCGAGCGCCACCTTCCACTGGCCGTCCTTATAGGTTCCCAAATCCACCACGCCATCCCCGTTGAAATCGCCGGCGATCGGCTGGCCAACGCTGAAGGTGGTGGACGCCAAACCGTTGGCCGTGAAATTACTTCCGGATGACGTGGCGAAGCGCCAAACGCCATTGCTATAGAGGGCCACATCGGCGCGTCCATCGGCATTCCAATCACCCACGAGCGGCGCGTAGCCATTATCGCCGAATCCGGTCAGCCATGTTTGCGGCGGCGCCAGCGTACCGGCGGAGGAGGCCAGCGAAACATTCCAGGCACCGTTCTTGAACGAGATGAGATCATTGATCCCGTTGCCATCCACATCGGCGGCCATCTGCGGTTCGGTGATGATGTTTGGGCTCATCAGGTCCACCTGATCGGCCAGGGCGTTGGCCAACCCACACGAAAAACTGTCGTGCTGGTGATACCCCACCAGATGAATGACGGTCCAGCCGGCCTTGAGGGTCACGCTCCCCAGCGGGACCGGATAGGGATAGCCCGTGTCCTGCAGATACAGACAGCAGACATCCCAGTTGCCCGCCTTCGTCAGCGTGATCGTCTTTTGAGATGCCACATACACCGCCGTCCAGGCATGCACAAAATGATCTTGGCTTCCATTCATCGAAATCTGCCCGCGACTGCCCACCGTGACGCTGACCCCGCCGAATCCATACGAATTGCTCACCACCACCGGCGTTCCCCACGGAAGTCCGGCATAAGGTTCCACGCACCCGAAATTATCATGCCCCATGTCGGCGTTCGCCGTACGCACATTCCAGGCAATCTGGCTTCCGCTACCGCGCTTCAGGGTGACCTCGTATGCCGGCGCATCCGATTCCTGATAGGTAAACGTGCGTGGCGGCAAGGTGCTTTCACCGTCAAACCCGAAGGGCGTGACGCTGGCAAGCAGCGACTGACCCGTCCGGGCGCTTTGTCGATAGGCCAGATCATAGCGCGTGGCCAACTGCTCCGTGCCCGAGCCCGATGCGTATGTTTCGATACGGCTTAGGCGGCGGCTCAACGCCATTTCAAAACCACTGCGATAACTGCTGGAAACATCCGGGCGCGCCTCGGTGTAAAACACCACCCGGTTGGCCGCCGACGGGGTTCCCGAGGTGTGACCCGTGTAGCGGACTTCCCGGAGCGTCGAGACCACGGAATTGGTTTTCTCGTAGAGAATCTCCATCGTATTGCCATGGGGATCGATCACTTCTTCCAGACACCAGCGGAACACGCGGGTTCCATCTTCCACGCGTGAGGAGTCCGTCCTGCCGAGGAGATAGCGCGTGCCGCCTTTATCCGTCACCTGCCAGCCATTCGTGCCGAGGTGTTCGAATTTCATGAAAAGACCTTCATCTTCGGCCCGGTAGGTTCCGTCGGCCAGCTTCACCATTTCAGAACTCCCGCCACCGAGTTGGAAGGTGAAACAATCCAACTCCGTATACGAGGGAACGCCGAATTTTGTGCTGCGCTCGATACAGCCCATCTCCAGATTCCA
>CAZBEO010000139.1:0-7747 GCA_964490935.1 uncultured Verrucomicrobiota bacterium
CGGCATCCCAATCCTCTTCCGACATGCGGAGCAGCAGGCCGTCTTTCGTAATACCGGCATTGTTCACCAGAATGTCGATGGTGCCGGCGTCCGTATGAACCTGATCGACCACGCGGCTCACGTCCGCTGCTTGGCTCACATCCACCGAATAGCAGAAGGCTTTGCGCCCGAGTGCTTCCACTTTCTGCTTCGTCTCATCCAGCCATTCGGCCTTGAGGTCGCACAGCGCCAAATCCGCGCCATCCGATGCCAATTTCAATGCAATGGCCTGCCCAATACCTCGGGCAGCCCCGGTTACCAATGCTGTTTTTCCTTCAAATCTGCTCATGCTTTACTCCCATTCTGAATATCCGATGCGTTCTGTATGTTATGCAACACCGCCGTATTGTCAATCCGCTTCACCAGCCCTGTAAGCACCTTGCCCGGACCGCATTCCGTGTAGGATGCAACGCCCTGCGCCTTGAAATAGTCAATCGTCTCCACCCAGCGAACCGAGCCGGTCACCTGCCGCACCATCGTCCGGCGTATTTCATCCGGATTGTTTTCATGCGGCTTGGCCGTCACATTCGAAACCACCGGAATGCACGGGACGGCAAAGGGAATCTCCGCCAGGAAAGGCTCCAACTGTACGGCGGCGGGTGCCATCAGCGAGGAGTGAAACGCGCCGGCCACATTCAGCGGTATCGCCCGCTTCGCACCCAGCTCTTTTGCCGCCGCTTCGGCAAAAGAAATACGTTCGGCGTGACCCGCCAACACGATTTGCGCCGGGGAATTGATGTTCGCCACTTCCAGTCCCGACTTCTCGGCCACGGTCTGCGCCTGCTCCAGCGACAGCCCGAGCAGACTGAGCATCCCGCCCCGCGTTTCCTCGCAGGCCGCCTGCATAAATTGTCCGCGTGCCCGCAGGATGCGCAGGGTATCGTCAAAGGATAGTACGCTGGCCGCGTAGAGCGCCGTCCACTCGCCCAAGCTCAATCCCGCCAAGCCGTACAGCTCTTCTGGGCCGCCCTGCGCCTTCAGCGCCTCGAAACACATCGCGCTGACCAAAAATATTGCCGGCTGGGCGATATCCGACCGGGTGAGCTGCTCTTCCGGTCCGTTGAATGCCACTTCGGTGAGACGAAAGCCCAGCACCTCATCCGCGCGTTCCGCCAGTGCCCGGCACGCCGGAAACGCCTCGACCAAATCCCGGCCCATGCCCACGGCCTGCGCCCCTTGTCCTGAAAACAAAATTACGTTTTTCGTCACCTCGTCACCTCTGTGTGAACATCCAATTAAAAATAGTTTCGACTACGCGGGTAGTCAGAATTCAGGAGCCAGAATCCCGAACACGGCAAGAATTATGTCGGCCTCCGTTTCCCGGCCCCCAGTCAGCAGTACACCCGTTTCAGGTACATCAGGATCAACACATCAACGGTTCTCGTAGCTTGGCTCATTCTGAATCCTGCCTTCTGATTTCCGACTTCTGTCTTCTAATATTTCTACCACTCGAGCAGCATGCTGCCCCACGTCAGTCCGCCTCCGAAGGCCACGAGCAGAATCTTGTCGCCCGACTTGATACGCCCTTCGCGCACCGCTTCATCGAGCGCCAGTCCAATGGTAGCGCTCGAGGTGTTGGCGTATTTTTCAATATTGATGATGAACTTCTCGACGGGCACACCCATGCGCTGTCCCACAGCGGTAATAATACGCATATTCGCCTGATGCGGGATAAACCAATCCACATCATCAAAGGTCAACCCGCGGCTTTGAAGCAGTTTTCTCGCGGAATCCGTCATACGGGTCACGGCATGTTTATAGGTTTCCTTGCCAGCCATCTTCAAATAGTTCATCCCGTTGCGCAGCGTCTCTTCGGTGGTCGGCAACCGGCTGCCGCCCGCTGGTTGCATCAGCAGATTGGAGAGAGACCCATCCGAGCCCAGATGCCCGCCGATGATTCCGCGCGTCGGATGATCCGTAGCCTGTACAATCACGGCCCCCGCCCCGTCACCAAAAAGCACGCAGGTGGCGCGGTCCGTCCAATCCACAATCGACGTGATTTTCTCGCAGGCGGCCACGAGCACCGTATTAGCGGCACCGGTGGCAATCAGGTTGCGGGCCATCCAGACTCCATAAATAAATCCCGAACAGGCCGCTTCGATACCCACACACCAGGCATTCTTTGCGCCGATCTTGTGCTGAATATAACAGCCCGTATTCGGCCAGGGGGTATCCGGCGTGATGGTGGGCGCGATGATCACATCAATGTCTTCGGGCGTAATCCCGGCTGCGGCAATGGCGCGACGGGCGGCCTCGGCACCCATATCCGACGACGCCTCATCCTCGCGGGCGATACGCCGCTCTTTCATGCCCGTGCGCGTGGTGATCCATTCATCGGTGGTATCCACCAACGCTTCCAGGTCTTTGTTCGTCAGGACGCGCTCCGGCGCATAGGCACCAGTGCCTGTGATACAGGCCCGTCTTAAAATATTGTTTTGAAGCGGTGTTTCCATGATAACCCGGTCACACCCCTTCCGGCGCGCGCTGAACCAGTTCGACAATTCGGTGATTGATGTCGTGCTTGATCCACTCGCAGGCCACCTTGATCGCATTGGTCACCGCCACATGCGAACTCGACCCATGACCGATAATGCACACACCGTTCACGCCCAGCAGCGGCGCACCGCCGTACTGATTAGGGTCCGCCCGTTTTTTCATCCGTCGGATCACGCCCATACTCAGCAGGGCGCCCAGCATCGCCACCGGGTTGCTCTTCACTTCATCTTTGACCCAACGACCCAGCGCACGGGCCACACTCTCGCTCGTCTTCAGCACCACATTGCCCACAAAACCATCGCAGACCACCACGTCCACCTTGCCGGCAAACATGTCCTTACTCTCCACGTTCCCTAAGAAATTCAACGACGACTGATCGAGCAGGCGAAACGCCTCTTTGGTGGTTTCATTGCCCTTGGCATCTTCCTCGCCAATGCTCAGCAGACCGACCCTTGGCGACTCTATCTTCAGGATTTCCTGCGAGTAGACGCTGCCCATCACGCCGAATTGAAACAGCATATCCGAGGTACAGTCCGGCGTCGCCCCTGCGTCCAATAGAATAAAGGGATTGATCGGGGTCGGAATCACCGTGGCAATCGCCGGACGCCAGACCCCTTCAAGCGTCCGCAGCTTGAGCGTGGACGCCGCGACCGCCGCGCCCGTGTTGCCCGCCGAAAATAGCGCATCGGCCTCGCCCTTTTTCACCATGTCCACCGAACGGGAAATGGAGGAGTCCTTCTTCCTGCGTAGCGCGGCCACCGGGGAATCGCCCATCTCGACGACATCGGCGGCATGCACCACCTCGATCACCGAGGGCACATTCCGGTAAGCGGCCAGTTCCTTACGGATATCCTCCTCCCGGCCAACCAGGAAGAGTTTCTCCACGCCCGGAATGGTGCGGGCGGCTTGCACCGTACCCGCCACAATTTCACGGGGGGCGAAATCGCCTCCCATGGCATCAATGGATATGCGCATATTATTCGCCCGCGTCTACGGTAACCACTTGGCGACCCTTATACATTCCGCACGACGGGCAAACCCGGTGCGTTATTCTGGGCGCGCCGCATTCCGTACACGGAACGGCAATCGGCAGCTCGCCGTGATTCGACATCTTGCGGCTACGTGTTCTACTCTTTGATTTCTTACTTTTTGGCTGAGCCATTGTATACCTCTCTTCGCCTCGCGCCGGAGTTCATCCGGGCGTGTTATTCATTCCAGTTCAACTGATCCAGAGCGCCCCAGGCGCCACCAGGTTCTTGCCCGTCACTCGAACAGGCCCCTAAATTCAACTTCGTGCCACCCGGCACGCACACCCCTTTGCAATCCGGACCGCACAGGGGAAAGCGCATCATTTGCAGCATTACCGCCTCACGAATATCCTCCGTAATATCCACCTCCAGCAGGTCGGAGGAAACGGCGTAGTCGCGTAGAAAAGACGAATCTTCCACCGTTGTCGAGAAAAATTCACCGCATCGTGAACATTCCCGATCCGCCTCCACCCACACCCGGCCCTGAACAATTAGGTTTCCTGAAACCAGTTGCGCCATCACATCGCAGCCGATCATCCCGCGAAAGCGAACGGAGGCATCACCCGCCAACTCCAGAATCTCGGGCGACTCCTCTCCCGTGAAGCGCTCCCCATCTTCCCCAATCTTCGCCAAATTTATAATCATGATGATTCGTTATGGATTATTGGTTACCAGTTCCTTCGTCACTTTTTCAGCCTTCACTCCCCACCCTTCATTCTCCACTCATCATTCTTCATTCTTCATTTTTCACTCAACCCGCTCCCCTCACCTTTTCTTCCAGCGCCGCCTTCACCGCCGGCGGAACAAACAGCCCCGAATCGCCGCCCATCGCCGCAATCTCCCGCACCGAACTCGAACTGATATAGCTGTACTCCTCCTTCGGCATCAGAAAAATCGTTTCCACATCCGGCGCCATCCGACGATTCGTCAGCGTCATCTGAAACTCAAATTCAAAATCCGAAAAAGCCCGCAGCCCCCGGATAATCACCCGCGCCCCCCGCTCGCGCACATGATCCACCAGCAGCCCGTCAAACGAATCCACCTCCACATTCGGAAACACCCCCACCACCTCACGCACCAGCGCCACCCGTTCCTCGAGTGTGAACAGAGCCCCCTTGCCCCGGCTCGCCGCCACTGAGATGATGAGCCGATCAAACGTCTTCGCCGCACGCCCCACCAAATCCAGATGACCAAACGTAATCGGATCAAACGTACCCGCATAAATGGCCAAGCTGTTCATCATTCACCCATCCTTCCGATACATCAACACCCGCGACTTCCCATACGCCCGGTCCCGCAGCAACCCCCATCCGGCACGCTCCACCACCACCTTTTCTTTTGCGTCCTGCTCATACACCAGCACCCCGCCCAACGCAAGGATTTCTCTTTGCTCCAACGCCGCCAACAACCGCGCCAGTTGCCCCGCCTCCCCCGCCCGATCATACGGCGGGTCCGCAAAAAGCAACGTATATCCCTCCCCCTTCTTTCCCGCACCATCCAAAAAACCCCAAACATCCCCGCCAACCACCCGCGCACCGATCGTCTCCCCCCCGCACAGTTCCGACACATTACGCCGCAGCACCTTCAACGCCTCCCGACCCGACTCCACCCAGCACACCCGGTCCGCCCCACGGCTCAGCGCCTCGATCCCATACGCCCCGCTCCCCGCAAACAAATCCAGCACCACCGCCCCCACCACATACTCACCGAGCGACGAAAATACCGCCTCGCGCACCCGATCCTGCGTCGGTCGCATCCCCTCCCTCGGCGCCTCCAACCGACGCCCCCCCCACTCTCCTCCCGTTATTCTCATGATCACACCCTGACGTTTAGACTTTAGACTGGAGACTCTAGACCGGAGACTTTAGACCTTAGACCGGAGACTATAGACCTTAGACCTTAGACCGGAGACTATAGACCTTAGACCTTAGACCTTAGACCATAGACCATAGACTGCCACGGACTGGAGGTCCGCGCTACTCCGTAGACCATCTTCATTTTTCATTTTTCATTCTTCATTTTTCATTCTTAATTTTTCATTTTTCATTCTTCATTTTTCATTTTTCATTCTTCATTTTTCATTCTTAATTCTTCATTTCATACAGCTTTTTAAATTCTTTCAGCACAAAATCCATCGAAAACTCCTTTTCCACCCGTTTTCGACCGTTTTTACCCATTTTTTCGCGTTTTTCAGCACTTTCAAGCTCTTTTAACGCAAAAAACACCGCGTTTTCATCCGAAATCGGCACCACAAACCCATTTTCGCCCGTTTCCACCAATTCGGCATTCCCGCCGCAATCCGAACAAACCACGGGCAGACCCGCCGCCATATACTCCAAAATACTGTTTGAAAGCCCCTCATTCGCCTTTGGAATCAGCACACCTACATCCATTTTTGATAAAATCCACGGAATTTCGCTCTTTTCGCCTAAAAAATGCACATTTTCTCCGATTTTCAGCTCAAAAACGAGTTTTTCGAGCCTTTTCCGCTCCATTCCATCCCCCACGAGATATAAATCTGAAATCTGATATTTCAAATCTGAAATTGGCGATTCGCCTCTCCCATCTGAAATCTGATATTTCAAATCTGAACCCGGCGCTTCGCCACCAGATATCAGCCTAGCAAACGCCCTTATCAGGCACGCATGATCCTTCTCCGGGTCCATCCGCGACACATAAACAATCTTGAGCCCTCCCTCCCTCTTCCCATTCAAAAATCTGTGTTCATCTGTGCAATCTGTGGACAAACTCTCTTTCCCGCATTCCTCTGCGGAAGCCAACGCATCAAACTCCGCCAAATCGATCACATTCGGAATAGTGCAAATCTTTTCCATAGGTAGGGCGAGGCGTCCCTGCCGAGCCGTCGCTAAGTGTCGCCCGATCGCCCGCGCATTCACCACCACCCGCACCGCCCGACGATCCATCCACCTCAACACCACCTTCTTCCACCCCGGATAAATCCCCCCCAAATCACGACGACTCGTAATCAGCGGCACCCCCGCCCAAACCGCCGCCGCACCCCCAAAAATCGCCGACTCCGCATCCCACGTATGCACCACGTCGAACGTTTCCTCCAAAATCCACCTTTTCAGCCTAAAAACGGCCATAAACGTAGAAAAACGGGCCACATGCCGCACCTTGATCTCATACACCGGCCCGCAGACCCCCTCCACCCGCGCCAGAAAGAACCCCTGCCTCCGAAAAACCGCCACCCGATGCACAGCGGCTCCTCCAGCCAGCCCCATCGCGACCCGGGCACACTGACCCTCCGTCCCCCCCCGAATCAAATCATTTACTATGTGCAACACGCGCATGATATTTTTCTCACACAAAGCCACAAAGGCACCAAGATTATTGGACAACACCATTTATGATTCTTGAAATGCCATCCTTCATTAGAAATTCGCCAAAATTCAGCAAGAAACCAAGCCGACACCCAGTCAGCTTTAAATAGGTCAACACTTGTTTCTTGTGAGCGTTATTCACCTCTTCGACAGACTTAAGTTCTATGATCACTTTGTTCTCTACAACTATATCAGCCCTGAACCCTTCTTCAAACACCATGCCTTGATAGCATATTTTAATTGGAACTTGCCGTTCAACCCGCAACCCCCGCTTGGATAACTCATGCGCAAGAACGACCTCATAAACAGATTCCAGCAAGCCAGGCCCAAGCTCCTTGTGCAGTTTCACTGCACAATCAACAATAACAGCCCCGATTTCATTTTCTGTTTTAGCCATTCTCCCCCTTTGTGCCTTTGTGGCTTTGTGTGAAAACCTCTTTTACATCTGTCCTGCTGTACCCCTCCCCACACCCTTCCCTCTGCGACCTCCGCGCGCTCTGCGAGAGAACCTCTCCCCTCTCTCCCCCATACGCCTTGTCCCACACCACCCGATACCTTCCCCGAAACCCATCCAACACCCCCAGCAACGTCACCTCATTCAACACAAAAAACATCCAAAAAAGGGAGAAAAACCGATTTTTGATCCCTTTTTTCTCGAAAAATGCCCCAAAAAGACAAAAAACAGCAAAAAACACGCAAAAAACGAGAAAAACACCCGAAAAGAGAGCAAAACCCCCACTTTTTACATACAGCACCCAACCCGCCGCAAAAACAGACACCATCGCCGCGAAGGGCACCACCAGACGCAGCATCTTGTGAGAAACGAACTGAAACCAGATG
>CAZBEO010000140.1:0-7632 GCA_964490935.1 uncultured Verrucomicrobiota bacterium
CCGCCTGCTTTTTTTGTCTCCATTCGCGGTTCCCTCTGAATTTTCTTTGCTTTTTCGATATTTTCGCGTGTTTCGTAGTCGAAAATGCACTATTTTTGTTCTTCCGGCTTTTTCGTGAGGAGCTGCGCGGCGATAGATTGAAGAGGCTCTGAACGCAGAGAAGCAAGTGTCGCGAATTTTGGGAGGGATGCTGTCCTCAGCGTCCTTTTATTTATCTCCAGCTCATTCCCTATTTCTCTTGCTCTCCGCGCTCACTCTCCGCTTGGCCCGTGGGGACACGGGCCCTCCCCGAGAGCATTCCTCTGCGCCTCCGCGCCACTGCGTCTCTGCGTTATATTCTCTACGAAGGCCCTGTTGTTTCACGAAATTCCCGGAAGAAGCGTTTTTAAACGCAAATGAACGCTAATTTACGTGAATGGGACGAATTTTGCTCAGATTCGCTTCAGGAAGAAGAAATCCTGATAGCCGAAGAGGGGCGCACGCTCTTCGATCAATCCGCAGGAGGCAAAGGTCTCGCGCAGACCATCGATTTGATAGGCCACGGCGGCTTCAGGAAAGGTCTCGCTGGCAAAGGCCATGCGCCCTTTGTAACAGGGAAAGATCAGCGGGCGGTGACTAGAGCTTTCCCGAGCCTCCTGTTCGTCTTTATAGGTGAAAAAGGTGGCATAGAGAATGGCGTCCTTTCGGAGCAGGCGCGCGCATTCTTTCAAGTAGTTCTGCATGGCCTGTTCGAGGAGGTGGGTGTAGACGGAGGTCATGATGATCAGATCAAACGGGGCATCGTCAAAGGGGAAGCGGTATTCGTTTTCGTTCACGCTCCCATGTGGATTATAGGTTACGCTGTGAATGTTGGCATGAAAGAAGCGAAAAGAGGCGTTACGAGCTGCAATGTGTCGGTTGCACCAGGCAATGCAGCGTCGATCGATGTCCATCCCCGTATAGCGCAGATTCATGGCCTTGGCTTCCTCATCTTTTTCCAGATGATATGCCATGCGCCCACATCCGCACCCGATATCGAGGATATTCAAGTCCTTTTTAAGCAGTCCATACCTTTTTAGCTCCTGGAGAAAGGCGGCGCCAATCTGCTGGAAATCATTCGCGCCGCCCACAAAGTGACGAAGCGACCAGGGGGGTAGATCGTTCTGGTGCGTAAAGAGACGGTAGAAGAAATCGAGCCGGTCCATATAAGTGTTCTTTAGGCTCTGTTTGAAGGTTTTGTAGGGCATACGTTCCTTTCTTAGTTGGGCTGGATCAGTGTGTTGAGCATACGCAGGACAACGCGTCCTGTTTTGCCGAGGCTTTCCGCACTGATGCGGTCCATATTGTCGTCGGGTGTGTGCCAGTAATCGTTGCGCCCGGGGGCGCTGCCGAATTCAAAATCAATGAGATTGATGGCGGGCATTCCGGCGGCGAGGAAGGGGACGTGATCGTCGCCCATGGCATAACGGTAGAGCGAGAAGGAGGCGCGAATGCCCTCGGCCTCGGCGGCATCCAGCGCAATGCGGACGAGGGATGGGGTGGTGTTTTGAGGGATGGTGATGTTGTAGTTTTTGTCGCCGACCATATCGAGGAGGATGACGGCCTGCACCTCGTTCTGTTTTCCGTTTTCGACGAGCTGGCGGGCGAGGTGTCGGCTTCCGTGGAGTCCGTCGAGTTCGCTGTAATAGCGAACGCATTCCTCGCCATCGAAGAAGACAAAAAGAATTTCGGGCGGCAGATTGGTGATAGGTGCCAGGAGGCGTGCGAGTTCGAGGAGTACGCCCGAGCTGGAGGCGGAGTCGTTGGCACCGCAGAAGGGCGGTTCCATGCCGGCTTTACTGTCATAATGCGAGGCGAGCAGGATGAGGCCGCGTCCCTGGCCTGGTAGGCGTCCGAAGACGTTGTGAAAGGTTTGGGTTCCGGTGGGGGTGAGATCGGGAAAGGAATCAATGAAGGCCTCGAGTCCGGCGGTTTGGAGTCGGGCACGGAGGTGTTGTGCGGCCTGTTCGGCACCGGGGGTGCCAGCGTCACGCGGATAGAGGACGGCTAACTCGACCGTCTCGCGATACGCCCGTTCAGCATCGAAGAGGTCGGGCTGAAGCACGGGTGTTACGGCAGAGGCGAGGGGCGCTTTTGACCCGCAAGCGGAGAAGAAGACCGCACTCAAAATGAGCAGTGATTGTTGAAGTGCCAGGCAGGGTAGAAGCCGCATGGTGCCTACCATTCTTCGGAGAGGCCGAGTAGGTTCAGGACGCGATCGAGATCATCGTTGGAGTAAAATTCAATTTCGAGGCAGCCTTTTGTTTTTTTCCCGTTGGCGAGGGTGGCACAGGGGGTGAGACGTATGCCGGTGGCGAAGTGGGAGTGGAGTTTGTCGGTGAGGTAGCGCACATGGCTTTCGGGCATGTCAGCGCGGCGTACGCGCTCTTTTTTCGGTGCGCGGTGAAGTTTGGTCACCATCTGCTCAAGGGCGCGTACGGAGAGACCCTCGCGAATGGTTCGGTCGGCCAGCAGTTTTTGCTCTTCGGAAATTTCCACGCCGAGCAGTACCTTGGCATGGCCCAGGGAAAGGGTGCCGGTTCGCAGACATTCTTTGATTTTGCCGGGCAGATTCAGTACGCGCAGGGCGTTGGTCACCGTGGCGCGGCCCTTGCCCACGCGCCGGGCGATGTCTTCCTGCGTGAGTTGAAATTTCTCGGCGAGCACCTGATAGCCCTCGGCCTCTTCAATGATGTTGAGGTCTTCGCGCTGCAGGTTTTCGACGAGGGCCACTTCGAGAGCCTCGCAATCGGTGTATTCTTTGAGAATCACCGGGATGCGCTCGAGGCCAACGGCCTTGGCGGCAGTGAGACGTCGTTCACCGGCTATCAGTTCGTAACCGTCGCGGACTTTTCGGACGAGCAGTGGCTGAAGCAGGCCCATTTCGCGGATGGATGCGGCGAGTTCCTGGATGGCTTCGGGCGCAAAGGTTCGGCGGGGCTGCCAGGGATTGGGTTTGATCTGGTCCAGGGGTAGTTCAAGGGGGCCGGTGGTTGAAGGTGCCGTGACGGGGCTTTCTTCTTCACGCTCATGAATGAGGGCGTCGAGCCCGCGTCCGAGTCCTTTGTGTTTTGCTGCCATAATGTCGTCCTGTTTGGTTTTTGGGGAGTGTTATGTAAAACGGGCGCAAACCGCAATAGAATTTTGCCGCAACCCGGATGCAGTTGACAAATGCGGGGAAATCGTTGTTAATTCAGGGCCATTCAACCGCAGATTTTTCAAGGAGAACGAACCGATATGACCAAGCCTACTTCGCAGCCTGTTTCCGTGGTCGCCGGCGGGGCCGGTTTTTTGGGTTCTCATCTGTGTGATTATCTGTTGGGCAAGGGGCACGGCGTGATCTGTCTGGACAACCTGATCACGGGGAATGTGGCCAACATCGAGCACCTTTCGGGAAACGAGTGCTTCACGTTTATTAAACACAACGTGACCGAGTACATCAATCTCCCCGGGCCCGTGGATTACGTGTTCAATTTCGCCTCGCCAGCCAGCCCGATCGATTACCTCGAGCTGCCGATTCAGACGCTGAAGGTGGGGGCGCTTGGCACGCACAAAACTCTCGGCCTGGCCCGCGCCAAGAAGTCCGTGTATTTTCTGGCATCGACCTCGGAAGTTTATGGTGATCCACTGGTGCATCCGCAGCCGGAATCGTATTGGGGCAACGTGAATCCCATCGGGCCACGTGGGGTGTATGATGAGGCCAAGCGCTTTGCCGAGGCCATGGTCATGGCCTATCACCGCTTTCACGGGCTCGATACGCGCATCGTGCGCATTTTCAACACGTATGGCCCCCGCATGCGCCCAAATGACGGGCGCGTGGTGCCGACCTTCATCACGCAGGCCCTGAACAACGAACCGCTTTCCATCTTTGGCGACGGTGACCAGACGCGCAGTTTTTGCTACGTCTCGGACCTCATTCACGGCATTTATCTGCTGGCGATGAGTTCCTGCACCGATCCGGTAAACATCGGCAATCCCGGCGAGATGACCGTGCGAGCCTTTGCGGAAAAAATCTGTGCGCTCTGCGGTTGCACTGCCGACCTAATGCACAAGCCGCTTCCCGAAGATGATCCGAAGGTGCGCCGCCCCAACATTGAAAAGGCCAAAGAGCTTCTCGGATGGGAGCCGGTCATGGAGTTGGAAAAGGGTCTCGCGCTGACGATCGACTATTTCAAATCACTGAGGGCCTAAGCCATGATGCTGCACTATACCGATGCAAACGGCATGTCGATTTCCCGAGAGGTCGGAAAAATTCCCGTGACGATCGGGCGCGGGTCCGATGCCGACATCGTGCTGTCTGACGTGCGGGCATCCCGCATCCATTGCCGCCTGTTCTATGAAGACGGCATCCACTACGTGGAAGACCTGAAATCAAAAAATGGCATCACGGTCAATGGACACAAGGTGGCGAAATCCGTGGTCAAGTCGGGCGACTGTCTGAAAGTGGGGAGCACAGCCATTACCCTGAAGGATACCAATCACCCCGGAACCCGCACCGTACTCAATGAAGTGCAGGGAAAAATGAATTCCGGCAAGGGCTACCGCACCATCATGAAAGAAATCGTGGACGAAGCCGCCCCCGCCCGCCGCGCTAAAAAGTGACCGAATAAATCCGGCCGCTTACTCAGAACCTGCCAAATTCCTGGTCATCCAGGTTGATGATGTCCTGCTGCTCCACCGGCTTGGAAACCGGCGAGCCACCCCAACCGCCCGTCGATTTTTTGGGGGTTTTCGCAGGCGCACCATCTGCCAGTTTTTTTGTGGGCTTCGCACTGCTTCGGGCTGCCTGCTGTTGCTGCGAGAGCTTGAACTGCTGCACGAGACGCTGCAGCTCCCCGGCCTGCGAGGCCATTTCCGTTGCGGCGGATGCGGTTTCTTCGGCGGTGGCAGTATTCTGCTGCGTCACGGTGTCGATCTGCGAGAGTCCCTGGCTGATCTGGGCGACGCCCTGCGCCTGTTCGTTCGATGCGGCGGCGATTTCGCCCACTAGGTCCGACGTTTTGACGATGCCCTCTTCAATTTCCTTGAAAGAGGCGGCGGCTGTTTCGGCCACTTTCATGCCAGTTCCAACCACGTTGTTGGAGCGCTCGATTAGGTCCGCCGTTTCCTTGGCGGCCTTGGCGCTGCGTCCGGCCAGATTGCGCACCTCGTCGGCCACTACGGCAAAGCCCTTTCCGTGGCGTCCGGCGCGGGCCGCCTCGACGGCGGCATTCAGAGCCAGCAGATTGGTCTGGAAAGCAATATCATCAATCACCTTGATGATCTTGGCGATCTGCTCGCTCGATGAATTGATCTCTATCATGGATTTATTCATCTCGGTCATGTGCTTATTGCCGACCGTGGCTGATTCGCGCACGTTGAGCGTAAGGGCATTGGCCTGTTGGGCATTCTCGGCATTCTGTTTGGTCTGCGAGCCGATTTCCACCATGGAGCTGGTGATTTCCTCGAGCGAGGAGGCCTGTTCAGTCGCGCCCTGCGAAAGATTCTGGCTGCCATCACTGATCTGGGCTGCGGCGGAATTGACCTGCAGGACGGCCTGTGCCACTTGCTGGAGGGTTTCATCCAGACTGCGTATGGTTTGGTTCACGCTATCTTTGAACTCACCCAGTTGCCCCTGATAGCTTCCTTGAATGGCGTGGGTCAGGTCGCCTTTCGCGGCGGCCTCAAGTACGTCGGCGGCCTCATTCAGCGGCATCACCACGTTTTCGAGCATGAAATTAATGCCTTCGGCCAGCTTCTGGAACTCGCCCTGGTGCTGCGCGGAGTCGACGCGGTCGTTGAGGTTGCCCGCGACGGCGCTCTCGGAGAGACCCGCCACATCGCTGACAATCTGGCGGATGGCACCCACCATTTGCTGCAGGGCCTGGCCTAGGGTATCCTTGTCGGACGCAATTTTCACCTCATTGGAGAAATCGCCCTTGGCAATCGCCGTGGCCAGCTCCGCTTTTTCCGCCAGGCCGGTTTGCAATTGCTGCACGGCTCCGTGAATGCGGGAGAAGATGCCCTGAGTCTGGCGGGTATCGTCGTCGCCCTCGTTGACATTATACTGTGCGGCGACATCGCCCAGCGCCATGGACTCCATATGACC
This sequence comes from uncultured Verrucomicrobiota bacterium, assembly GCA_964490935.1. Taxonomy (GTDB): domain Bacteria; phylum Verrucomicrobiota; class Kiritimatiellia; order RZYC01; family RZYC01; genus JAQVYB01. Next base: position 6,107 of record CAZBEO010000140.1, read on the forward strand.
GACCAGCTTCCCAACTTCTTCCTGCTGGTAGACGCCGATCTTATCGGTCAAGCGAGCCGCCGTTTTCACGGCGGTCATATCCTGAATAATTTCGAGAGCGCCAACGATTTGCCCCTGATCATCTTTCAGCGGTACGCCGGAGTAATCAATGTCCAAGTCCAGGCCGGACGGATGGGCGTCGGTTTCGCTGCGGGACACCTGGCCTTTCTCCATGGCCTGGGCACAGGCGCATTGCTTGGTCTGGCAGTCGGAGGTCTTAAAGCAGTCATAGCAGTGCTTGCCGACCAGCGCCTCGGGCGTGGTCTTGAGTAATCCGGCACCCGCCTGATTCATGAATTCGATGTTGTACTCTTTGTCCAAGGTCAGAACGGGCAGCGGAATCTGATCAATAAAGCCCACCAGGGTGTCGGCCACCTTGTTCACATCCGTCAGCATGGAGGCATAGGCACCCTTGAACTGGGCGGCCTGCCCGCGCTCGGACAGCGCCCCGCGCTGGGCGGATGCGGCGATGCGCGTGATCTCGGCACGGAGACGGGAGAAGACTTCGAGAATAGCCATGAAGGCGGCTCCTACTTCGGCGAGTTCATCCTTGGAATCCAGCGCGAGCTGCACATCGAATTGACCATCCTTCACCTTGTTGGCACCGTCCGCGAGGATTCGGGCGCCTTTGGCGATCCGGCTGCTAACCCAGAGTCCAATCAGTGCGGCACCCACGAGCAGCACCATCGCCGCCACTAAAATCTGCACCACAATGCCGCGCTTCAGGACGACGGATTCTGCCGCCATGACGTACACCGGCTCCAGGACTTCGCTTTTCGTACAGGACGCCATAATGGAAAACTGCTGCGATGCGGCTTTAACCGAGGTATACGCCGTGAGCTTATCCACGCCGTCAAAGAGATATTCACCAGTTCCTGTTTCCCCTTTCAGGATATGCTCGCGCATAAGAGTGGCTTGGTCGCCGTATTTCGCATCGCTCAGGTTAGCGTTGTCTTTCAATTCAAATTGTGGATGCGTTACCGCAACACCACTGCCGTTTACAATAACAGGGTAGCCCGTTTTTCCGTACACGATGTCCTTGAAAATTTTGGAGAAAAAGGCCCAGTCAAAGTTAATGACGACAACGCCTTCCACCACGCCATTAATAAAAAACGGCGCCACACTGCGAATCTCGGCTTGTCCTGTATTCACAGCATATTCCAATGCGGTAAACTCGACCTGCCCCTCTTTCATTTGGATGGCTTGCTTAAACCAGTCCGCCTCTTTTCGAGAGATCAGATTCGTAGAAATCATGCCATTGTTCAGTTTGACGATTTCCATGCCGTTTTTGCCGATGAAACGTATTTGGGGGTAATAATAAAACGGCATGCCGTCGATGACCTCGGATGACGTGCGATAGAGGGTTTTGAGATCGGCATTCAGCACGTCGCGGCTTTTCTCAATAGTCCCTCGAAGAATTTCATCCCAATAACCGCTGGCGCAGATCAACCAGTCCCAGTCTTTGAAATAGGTATAGAAAATGAATT
>CAZBEO010000141.1:0-7509 GCA_964490935.1 uncultured Verrucomicrobiota bacterium
ATCTCGTCGGCCCCCTCATCCGCATGACTGCGAATGCCACCAGTACACGCCGCCGCATCCTCCGGGTGAATCAGATTCACAAAAGAAAGCGAGCCATCCAGAAAGCGCTCCGCCTCGAAACCATATTGCGCCACATTATCGGAGATATAATCCGTCCGAAAACAGGCATCGAGTTCCATGCGAAAGGCTACCGCCCGGCTACGGCTGATAATGAAGTGCATCTGGCGGCGCAGTTCCTCAGCCGTCTCCCGCTGAGTCGTATCCCGAACAAAAAAGCATAATTCATCATGGCCAGCCAAACAGATACGGCTCACGGATATCTCCGAAGGAAACACCGATTCATCCAGCCGCAAGCAGTAGGCATTGATCAACACATACTTCTGATCATGAAGCGTTGCCAAAACCGTCTCCAGGAGCAGCTCATCGGCACAGGAAATCAGCTCAAGTATATTTAGCGTCACCATTTCCCGATCACTGTATCCGAAAAAATGCAACGCCCGCTCGTTCGCCTCCAGAATCCGCCCCCTCAAATCCGTGAGTATCGCCCCGTCATACACACTACGGAAAAGTTCCTGAAAATCCGGGCTCCACCCCGACACAGGCGAACCGCTCTCCCGGGACACGCGCACCCTTGTCTTCACCGGCGCATTCACCACAATCTTCTTCTTACGTGGTTTCTCATGAAGATCGGGAAGCAAATCAATACGTATCGTCGTGGCGCTCTGTTTCTTAACGGACATTTTTTACTCTCTTTCTGAATCCACTTCCACACCCGGCTGCAACCGACCACATGCCTTGTACGGGGTTGCAGTATAGAGGCAACCGAAAAATAGTTAAAGGGGCATCCCAGAGATATTTTCCTGCCGCCTGCCGATACCCATCCCGCCGGATCAATACCCCGACAAGCAATTCCGAACTTGAAATAACGCTCCGACAGGTCCACCATACGCATCAAATCAGCATTCAGCATCATGTATATGCAGACTTCGGATTCGAAGGCACCATGCCCATCGCCCCGTAACCCCCGGTCCGCAAAAAAAGGGAGGGACGATCCATGAAAAAACAACTCGCTTCAACCCTCTTCCTTTTAGTGCTGTTTTCCACGGGAGGCTTGGCCGCGCCAGCGGACTCGTCGTCCCTTTCGGATGACGAACTCCTGGCGGCGGCAACAAACTGGCTGGCACGTCAGGGCGCCGGGGCAACACATACCATCCAGGCACCTCACGACATGGATCTCCCTCCACTGAAAGTCCTTTTGCTCGAACCAAAAGGCTACTTGGTCATGAGCGGCGACCGGCGTCTGCCGCCGGTCGTGGCCTTCAGTTTGCAATCCGACGGCCTCTTTTCCGCACAGCCCGGCAATGCCCTGCAGGCACTGCTCGCCCGCGATGCCGCCGCCTTCGAGCGCGCGCTCAACCTGTCCGACTCCCCCCCTGCCGCATACACCCGCACCGACTCCGAGCGCGGCATCCTAAACGCGATGAACGCCTATTCCTCGCAGTGGCAGCAACTCCTTCACCCCGAATGGACCCGCACCGACCCCCTGGCGCTCGTCACCAATGTCCCTCCCTTGCTGACCACCACGTGGAATCAGACGCGCCACTACAATTTCTACTGCCCCGGCCCCAACCCCGATTACGGCTATGAAAACAAAGCGCCTGCCGGCTGTGTTCCCGTCGCCTTCGCGCAGATCATGCGCCACCATGAATGGCCCCGCTACGGTGCCGGCTCATACCAATACACCGACAACTCCGGCTCGATCACCGGCACCTATTCTGCCCACTTCGAGGTCGTCTATCAGTGGAGCGACATGCAGACCTCCTATAATTACGCCGTAGCAGAACCCACCAACGCCGTTCATGCCGTCGCCATCCTGATGGCCCATCTCGGCATCGCCGGGGAGATTGATTATGAGGCCAACGGCTCCTCCGCCATTTCCTCCCGAATGGCCACACGCGCCCGGGAGCACTTCTATTACGAACCAGGCTCCTACAGGAGCATCACCAACGCTACCGAAGCAAACCTGCTCCTCGCCAACGAGGTGTCCAACGCGCGTCCCTGCCTGGTTTCCATCCCCGACCACGCCATCGTGTGCGATGGGCATGGGAACGACAGCGGGAACGACTACTTTCACATCAATTACGGATGGGGCGGAGAAAACAACGGCTGGTACCTCATCAACAGCGTGGCAGGCGCATCGCTGGATAACATGATCACCGACTTCCAACCCGCCCTGGCCGCCATGGTGGACCGCCCCGCCTGGACCAGCTTCAACCCGGCCGTTTCCCTCGAGTGGCAATACCCCGCCACCCGCGCGGGCAGCATCACCAACACCCGCCTGCTTACCTACGAAACCATCGAAACCCCCATGCTCGACCCCTCCGACTCCTACGACTATTTCACCATCACCTCCGAAAGCGACTATAAGGACTGGGCACTCTCCACCACCGGACACACCGGCTCCTGCTACTACAAAACCGCAGGCGGATACGGCAACAAACTCTATCATATCACCCAGGCCGAACCCTTCATTCCCGCCGCCGACGCCGCCCTCTCCTTCTTCTACAAGTCCTACTTCTTAGCTGATCAAGGCACCGTTGCCATCAGCACCGACGATACCAACTACACCGTGATCGCCACCCTGACCAACACCTCCCGAAACTGGACTTCCATCACCTGCCCACTCAACGCCTACACCGGCCAAACCTGCCGACTGCGCTTTGAATACCTCACCGGAAGCTACTACTCCAGCGGCGGACTCTGGATGGATGACATCACCCTCATCAATACCGCCTGGAACACCTGGTACGTCTTCACCAACTTCGGCCCCTCCGTCACCAGTGCCGTCGTCCAACTCCCGGAAAACACGCACACCTACGCACTGGAACCGGCCGGACCCGACGGATGGAGCAACGTGAATCCCCCCTTCACCCTACAGGTCGGCGATGGCGATGCCATGCCCTACGCCTGGGAAATTCTGCACAGCCTCGACACCAACCTCGACGATGGCTCCCTCGATCCCGATGGCGACACCGCATCCAACTACCAAGAATACATCGCCGACACCGATCCCCAAAACCCCGCCGACTTCCTGCAACTCCTCTTCACCTATCCAACGCCCACCACCCTTGACTTCGGCCACCCCTCCTCCTCCAGCCGCTACTATACCCTGCAATGCACCGACACCCTCCTCCCCGCCGCCTGGTCCAACTGCGCCTCCGAACGCCCCGGAACCGGCGGATTCCTCTCATATGGTTACGACGTCAGCGGCACCGAAAGCCTCTTCCTGCGCGTTCAGGTCCGCTTTGGAGAATAATCGGTGCAATGACCGGTTGACAGCCCCCCCGCCTCATTGAGTACTATCCCGCAGCACACACACCCAGCGGGGAATACGCCATGAACACCTCAGCAGCCAGTGAAGAAAACAAACCCGACGTGGAGCAAATCGTCCACGAAATCCAGGCCGGGCTTCACCAGTCCGAAACCACCCGCTCCACCGAACCGCCGCCATCCGAACCCGTGCACAATCTTCATGCCCTGCTCGCCGAAATCAATCAATCGCACCGCGTCGCCCTGCCGCCCGCCGAAGGCGTCAAGGGCCGACTGCGCACCCGACTCTACGCCCTGCTCGCCCAGCCCTTTGAATCCATCAACCGCTTCCACCTGCTGACGCTCCATACCCTCAACAAACTGGTCAAGGCCCTCGATGGCTCCAACGATGATCTCACCGGCGAGCTGCTCACCCAGACCCGTAACCGACTCGACCTCATCGAGGCCCTCTCGCACCGCATCGCCGATCTGGAAGCCAAGGTCACCTCACTCGAACAGCGCCTCGAATCAGAAAAGGCCCCGCGGTGAAGATCGCCTTCTGCGCTCCCTTCTACGGTCCGCAGGCCTCCGGAGGCGCCGAATCCGAGTGCCGAAAAACCGTCCTGCATCTGCATCAGGCCGGTGTACATGTCGAAGTGTTCACCACCTGCCTCTTTGACCTGCAACACGACTGGAACATCAACGCCCTGCCGCCCGGCACCACCCTGGATGAAGGCGTACCTGTACACCGTTTCCCCGCCGAAACCCTCTGCAAGCCCCGCTTCGCCGAACTCAACAACCGCCTCATCGCAGGCGAAAAACTAACCCCCGCCGAAGAACGTGAATTTCTCGCACTCAACATCAACAGCATACCTCTCCTGCGGGCACTCGATGCGCGGCAGGCCGACTTTGACCGCATCTGCTTTATCCCGTATCTGTTCGGCACCACCATGCACGGCGTCCGCCTCTGCCGCGAAAAATCCGTACTTATTCCCTGCCTGCACGATGAAGGCTACGCCCGACTTTCCGCCATGGAAACCCTCTTTCAACAGGCCGGAAGAATCGTCTTTCACACCGCCGCCGAACAACAGCTCGCTCACTCGCTGTATCCCTACGACCACAGCGCCGACCGCCTCATCGGCGAAGGAATCACCACCGAATTTGAAACCAACCCCGAACGCTTCCGCGCAAAATTCAACCTGCACGAACCCTTCATCCTGTGCGCCGGACGAAAGCATCCCACCAAAAACACTCACCAACTCATCGACTTCTTTCATCGCTACAGCCGATCCCATTCCTCGTCGCTCCGCCTCGTTCTCATCGGGCCCGGCACCCTCCCGCTGCCACCCGACACGAACCACATCATCGACCTCGGCTACCTCTCCGAACAAGACAAACGCGACGCCTACTCCGCTGCCACCCTCTTCTGCCAACCCTCCCTCAACGAGAGCTTCTCCATCGTGCTCATGGAGGCATGGGACTGCCAAACGCCCGCCCTCGTACACGGCCACTGCCCCGTCACCCGCGAACACGCCATCGCTTCCGGCGGCGGACTGTATTACACCACCTACCCCGAATTTGAAGGCTGCGTGGATTGGCTCCTCAACCAACCCGAAGCCAACGACGCACTGGGCGAAGCCGGCCAACGCTACGTCCGCGCCAACTACACCTGGCCCCGCATCGTTCAACGCTATCTCCACGAAGTCTTCAGCGAATAAACCCGCCCAAAAGGCGGCAGATACCTTCTCCCTCTCCCGGGAGGGCGAGTGTCCCCACGAGCCGGGCAGAGAGCAAGCGCATTCCGGGAGGGCGAGTGTCCCCACGAGCCGGGCAGAGAGTGAGCACACAGGAAGAGCGCGGAGCGCAAGAGGAATAAGGAATGAGCTAGAGAAAAATACAAGGACGCTGAGGACAGCATCCCTCCCGAATTTCGCGATCCTTGCCTCTCTGCGTTCGGAGCCTCTCCAATTTATCGCCACTGCACTCCTCGCGAAAAAGCCGAAAGAACCATCTTCCTGGCTTACTTTTCTCCTGAAACCGGTTATATTGACCCACGTCATGCCTCCTTCTGAAAAACAGCGCTTTATATGGCCCTCCCGAGCAGGCCGAGTCCTGCTGATCCTATTCACTCTGCTGGCCTGTATGCTTCAATCCGCCGGCGCCGCGAATCTCCCCTACACAGGGGTAAATCTGGCCTGTGCCGAATTCGGCGAAACCGTTCTTCCAGGCACATACGGAACACACTACATCTATCCCTCACACAGTCAGGTCGATTATTATCTGCGCAAGGGCGTCAATACGATTCGCCTCCCGTTCCGCTGGGAACGCCTGCAGCGGTCCCTTGGCGGTGCCTTCGATGCGACCGAACTCTCCCGACTCGATGACCTGGTCAACCACATCTCCGCCGCAGGCGCCCACATTATTCTGGATCCGCATAATTACGCACGATACTACGGGAATCTGGTTGGATCGGCCCAAGTGCCCCATGAACAATTCAGCAACTTCTGGTACCGCCTCGCCACCGCCTACAAAAACAATCCACGCGTGATCTTCGGCCTGATGAACGAACCACACACCATGCCCACCGAACAGTGGGTGACCGCCGCCAATCGGGCGCTGGCCGCCATACGTTCCGCAGGGGCCACCAATCTCGTTCTTGTGCCCGGCAACGCCTGGTCCGGCGCGGCCTCCTGGTATGAAAACTGGTACGGCACTCCGAACGCCTCCGCCATGTCCAACATCATCGACTCCGCCGATCATTTCGCTTTTGACATTCACATGTATATGGATTCGGACGGCTCCGGCACCAGCGAAACCTGCGTGAACACCCTCATCGGCGCCCAACGCCTGGCGGTGGTGACCCAATGGATGCGGCAAAACCACCGCCGTGCCTTCCTCTCCGAATTCGCAGGCGCGCGCAACGCCACCTGCTTCCAGGCGCTGCGCAATACCATGGAATACATGAACACCAATGCCGATGTCTGGATGGGCTGGACCTACTGGTCCGGCGGCCCCTGGTGGGGAGACTATCCATTCACCGTCGAGCCCTCCGACGGCGTGGATCGCCCGCAGATGAATATCCTTTGTGAGTATCTTACAGGCTCATCCATCTCCTTCTGCGGACGCAACTGGCTCGTCCGCTCTTGGGACGGCGGACCCGGCGACAACCAATGGTCGCCCACCTGCGTCCAGCTCGACACCAACAACCAGCTCCATATCGAACTGAAAAAATTCGGCGACACCTGGTATAGCGGACAAGTCGAAACCGAAGAATCGCTCGGCTACGGCGAATACCGCTGGCAGCTCCTCGGACGCCCCGACCTTCTCGACTCCAACACCGTCATCGGACTCTTCACCTACGCCGACGACTCTCACGAAATCGACATCGAATTCGCACGCGCCTTCACCGGCCATACCGCCACCAATTTCTCCTACACCGTTCAGCCATATACAACCCCCGGCCATCAGCACTTCAAAGCCATCACCCTCACCAACGAAGCATCCACCCACCGCTTCATCTGGCATCCCCAATGCATCGAATGGCAAAGCTGGCAAGACTTCTCCACCAATCCGCAACCCGCCCTGCTCGACGAATGGACCTACCACGGCTACGACGTGCCCGCCGATGCCAACGAAAAAGTCATGATGAACGTCTGGTCTTTCTACCATCCTCCATCCGACACCGCACACGTCGGCGTCGTCATCGCAAACTTTACCTACGTCCCCTACTCCTTTGGCGCAAGCATCCAGCCACAGGCTGCCTACGAAGCGGGTGCCTGCTGGCGCATCAACAGCGGCGAATGGATCCCCGGCGGACGCGCCTTCCCCGGCGAAAGCGGCGTCTACACCATCGAATGCTCCTCCGTCTCAGGCTGGATCGAACCCAAACCCAACGTGTACACCCACACCGCCGGAACCACCAACATCCTCCGCCTCGCCTACACCGCCGTCCCGAATCCACCCGATCCCTTCAGAGTCCGTGCCGTCGCCCTCACCAACTCCGTCACTCTCCGCTGGAACGATCCGCGCCTCAGCGGCTTCAGCAACCGCACCGTACTCGTACGCTTCTCCAACACCAACTATCCCGCCACCATCTCCGACGGCACCGCGCTCTACACCGGCCCCGCCCAAACCTGCACCCACCACCCCCTCACCCCAGGCCAAACCTACTACTACACCGCCTGGCCCTCCCACGACGGC
>CAZBEO010000142.1:0-7399 GCA_964490935.1 uncultured Verrucomicrobiota bacterium
CCGTTTGATTCATCTGCTTCCCGGGAAACGCTTGGGCATCCTGGTGAATGATTTCGGGGATATGCCTGTGGATGGCGCCTTCCTGCATCGGGAAGGAAACGTCATGCAGGTGACGGAGCTGAATGGTGGGCAGATATTCTGCAGTTGTCTCTCCGGTTCATTTGTGGAAAGCATCGCGTCGTATGCGGACATGAATCTGGATGCGGTGCTGATTGAATGTTCAGGGCTGGCCAAGCCGACGCCACTGATCGAAATCATGGATCAGGTCATGGCGGCGTCGGACCGCGGGTTTGAGTATGTGGGTATGATCTGCATGCTGGATGCCGAGAGCTATGAAGATCTGGCCGACGTGGTCAATGCCGTGGATGAACAGCTCTTCTACAGTGATTGTTTCATCATCAACAAAACGGACCTGGTGGATGCCGAAACCCTCGACCGCATTCGACGCAAAATTCGCCTCTACCATCCAGACGCCCCGATTCATGAGACTTCCTATGCGGAGGTGGACGCCTCGGTGCTCGACTTCCGCCGGGCTGATGCCGCGTCGGTTGAGTGCCGTCCTGAGTGGGCCAACTGGGGGGAGAAGGGTAGGCCCATCACCTGCTCCTTCCGTCCGCCGGGCCCCCTGAAAGAAACGGCGGTGCGTCTCTTCCTGGAAGCCATGACGCCGCATGCCTGGCGCATCAAAGGCCTGCTTCGGCTGGAGTCGGGAATGTGTCAAATTGACTGCGTGGGAGCCGACATCCAGATCAGGCCGTATCACGATCAGGACGAGTCGCTCACAGGTGGGCTGGTCCTGATTTCCAAAATCGGATCGGAAGTCAAACCTCTCGCCGATGCCGCTTGGGTGAAGTGCGTTTCCAGTAATATGACGAAGCCTTGAGGCTCGGGTTTTGCTGTTTTCTTTGTCCGCAGATTACGCTGATTGCGCAGATTGGGACAGGCTTTGCGAACTTTGCGATCTTGAGCGTAAGCGGGTGTGAAAAGAAATTATTTCACAGAAGGTCGCGAAGGCCGCGAAGGCTCGGGTTGCGCAGGTTTTTCGGGATGTAGCATGGACTTCCAGTCCGTGGTCTTCTGCGAAGAGGGGGCTCGCAGAATAGTAATTATGCATGACATGCCACAGGGGATTGTGTAGAAAGGGTCTATGTAGTCATAACTGTGCTGATGCGTTGGGTCTATAACCGACAAAGGGCAGTTCGAGGGCTGATGAAAAAAACACATGCATTTTTTTATGGTTGGTTGATTGGCGGGATACTTCTGACGTTCGGTGTGCGAGCTGAGGGGCAAGAGCGCATCACCAATGAGCCGGGCGGCTATTCATTTGAAATGCCGGAAGGCTTCTTTATGCCGCAGGAAGCGGCGGGCACGGCCGTGACCCTCAAAAAGAAAAATGTACTCTCTTCCGTGATCCCAACGATCACGATGAGCATTGTGCCCCTAGAGGATGCGCTGAAACGGTACGAGGAGCGGGAAGCCGATCTGCGCAGAGCGCGGTACAGCCGGACCTCCGGGATGCGCCTTTTAAGGAAAAGCAGCCTCAATACCAAACGGGACATCCCCGGATGGGAGATGACCTCTCTGCAAAATGACCATTCGGGCAAGCCGGCCTATGTCATTTTCGCCCTGCTCGATCGCGATGCAGAAAACATGCTGATGATTACCGGGTCCACGCTGCTGGAAAATAGAGTGGAATTTGCCCTGCTGTATGATGCCCTGATCAACAGCATTGAATACGGAAAATGATTTCTCGTACGCGCCATGTGGAGATTAAGCGCACAGATTGAGCGCGGAAAAAGAAAAAAGAGGAATGTGGAAATGGCCGTGTTCGTCGCGTGGTGCTCTCCGAGCGCCACGGTTATTTTGGCGCGTGATGCCCGGCTTCGTCCGCTCGACGAGCAGCCAGCTACGCAAGAATGACGCCGTGGGAGAAGGGCGAAAGTTTCCGCAGTTCGTCTACGATGCCCGGAAGGCACTTCAGGGTTTGATCCATCTCTTCCTGTGTGTTGTAGCGACTCAGGCTGAACCGGATGCCGCCATGCAGGGCCATCGGGTCCACGTGCAGAGCCTGCATGACATGCGAGGGCTCGGGTGAGCCGGACGTACAGGCCGACCCGGAAGAGGCCGCTATGCCGTATTGATCTAGGCGCAGCAGAATGGATTCTCCTTCGATGTATTTGAAGGCGATATTGCTGGTGTTGGGCAGGCGTTTTTCCCGGTTGCCGTTTACAAAGGTATCCGAGCAAGACGCCAAGATGCCCTGTTCGAGCTGGTCCCGCAGTGCGGCGACGCGGGTTTGTTCTTCTTCCCTATGTTGCATGGCCAACTCACAGGCACGCCCGAGTCCCATAATATACGGTACGTTTTCCGTTCCGGCACGGCGCCCGAGCTCCTGATGCCCGCCGATGATAAAGGGATTGATCTTCACGCCCTTGCGCAGATACAGCACGCCGATTCCTTTTGGCGCATGTAGCTTGTGCCCGGAGATGGAAAGCATGTCCACCGGAACTTCGCGCACATCAATGGGAATTTTTCCCGCTGCTTGCACGGCGTCCGTATGCAGCAGTTTGCCGGACGATTTCACCAGAGGCGCGATTTCTTCGATGGGGAAGAGGACGCCTGTTTCGTTGTTGGCCCACATGAGCGAGACAATGCCGGTTTCTTTGGTCAGGGCCTCGGCTACCTGTTCCGGTGCCAGCAGCCCCTCGTTATCCACGGCCAGTTCCGTCAACCCGCATCCCAGTTTTTTCAGATAATGACACAGCGAGCGGATGGCTGGATGCTCCACATTGGAGGTGACGATATGCGTTCTTCCGCCGCAGGCATCCACCACGCCGCGCAGGGCCATGTTGTTGCTTTCGGAACCGCAGCTTGTGAAGATGATTTCATCCGGATGGGCGTGAATCAGGGCCGCGACCTGCTCGCGCGCGTGGTCGATGCACTTTTTAACCTTCCCGCCAAACGTGTGCATGCTCGATGGGTTGCCCCAGAAATGCTTCAGGCAAGGCTGCATCGCCTCGATCACCTCCGGAGCGACTTGTGTGGTGGCATTGTTATCCAGATAAATGTTCGGCATGTTTTCCGTCATGGCGACCTCAGGGACGTACGGCTTCCAGCGTAATGGATTCGGATACCTGTTCTTTCAACTGCTGTTCCACAAAATTACTCAACGTCATGGCCGACATCGGGCATCCGGCGCAGGCCCCCTGCAACTGGACTTTTACCACATCGCCCACCACGTCGATCAGCTTGATATCGCCTCCGTCACGCTGCAGGGCAGGGCGGATCACGGTTTCAATCACGTTTTTGATTTTCTCTATTTTTTCAATATTGGTCATGGCTTGATCGTCCTCTTCCTTTTTCTGTATTTCCGTGGTTACCCGTTTCAGAATTTCCTCGATATCATCCAGACAGGAACCGCAGCCGCTGCCGGCCTTGGTCTGTTCGGTGATCTGTTCCACCGTGGTCAAATGACCTGATGTAATGGCGTCCACAATTTCTGTTTCGGTAATGCCGAAACAGTTGCAGACGAGGCGTCCGGTGTGACTTTGTTTTTCCACGGGCTTCCCTCCGTTTCGATAATAGGCAATGGCGGCAGCCAGGGCTTCCTGTCCCATCACAGAGCAGTGAATTTTCTCTTTGGGCAATCCGTCCAGTTCTTTCACAATATCCTGATTGGTGATTGTTTCCGCCTCTTCGATTGATTTTCCAAGCATCATCTCTGTCAGAATCGAGGCCGAAGCAATGGCACTGGCGCAGCCGAATGTTTGAAACTTGGCCTCGGCAATGCGCTTGTTTTCATCGAGTTTGAACGAAATTTTGAGGGCATCGCCGCAGGCGAGGGAGCCTTCCATCCCCACGCCGTCTGGATTCTCCACCACGCCGATGTTTCGCGGATGCAGAAAATGATCTTTCACCTTGTCTGAATAATCCCACATATAAATACTCCTTGCTCCAGCTGTCTGATACACCCCCGGAAATGACGAAACCGATGGTCTGACAGCAGTGGAAAGTATAGGAACTCAGCGACGTTTTGCACGTTGAATATTGATAAAAAAATGGCGGAGAAGGGGGGATTCGAACCCCCGGTACTAGTGACCCTGCAAAAAACCAATGAAAAAGCCCAATATAAACGGCATAAAACACCCTTGACAGCATGAGGCGTTATGCAATATGTTATGCACTAAATGAGGCCGAAACCGAGGAGGTGCATTGATGGCGAGCATTCACAAAAACGGAAATCGTAAAAGCTGGTACTGTGCTTTTTACATGCCGGACGGAACACGGGCGTTTAAGAGCACAGGAGCGACTGACAAGCGCAAGGCTATGATGATATGCCAGAAGCTCGAAGAGGCGTCCATACAGGGCCGGGAACAGCGGTTGACCGTTAAGCGGGCGCGGGACGTTATTGCGGGCATCTATCAGAGCGTACACGATGAAGAGTTGCCATGCGATGTCATAGGAGATTACTTCCCGCAGTGGATACAGCGCAAAGAGAACGAGCTGGCAGAATCATCACTCATTGACTATCGGAACGCCGTGGATCAGTTCATGGCCTTTATCGGCAAGGCCAGGCATGGAAAGTTCCTTGACGTGATAACGAAACGCATGGTGACGAATTTTCGAGATGATCTGTTGAAGCGCGTTTCCCCTGCTACAGCGAAGAAGAATCTGAAAATACTCCGAGCGGCATTTAATGACGCGATCAGTGAGGGCCGTATGCGAGAAAATCCGGCGGTAGGGATAAAGCTGAAAGAAAAATCGCAATCACATAAGCGGAAGCCATTCCCGGTTGAAGCTATTGAGCGCTTGTTGGAGGCCGCAGATACGGAATGGCGCGGTATGATACTGACCGGGTTTTATACTGGTGCGCGGCTGGGGGACGTGGCGCAGTTGACATGGGACAACGTGAACCTTCAAACCGGTGAACTTGATTTTTCGGCACAGAAAACGGATGCGGAAATGGGTATCCCGATTGCCGGAACGCTTATGGAATATCTCACCACTCTGCCAAGCATGGACACCGGCGGCCCGATATTCCCGAGGTGCTGCACGTCCTATCAGCAAAACAAGTCAACGACCCTTTCGGGCCAGTTCTACCGGATCATGGCAAAGGCCGGACTGGTTGAGAAGCGGACGAACAAGGGCGGGGCCGACAAAAGCAGCGAAAAGCGTTCAACGAATAAATGGAGCTTCCACTGTTTGAGGCACAGTCTTGTTTCCGGGTTGAAGAATGCAGGGGTGGGGGACTTCCTTGCAAAAGAGATTGCGGGCCATGAGAGCGACGCCATAAGTCGGATTTATTCTCATGCCGACAGGACTGCTTTACGCGGTGCCATAGACAAACTGCCAAAAATTAAAGTGCCGGAGATGGTGAAAAGCACTGAACAAAAGCCTTGAACGAGGGTAACATATATGACACCATACAAAGTTGTTGAATATCTGGAAGGGGGCCGTTCGCCCTTTGCGGATTGGAATAAGAAACTGGATTCGGATGCAGCGGCGAAGGTGGACCGATATATCAGAAGATTGGAAAACGGCAATTTCAATGCCGCCAAGATGCTGAGGAAAGGCGTCTTCGAAGTGCGCATAGATTCAGGGCCGGGATACCGGATATATTTCGGGCGGGATGGATTGACGTTGGTGATTTTGTTGGGCGGAGGAACAAAGCGAGCGCAGCAACAAGATATTGAAAAAGCAATCGCACGTTGGACGGCATACAAAAAACAGAGGTGAGATATGGCACTAACCAGAGAATATAGAGAAACCGTTATGGAGCGGATTCAAAGCGACAAAAAATTTGCGCGGGCGCTATACCGCGAGGCGCTGGAAGCCATTCTAGACGGGGAGTGCGCGGAAGCTCTTTCCATGTTGCGCGACCTCGTACACGCCACCGTGACCTTCCCGGTTATGGCGGAAGAAACGGGCATCCCGGCTAAAAGCCTGCATCGAATGTTGAGCCGTCGCGGCAATCCGCGACTGGATACCCTTTCGCCGATTCTGCACGTCCTTCAATCCCGGCTGGAAGTCGGTGAACTGGGGTTTGCATGACAAGCAGGAGGTGGCGACGTGAATTTTAAAATTGAGCGCATGAGAGAGTTTGAAGACGACTTGAGTGATTTCTGCGGCGACGTGGAAGCGAAGTATCTTGGGTCGCGAAAAATAAATCAGGCGGCAGTAGTGGGATGTGACACAGAACACTGCTTTCTCATAGAGCAAGACGAGCAATACGCGGAGCTGATGATTCTACCTACGCGAAAGCAGAGGAATAAATTTAAACCATGTGGGCTGAAAATCAATCCTCTTGCCGTCCCACTCTCTCAGTATGTTCAAGGACGGGCTGCGCATGGCAAAAAAGGAAGAGTCAAAGATGCGTACGCGGCAAAGCTTTCCGAGAGAGCCGCCGCCATAACCAGAAATTACAAGCATGTCGAGGAGTGTATTTCTTTTACCGAATACCCAGGGTTGCACGCAGCAATTCTTTCCAATGGCAGCGCGGTTCCCTGCCTGTTTAGGGTGCGTTCTTTGCCAAAACCTGAAACGCCCACGTCGGAACAATCGACACAGGGAAAGCCGCCACAAAAAAGAGTGACAAAAAAAGCAGGCCGAAAGCCAATCGACGTAAAAGGCGACGAACGTGTTTTTGCGGCATGGACAGCACAGCGAGCGCTTAACGGCAGGCTGACTATCGCACAATTCCGCAAAGAACATTTCCCGCTTCGGACAGTTTACGACGTGAGAAAAATCGTCAACCGGGTGGGAACGCGCAGGGCTCGAGAGTACGACAAATAGGCGTTGTAAATTATTCTGTCGTTTTGTGAACCGCAATCCCGTGCCGTGTGGGCGGGCCTATTATCGTCATTGGAGAAATCGACAAATAGGCGTTTTAATTTGTCCGTCCGACCGTGCCCGTATGACTTCTCGCAACAAAGCCAGAATGGCGGAAAGCGAGGAATCAATGATCGTACGAAGCGCAGCAGAACTAACCAGCGGGACAAAGCCCTTTGAGCGGTGGGTGCGGCTCCCAAATAAACCGGGCGAACGATTGCAGGGCATGAGCCGCGCGGCAATCTACAACTTGATTCAGTCGGGACGGATCAAGACAGCGAATATCAGAACACCCGGAAAACTGACCGGCGTTCGATTGATATGGGAACAGAGCATCGTTGACTTCATCGAGAAGCACGTCGAGATCGGCGGTGCGGCATGAATCCCACCACCGAAAAAGAAAAAAGCCCGTGCGGAAACACGGGCCAAGTGGAAAAGACAAAACCAAGATATTCCGCAGGCGATGGCTTGTCAAGGGATCGTGCAGCAGTCCAGCGCTACCTTTCAACCTTCCCACACTGGTGGACCCGCCCAGCCCATGCCGCCATGCTGAACCGGATGTGCAAGAGGG
>CAZBEO010000143.1:0-7296 GCA_964490935.1 uncultured Verrucomicrobiota bacterium
ATTTGTGGAGGGCGTCGGGCTCCGACGCCTTGGGTGCGGGGAGTTACTCTGGCGTCGAGCAATTCACTTGCCTTGCGCATGGCATGTCATTATCATGAGCGCATGAAAACAGAAGACACTGCACATGACGTGAAGCCGATGCGAACCGTTCTTACCATTGCGGGCTCCGACAGTGGTGGAGGGGCAGGCATCCAGGCGGATTTGAAAACGTTCACTTCACTGGGTTTGTTCGGCACGTCGGTAGTGACTTGTCTGACGGCGCAGAACCCCGATCGGGTTTCCGGCATTATGCCGGTGGATGCCTTGTTTGTGGCTAAACAGATCGAAGCGGTGTGCGACAGTTTTCCCATATTCGCCATGAAGACCGGCATGCTGTATTCGCCGGAGATTGTGCGGGTTGTGGCGGATGAAGACATCTATGAAGGCATCGCGGTGCTGGTGGTGGACCCGGTGATGTCGGCCGCCTCCGGTGCACGGCTCGAAAAGGATAATACCTTGGAGGCCATCTGCCGGGAACTGCTTCCGCTCGCCCGCGTATTGACGCCGAACATTCAGGAGGCGGAGGCGATTTGGGGCAATACGATAAGCAGTCAGGAAGATATGCGCCGGGCCGCCTGTGATATTGGCGACCGCTATGATGTGGCCTGTGTGGTCAAGGGAGGGCATTTGTCCGGCGACGAGGTGGTGGACGTGCTGTATGACGAAGGGGAAGAATTTATTTATTCGTCGTATCGCGTCGACGCCAAGCAGACGCATGGCGCGGGGTGTGCGTTTTCCGCCGCATTAACCGCCTTTCTTGCTCAGCGTCGTTTGCTGTGCGATGCGGTGGACCTGGCCAAGGAATATGTGGTTCGCGCCCTTGAGGGTGCCCGCCCGACGGGCCCGCATACGCCTTTGAATTTCGAGGCGGCTGCGGCACTGATGGCCCATGTGAAGGAATAGCCGGTGCCTCATGAAGTGCCCTGCCTGATGGATTTCACGGCACCGGCATCCGGTCCGGCCCGGGTGCGCCGCCCGTTGATGGGACTCTGCCTGTTTTTTATGCTGGGACTTTTCGCGGGGCGATGGATGGTAGCCGGCCCGATGGTCTCTGCTGCTGCAGTGGTGTGTTTGTTGCTTTCTATTTTTCTGCGTCGAGATGTGTTGGCACATTGTTTTCTGTATGTGGCGCTTCTGCTTGTTGGCCTGTTGTGTGCGACGGCGGGGCGGAGTGATTTTTCGCCGTGTGCCCTGGAGCGGCAGGTCGTGGCATCACGGACCTTCCTCAGCCTGGACGGGGTGATTATGGACGACCCCGTGTTCACTCCGGCGGAAGACGGTGAGGACGCTGGAAGTTGTGAGTTGAGGCTTCGTCTGCATGGCCTTCGACAGCGGATGCCCTGGCAGCGGGCCCAGGGAACCGTACGTGTTTTTGTGCGCGGAATTTCGTCGGGCGTGTTTGAATTCGGGCAGCGCTGGGCGTTGGATGGTTTGCTGATCCGCTCGACTTTTGAAAGTGCGCGGGATGGCTTCACGCTGTATACGGATGCCGATCACAGCCGCCGACTTTCCGTCGGTTCGCATTGGAATCTCTCGATGTACTGTTTTCGCGCCCGACACCGTTGCGCTGAAATATTATCGCGGGGCATCGGTGAAACATCCCAGGCGGCATTGCTGATACGGGCTTTGCTTCTTGGCTATCGAAGTGACCTGCCCAGGGAGCTGCGTGATCTCTTTGCCTCGACCGGTACGTTTCATGTTTTTGCTATTTCAGGGTTGCATGTGGGGATCGTCGCCGTACTGCTGATCGGCTTGCTGAAACTCCTGGGGCTTTCCCGCCAGCACTGGTTTTTCGGGCTGCTTCCGTTGCTGGTGCTGTATACGCTGAGCACGGGTGGTCGGGCCAGCGCAGTACGCGCCTGTGTGATGGCGCTGATTTTCTGGGGCGCACCGATGGTGGGACGTCGGGCGGACGGTTTGAGTGCGCTGGCCCTGGCGGCGTTGGGCATTTTGGTGGTGGATAGCACCCAGTTGATGCAGCCCGGATTTGTGATGAGTTTTGTGGTGGTGGCTGGTCTGATTCTGATGGTTCCGCCCATTTCATCGGTTTGGCATCGGGTGATTCAGCCTGATCCATTGCGGCTCGTGCGCGAGACCGGTCCGGTGGCTTGGGGGCGTGGTGCTTTGCGGTGGATGGGTGATTTGTTTTGTGTGTCGCTGGCGGCCTGGCTGGCCTCGGCACCGCTCAGCGCGTATTATTTCAACCTGGTTTCTCCGGTGTCTCTTTTAGGGAATATGCTGGTGGTCCCGGGCACTTTTCTGGTGGTGTTTACCGGATGCCTTTCGTTGTTGAGCGGGTTGATTTTTCCTCCGGTAGCGGAACTTTTCAATTTTGCCAATCAGGCGTTTCTGGACCTGCTGCTTCTGGTTGTGCGGGGGATGCAGCGGGTTCCGGGCGGGCATTGTTTTGTTCAGTCGCCGCCGGGATGGATGATGGTTGCCTGGTATATCGGGTTGGCTCTGCTGTTTTTCGGCACGGTGTTTCTTCGTCGGTTTTTTTTGGCAACCGTTCTGACTATTGTCTGCCTGGGAGTATGGCTCCGAACGAACGATCAGGCCATGAGCGTGGATGTTTTAGATGTGGGGCACGGCTACGCGGCGCTGGTGAATCTGCCGGGTGAGCGCGATGATATGCTGGTGGATGCGGGCTGTAGCCGGAGTGCTGCGCCGATTGTACGCCACTTGCGTCGTTGCGGCGTGGACCGACTCGGGGTGCTGGTGCTTTCCTATCCGGGTTATGACGTGCTGGCCGGGGCGGAACAAATTTTATCAACGGTACCGGTGCGTGAACTTTGGTGCGTGAACCCGGCGTTATTTTCAGGATCGTTATCCAAAGAGCGGGATGTCCGGTTGCTTGAAAGCCTGGTTCGCTTGGCACGGGAGAAAGGGGTGTCTATCCGGTATCTTTCATGCGGGGATAATGGGTTTTTGGCCGGGATGCAATGGGATGTATTTCATCCGCCGGATGAGGGCGAGTTCCGCTCAGCTCGGGATGGCGCTCTGGTGCTTCGGGTTGCGCGGGAGGGATGCGGCGTCCTGCTTATGAGTGGCGCGAGGCAGCGCACGGAAATTGATGTGCAGCGCGGAGCTTTTTCGTCGGCGGCCACCGTGTTGGTGGCTGGTGCGCATGGTGCGCCAGGAACTTGTTCGAGCCGCTTTCTGGAACGGGTGGACCCGGACCTGGCGATATTAAGCGTGGGCCTGTATAATGTGTTTGGCGATCCGGACCGCCGTGTGCTGGACCGCTTGGCCGAGCGTCGGATTCCTTGTTGGCGAACGGATGAATCGGGCGGAGTGCGCCTACGCTGGACCGACCCGCAGCGCGGACATTATGCGATCGAAGCGCTGGACAACTAGCAGGCCGGTGGGCTTTGGGGCCCAGGCGCTTCACATGTTAAATAGTCTTCTTGGCCAAGGGCTCTCTGTTGAAAAACAGGCCGGACCATTAAGCGGAAATATATACTATATAATCATGCGTAATTATGATAGAGGACGCTAGAGTTTTCCGTTCAGGATTTTGTTGGTGGTGCTGGTTTTGCTTTTGACGATTTTCGAGCCGCGCGTGATTTTGCAGAGGCTGATGCCTAGTTTCGAGGCGATTTCTCGCTGCGCGACGCCGTCGTGTAGGCGCTTCATCAGCTCCCAGCGGAGTTCCAGATCACTGCGTTCGGCATCGGTGAAAATCTCCTTAAAGAATTTTTTCATCACTTTTTGATCTTGTATGCGGGTAAAGATAGCGACAAGTTCCGACTTCATATCCGGCTCCTTTCAAGCGTGCGCTTAGCGGCGCGAGCGACGTATCATGCGGCGAGATAAGCGGCATTCTAACGCGGGAAGAAATCATTTCAATATGTTATGGGAAGTAAAATGAAGTGGCCGGATGGTGAGATAAACGCAACGATCTATGTGTTGGAAGACGGATGGTGTGCGGCGGCGGGGAAAACTGATCGTGATAATGATCTGCTTAGTCTGCGCTATGCTGGCCAAGAAGATTGGTGGTTTCACGTCAATGGGTTGCCGGGAAGTCATGTGATTCTGTATCACGAAGAGGGCGGGGGGGCAGAGCCGGGACGGAAGCTGCTCGAACAGGCCGCCGCCATTGCCGCTTGGCATAGCAAAAGCCGGGGCGCGGGTGTGGTGGCGGTGCATTGCACGCAGGCCAAGCATGTGAGCAAGCCCAAAGGGGCCAAACCAGGCTCCGTATACATAAAAAAAGAGCGGACACTCAAGGTGCGCCCTGCCATTCCAACCCCCTGATTTGTCGCTCCAAAATTGAGAAAACGGGCTTTATTTGTCAAAAATGCAAAATAAGGCCCTTTTTTTTGTAAAAAGCGTGAAAAAGCGTCAAATATACGTATTATATTGATAATAAACTGGATATAAAAAGAAAAGGAGGCGTACTTCGGGCATTCTAGGCAAAACATAGGCCTAGGAGGTCTGAATAATAGATACTAGGACCATGCTGGAATGGCATCTGCTGAATAGGTGATCAGGAGATGATACCATCATGCAAAAAAGTACCGTTCTGTTTCTGATGCTGCTGCTGAGCTTTTCACGTTGGCTGTCGGCCGCCGTACCTGGAAGTGGGAATGTCGCGGGGCAGGAGGGGGCTCTTCGTTTTCTGGAAGAGCAAATGGATGTCTATCACCGGGCTTTCTATGTGTATGACGATGCGGGATCAGCGGGCAACCATTTCATCGAGCGCGCCCGAATCGGTGGGCCGGATGGAGCGCACCTGTCTGCCATGCAGGAAGATTGCCGCGAACAGCCGTTTTCCGGGGATACCTGCATTCGTTGTGAATTCAAAGGCGGAAAATCCAATTGGGGCGGCTGGAGTTTTGTACAGGGCGCCTTTCTGCCGGGGGCCGAAGCGCCCACGCTGAACTGGGGCGACATTCCTGATGCGGGTGAAAATTTGAGTGGAGCCCGGCGGGTGACGTTCCGTGCGCGTGGCCATGAAGGTGGAGAGCGGGTGCAGTTTCATTGTCTGGGCATCGGGCGCGATGATTGCTCGGGCAAGGCGAAGGCAGACCACTCGGAATCGTCGATGAAAATGACCACGCCCTGGCTTACGTTGACGAAGGAGTGGCAGGAATACAGCATCGAGTTGAGCGGGTGCGACCTGAGTTATGTGATTTGCGGTTTTGGCTGGAACAGCAAGTCGAGCATCAACCGGCATCAGGACATCACGTTTTATCTGGATGATATCCGCTATGATCAGTCGCGCCTCGGGCATCCGCGCCTGTTGACCAGCTATCAGGTACGTCACGGCGCGACGGAGTCGGATCGCGTGCTGGCGAATACGGCGTATGTGTATGACAATGCGTTGGCCGTGCTGGCCTTTCTTTCGGCGGGGAATGTGAGCCGTGCGCGGCTCGTGGCCAATGCCTTGGTGTACGCTCAGGAGCATGACCGGCATTACCACGATGGCCGTATCCGCAATGCCTATCAGGGCGGCGATCTGCGCCTCCCGGCAGGTTGGGCACCCACGGGAAATGCGCGCGCGGCACGGCTACCAGGATGGATCGATGAGAAAAGCGGTGCGTGGTGCGAGGATGCGAACGCGGCGGGCACATCGGTTGGCAATCTGGCCTGGAGCATGCTGGCCCTGATCAGCACCTATGAAGCCACCGGTGAGCCTCAGTACATTCTTTCCGCGATGAAGATGGGTAAATGGATTGTCGAGAATTGCCGGGATGAGCGCGGCGAAGGTGGGTTTTCAGCTGGTTTCGAGGGGTGGGAGCCTGAGCAGGAAAAGCTGACCTACAAATCCACGGAACACAACATTGATCTCTACGCCGTTTTCTCGCGTCTGTATGCGATCACGCAGCGTCCCATCTGGAAAGAAAACGCGGAGCACGCGTTATGTTTTGTGAAGGCGATGTGGGATGGGAAGGAAGGCAAGTTTTGGACCGGTACGGAATTGGACGGCGAGACAATTTTTCGCGACGTGATTCCGCTGGATACGCAGGCGTGGGCGCTGCTTTCGCTTCGGGAAGAGGGCGGCGGATTTGTGAAGGGGCTCGACTATGCGGAAAAGTGCATGGCCGTTTCGGGCGGATACGATTTCAATCAGGACGGCGATGGCGTGTGGTATGAGGGAACGGCACAGATGGCCACGGCGTATGCGGCATTGGGGCAGGTGGAAAAGGCCTCAGAGATTCTGCGGAGTATGCGGGAGGCTCAGCATCATTCCGGCGGGCTGTATGCCACGGATCGCGAAGAGGTTTCCACCGGGTTCTATACCATGGGCGGCGAGGAATGGCTGTATTACCGCCGGCTGCATGTGGGTGCCACCGCATGGTTCGCGTTGGCGGAGATGAACCGGAACCCCTTCTGGTCGCTTGGCGATGCCTCGAATGTTCTGGTGGCGCGTGCCGCAAGGGCACAAAGCGAAATTCTGGATTGAGGTTACTTGTTTGACGAGCTGAGATCGTTCACCAGCTTCTGGAAGGTCGGTTCATTGCGCAGGAGATTATATCGTTCGCCCGCGAGCCAGCCGAGGGCCTGCTTCGGGTCCACCAGCAAAACACCCTTACGCAGGGTTTCCACGGCGGACTGTTTGTTTTCAGAGTGGGCGAGTGCCTCGCCGAGTTTGAAATAGACCGGCCCAATTTCAGGTGCCTGGCGCTGAACCTGCATGAGCAGATCGGCGGCTTTGCGCCAATCGCCATCGTCGAGCAGCAGTGAGGCAAAGGCCTGAATGGCCTTCAGATCGTTCGGGTTTTTGGAGATGTAGGCGTCAAATGCCTCCGTGGCCTGGGCGTTGTTTCCCGACTTCATGTAGACGGTGGCCAGATTCAGGCGTGCGGAAGAAAGGTCCGTGTTCATGCCCAGCGCCTTGCGAAAGCACTTTTCAGCCCGGCTGTATTGTTCGATGGCCATATAGGCGCTGCCGAGGTTGTTGATGACTTCCGGGTCCACTTCGCTTTCCGTCAGGGCCTCTTTGAAGCAGCGTACGGCCTCGGTGTATTGCTCCAGTTGCAGATGCAGCATGCCGCGCCGGGCGTTGACCTGTTCGAGCTTCGGGAAGATGACCAAGGCCTTGGTATACTGTTCGAGCGCCTTTTCATATTGTCCAGCGGCCTCGGACTGCTGGGCCACGATCAGGTAATGGGCGACCTGTCTGATCCAGGCGGGCGTCAGTGGAGCGCCTCCTTTCTCGGGCAGTTCAAGGGGCTTGATGTCTTGTAGTTCATTGAGCACGATTTCCACGGCGGGAATACCGGTGTTCTGTCGCGATGTCCTTCGGATGGA
>CAZBEO010000144.1:0-7086 GCA_964490935.1 uncultured Verrucomicrobiota bacterium
GGAGCCCGACGCCCTCCACATCATCCCTGGACGGCGCGCGGCCCGCGAGCCTCAAATGTCAAAGCAAGAAGCCCAACGCCCGATCCACCGCAAGGCGTCGGGGCCCGACGCCCTCCACATCATCCCTGGACGGCGCGCGGCCTGCGAGCCGACGCGGAATGCCACTCGCTATTTGCTTGCGCGGCATGTAAAACGGTATATGTTATTTTTTGCAAATTTAAGCAAATACAAGTCATGCGAAAGCGCGGCAGGCGTGAACCGGCTCCGTTTCAAAGCGTAAGGAAAGCAACAGCACTATGAACGAGAACAAACGGCATAACGTCCTGATCATCAACTGCGGCAGTTCTTCCGTCAAATTTGAAGTCTACAACATGGCCGACGGCGAAAAAGTGCTCGCCAACGGCATTATCGAGCGGATCGGCCTACAGGAACCCATGCTGACGTTCAAACGCGCCGATGGAAAAAAACAGCGCGAAGTCATTCACATCACCAATCACAAGGAAGCCCTGGCCACCATCTGCGCCAAGCTAGTGGACCCCGAAATCGGCGTATTCCAATCGCTGGAGGAAGTGGATGCCATAGGCCACCGCGTACTGCATGGCGGAAGCAAAATGACCGACTCCACCCTTGTTACCGAAGCCGTTAAAGACAAAATACGCGAGTGTTTCCCACTAGGCCCTCTGCACAACCCCCCGAATCTGGCCGGCATTCTCGCCTGCGAAGCCAATATGCCCGGCGTACCGAACGTCGCCGTCTTCGATACCGCTTTCCACCAGACCATGCCCCCGGAATACGCCTTCTATGCCATACCGCGCGAAATCTATGAAAAGTACGACGTGCGCAAATACGGCTTCCACGGCACTTCGCATCGCTACGTCACCGGGGCCACCGCCCGCTTTCTTAACCGCGAACTGAACGACCTCAACATCATCACCTGCCACCTCGGCAACGGCTCCAGTTGCGCCGCCATCAAGCACGGAAAAGTCATGGATACCTCCATGGGCCTCACCCCTCTGCAGGGGCTCGTCATGGGAACCCGCTGCGGCGACATCGATGCCGCCGTCGTCCTTTATCTGATCCGCCAGGGCATGGATGTGGATGCCGTCGACAAACTTCTGAACAAAGAAAGCGGCTTCCTCGGCGTGGCCGACATCCACAGCAGCGACATGCGCGACCTGATTGAGGCCAAAGAAAAAGGCAACCCCACCGCTCAGCTCGCCTTTGATATGTTTCTTGCACGCCTCGTCTCCTACATCGGCTCCTATTTTGTCACGCTGCAGAAACCCGAGGCCGTGGTCTTCACCGGCGGAATCGGCGAAAATAGCGCCTATGTACGTGAGCAGGTCGTTACCCGTCTCGGCGTGCTTGGATGCACACTCGACCCCGAGAAAAACAAGGTCATCGGAAAGGCTTGCGTCATCAGCACCGACGACAGCCCTCTCAAGGCCATCGTCATGCCCACCAATGAGGAGCTGATGATCGCACGGGATACAGTAGCAATCGCTTCGAAGCAATAAAATCACAGGAGGGCGTCATGGGCATATTGAATGATCTGATTGTAAAAGCGCAGGCCGCAAATGGGATCCTCATTTTACCGGAGGGGCACGACCCGCGCGTCATGAAGGCCGCCGAAGGCATCGCCGCCAAAAAAATCGCCCAAGTCATCGTGCTGGCTACGCCAGAGGAGTCCGCACGCTCCTTGGCGGACGCGGGCGTCTCCTGTCGGAGCAGCAGCATTCAGATTGTGGATTATCTGACCGATCCGCGTGCCGAAGAATTTGCCGTCCTCTTCCAGGAACGACGCGCCCACAAAGGCGTGGATATGGATAAGGCACGAAAAACCATGCGAGACCGGCTCTTCTTCGGCAATATGATGGTGAAGGAAGGCCATGCCGACGGCATGGTCTCCGGCAGCATCGCCTCCACACCCGACATGCTGCGTGCCGCCTTTCAATGCGTCGGAACCGCCCCCGGAATCAAAACCGGAAGCAGTTGTTTCCTCATGGAGTTGAAACAGCCGACGGATGCGGGTTACTCCACCCTCTTCTATGCCGACTGCGGAGTAAACCCCTGCCCAACCGCCGAACAACTCGTGGACATCGGCATCGCCACCGCGCAAACCTATCGCGCCATTATGGGCGATCAACCAAAAATAGCCTTTCTCTCTTTCTCCACCAAAGGCAGTGCCAAGCATGAGCTGGTCGACAAAGTCGCTCAGGGTGCCGAACTGACCCGCAAGCGCATTCAGGAAGAAGGACTCGACATTCTGGTCGATGGTGAACTCCAGGCCGACGCCGCCATTTTACCCTCCGTGGCCGCTAAAAAAGCCCCCGACAGCCCACTCAAAGGCGGAGCCAACATCCTCGTATTTCCCGATCTACAGGCTGGAAACATCTGCTACAAACTGACCGAACGCCTAGCCGGTGCCATGGCCTACGGACCAATCCTTCAGGGTCTCGCCAAACCCGTCAACGACCTCTCGCGCGGATGCAGCGTCGAGGACATCATCGGCGTATCCGTCATCACCGTATGTCAGGGCCTCCTCAACAAAGGAGCCTCGCTCACCGACGACAATATCGAAGCCATCGCACGCAAAGTCGCCGAACATCTGCAGGGATAAAGGGATCCCCTGCCCCGGGGTGATTCATCCCGTCGGTTAACAAAATAGTTTCTTTCTTCTTCGTGGCTTTGCGACTTTGTGTGAGAACCTCCCCCAAGTCCGCTGATCGCTTGCCTCCTCTGAGTGCCAAGAGAGGGCGACGGCACCCGATACGGGATGTTTACCGAACCACCCACATTCCCCAAGGTGCCACACGTTCCACTTCGCGCGGTTCTCCATAGATCGTGTAATCATCACCGTTGATCACCACCACGCTCGTATAAAACCGCATATCCACCAGCGCTCCCATCGTGGAGGTACTGCCCGCCACTCCCGCCGGGCCAATAATCGTGGTCTCTTCCCCGTCGCGAATATATATATTGTTGATTTCCCGCTTATTCAGCACCAACGTGCCCTTCGTCCGGCAAAAACAGCGCGAGGCATAACTGGTGCCGGGATACGGACGCTTCGCGTCAGCGCTTCGGTATTTCAGCGTTTTCCAGCGGGCATTGAAATAATCACGATCCGCCAACACATGGCAAACCGCCAGGCAGCCATACAGTATAAGCCCGAACAAAACCGTTGAAACAAATTTTCTGCCCATTTTACTACCCCACTGAAGCGCATTCCTTCTGTACCTTTCACGCATCGGCTGGTAAACAGTGTTTCTTAAATTTTCAACGCATAAAAGGAACCCTTCATGAGCAATCACTACCTAATTACAGGCGGATGCGGATTCATCGGCTCACATATTGCCGAGGCCCTCGCCGAACGTGGCGACACCGTCACGCTTTTTGACAACCTCTCCAGCGGAAGACTCGAAAACATCCAACCCTTCGCCGACCGGGTCCGTTTCATTCAGGGCGATATCTGCGACTACGGGGCACTGCTCGAAGCCACCCGCGGCATAACGCATATCTTTCACAAAGCCGCTCTTGTTTCCGTGTTTCTTTCCGTGGATAAACCGGAGGCTAGCCAAGAAATCAACAGTACTGGAACGCTCAACGTCCTGCGGGCGGCAGCAGCCAACCACGTGAAGCGCGTCGTTCTGGCCAGTTCCAGCGCCATCTACGGAAACAATCCGGCCCTGCCCAAGACCGAAAAGATGATCCCGGAGCCCGCATCCCCCTATGCCGCCGCAAAAATAAACGGCGAACATCTCATGCGCATCTATGCCGAACTCTACGGCGTCCAAACCGTTTCGCTGCGCTACTTCAACGTATACGGCCCGCGTCAGGACCCCTCCTCCCCCTACTCCGGCGTCATCTCCATTTTCACCAAAGCACTCCGGCAGGGTCTGCCCGTAACCATCTACGGAGACGGCGCACAAACGCGCGATTTCATCTATGTCAAAGAGGTCGTCCGAGCCAACTTTCTTGCCATGGAAACTGAAGAGGTGGGACACGGCGAGGCCTTCAATATCGGCACCGGTTCTGCCACCTCACTCAATGAACTGCTCAGCATCCTGGCCGAACTGAAAGGAGTCGAAGTCGCCCCGCTCTTCGAAGACGCACGCGCTGGCGATGTCCGCCACTCCGTAGCGGATATTTCCCTGGGCCGGCGCTTCCTCAACTTCACCCCCGAATGCTCCCTGAAAGATGGACTCGCCACCCTGATGAACATCTGATGTTGCAAACTTCGTTTGCATAAAGCAATCCGGCATGATGTCCTGCAGTATGTCGAAACCATCAGAGTTGAACTGCGCGGTCGGGGTTTAACACACCTAAAGTCCGACGGATTGCTAGGCAGATGTTGCCGAAGTCGCTATCTCGCCTTAAGAAGCAGGCCCAGACTCCGATGCTGTTAGTACACAAGGATGTGGACTATGAAAACAAGATCATTTCAAGCCTATCGGGAGCTTCGGGCGCTCATCAATACGCTCGAAAAACAATACGCCGGCGCACTGCAGCTCGGGGAAAAACATGATTTGATTGAGGCGTGCGGCGGCCTGTGCATCGCCTATTCCGCGTCAGGGAACGGCCCACTGTCCAAAAAATGGGCTGAGCAGTACCTCTTTCACCTCGCCGAATGCACGGGCGGAGGCTTCTTCTCCTCCGATTCGCACGACCAACCACCTATAGACCCCACGGATTGATCACCTCAAAGATTCGTCCGCAGAATATAGAGAATCCTAAAGCATCGACAAAACGCCCGGCGGGCCGTAGCTTTCTCCCCATTCAAGGAGACACACACCATGACGTCCAAAGCTTTCGAAGAAATTCAAAACGATATTAAAGGTGCCATGAAAGCGCGCGAGCAGGAGAAGCTGACGGTACTGCGCACGCTGCTGGCCCAGATCAAAGATGCCACCATCAATGCCGGACGCGACCCCGAAGATGCGGACGTCGCCTCCTGCGTAGCCAAAGCCATCAAACAACGACTGGACTCCATTGATCAGTTTACTCAGGGCGGCCGCGACGACCTCGCACAAAAGGAAGCCTTTGAAATCAAGGTTCTGAAAAAATATGAACCAGAGCAGATGGAAGAAGCCGAAATCGAACAACTGGTCCGTCGGTGTATCGCTGAAACCGGCGCGGCCGGGAAAAAAGATATGGGCAAAGTTATGCAGGCCCTGATGCCGCAAACCAAGGGACGCGCCGACGGAAAACTCGTGAGCCGAATCGTGAATGCCCTGCTGAGCGCCTGATCATTGGAACTTTTCCCCGGCGTTTTTCCAATCGTTGGAAACTTTTTTAAGCCTACTCGGAATATTGCAAACGGACGGTTGCATTCAGCAATCCGTCCCGACGGCCTGGAGTGGCTCAAAACCGTTCGGATTCACCCATCCTATCAGGCGGGTCTGATCCACCATCGGACGGATTGCTCTTGCTATCCGCGCCAGGAGGTATCGTCCACGGTAGATTTGAAATCGGAGGTGACCACACCCGAGACTTTTTCTTCTCCGATTTTTTCGGCGGCACCGGCGGATGGTTTCCCGGCATAGAGGATGCGCTGCATCGGGCATTTTTCCATCGCCATAATCGCGGCATCCATCGTACTCGGGTCATAGGCGTCGTATTGAATGGTCGGCAGGTTGTTCTCCACCTTGATGGCCCCGCCGGAGGCCCGCTCACAGGCCTTGCAGCCGATGCAACCCACCTCACACACCGCCCGCACCTCTTTGCCCATATCCCTATTCGAGCAGTTGATAATCAACATGCGCTCGGATTTAAACGGAACCATCGAGATGATGTTGCGCGGGCATACTCTGGCGCAGGCACCGCATCCCACACAGCAATCGTAATCCACCTTGGCCAGTCCGTTCTTTACATGAATCGCATCAAAGGGGCAGGCACGCTCACAATCCCCGAATCCCAGGCAGCCGTAAGTGCAGGCCTGCACCCCGTTCACGAGATTGGCCGTCGCGCAGGTGCGTTCCCCGCGATAATCCATCCGACCCTTGCGCTGGCCATAGGTGGCTCCGCAATGCACCACGGGGCGGAACGGCCAAGACGGATTCACATCCACTCCCGCGATTTCCGCCACTTTTTTTGCCACATCCGCGCCGCCCACCGTGCATTTGTCCGGTGCGGCTTTTCCGGCCACCACCGCTTCGGCATAATCATTGCAGCCCACATAGCCGCAGCCGCCGCAGTTGGCGCCCGGCAGGGCCACGTTGATCCGGTCGATACGCTGGTCCACCTCCACATGAAAAGCACGATTGGCCCAACCCAGGATCAGTGCGCCCAAAACGGCCAGAACCAACATGACGACCGCAGCTATCAAAATAATGACCATGTTCTACTCCTTTTGCCCAAAATCAATGCTGCCCGTCCGGCGTTTTTACGGCGTCAGAAGCCGGCGCGGCTTTCTGAACAGCAGACGCCCCATGACTGGTCCAGCCGCTCAGCGCCTTTTCGAGTCCCCGATCCACGCCGGTAAATCCCATAAAGGCGAGCGAAAGAATACCCGCCACCAGGAGGGTAATGCCCACGCCCTTCAGGCAGTTCGGCACATCGCACAGGTCCAGTTCCTCGCGAATGCCCGCCATCATCACAATCGCAATCGTAAAGCCCAACCCGCCGCAGAAGGCATACGTCACCGCCTCGACCAGTCCCCAGCGATCCGCTGGATTCTCCACTCCAGAAACATGCGCCATGATGTTTAAACACGCAAAAAGAATGCAGCAATTCGTGGTGATCAGCGGAAGATACACACCGAACGCCTTATACAACGGCGGGAAAAATTTGCGCACATACATCTCCACAAACTGCACCGACGCCGCGATCACGAAGATGTACACAATGTAACTCAAGATCGAGAGGTCCATGCTCCGGCCCGTCAACAGCAATGGAAGCACCGCATCGGGACGCAGCACATAATTCGTCAGTGTCCAGCTCAGCAGGGCGGCAATGGTAATCACAAACGTGACTGCGCATCCCATGCCGAAGGCCACATCCACCCTACGTGAAACGCCGATAAACGGGCAGATGCCCACAAAGAAATGCAGGACGAAATTGTTAACAATCGCCGCACCAATCGCAATC
>CAZBEO010000145.1:0-7037 GCA_964490935.1 uncultured Verrucomicrobiota bacterium
GCACGCCGTCCAGGGATAGGGAATGTGGAGGGCGTCGGGCTCCGACGCCTTGCGGCGGGCTGGTTGAATGGGCGTTGGGTTTCTTGCTTTGACGGTTGAGGCGCGCGAGCCGCACGCCGTCCAGGGATAGGGAATGTGGAGGGCGTCGGGCTCCGACGCCTTGCGGTGGGCTGGTTGAATGGGCGTTGGGCTTCTTGCTTTGACGGTTGAGGCGCGCGGGCCGCACGCCGTCCAGGGATAGGGAATGTGGAGGGCGTCGGGCTCCGACGCCTTGCGGTGGGCTGGTTGAATGGGCGTTGGGCTTCTTGCTTTGACGGTTGAGGCGCGCGGGCCGCACGCCGTCCAGGGATAGGGAATGTGGAGGGCGTCGGGCTCCGACGCCTTGCGGTGGGCTGGTTGAATGGGCGTTGGGCTTCTTGCTTTGACGGTTGAGGCGCGCGGGCCGCACGCCGTCCAGGGATAGAGCGTCGGAGCCGGGGTAGTGCTCCCCGCCCTGATTTGGGCGGTTCAGATTCGGGTTGTTAGGAAGCGTGTGGCGTTAGCGGTGGTCAGGGCGGCGAGTGATTCGGGTGATGCGCCACGCAGGGTGGCGACGGATTGGAGAACGAGAGGAAGGTTGGCAGGTTCGTTGGGTTGGGTTCGGTCGGAGATGGAGGCGGGTAGAAAGTCGGGGGAGTCGGTTTCGATGAGGAGTCGGTCGGGGGGTGTTTCGCGCACGGCGCGGTGTACGCGGTGGTTGTCGGGGCGGGTGACGGAAGCAGAAAAGGAAAACCAGGCGCCGAGTGGGAGTAGTTCGCGGATGATTTCCGGGCTTCCGGCAAAGGCGTGAAGCATGAAGCCAGCAGGCAGCGGGCCGAAGAATTTCAGGATTTCCAGGAGAGGGGCCCAGGCGCGTACGCAGTGGATGATGAGGGGGCGTTTGAAGTCGATGGCCAGGGCGATTTGGCGGCGAAAGAGGGTGCGTGCGGTTTCGGAGAGGCCGCCTTCGCGCAGGGCGTCGAGCCCGGCTTCGCCGATGCAGAGGGTAGTGTGTCGCTGGAGGAGATCGGCGAAGGTTTCGGGCCAGGTTGGTGGAAGGTTTTGCGTGAACCAGGGATGGATGCCGATGGCGGGAGTCAGTTGCGGGAAGCGGGCGGATTGATCGAGTACGGCCTGCCAGTCGTCGGGTTGCGTGGCGCAATTAACGAGGTGGGTGACGCCGTTTTCGGCGGCCCGGCGGAGAATGGCGTCTGTCTGATCCCGGAGGCGGATGTCCGCCAGGTGGACGTGGGCATCAACGAGGGCGGGGACGTGGGCGTTCGTGGTCAGGGTTCCTTTTCGGTGGTGGGCGCGGGTTCCGGCTGGGGCGCGGCTTCGCCGATGGTGATGAGAAGGCGCTCGCGGTTGCGGAGGCGGTAGAGGGCGGTCAGGAGCGCGCCGAGTCCGCAGCAGGAGGAGATGGTCCAGATGAAGAAGGCAAGGGAGGGAATGGCGGCAGGGAGATAGAGGCAGAGCATGCCGGCGGATAGGACGGTGAAGGCGTTTTGGAGGAAGGGTTGGCCGGCGGGTCGGCGCAGCAGCATCAGGCCGAGGGCGTAGGCGGTGATGATTTTGGCGATGTAGAGGAAGACGCCGTAGACGGCGGCCAAAACGAGCGCCAGCGGGATGCCGAGCAGGCTGACAAAAAAGACGCCGATAATTACCGGAAAGCAGACGAGAAAGGCCAGGCCGATGAGAAAGCAGCGGAGCATGGATTCGCGTGCGGTGGATACGGCGGCCATGGAGAGGGTTGGGAAGAAGAAGAGCCAGGCGAGGCCGACGATGAGGGCGCTCATGTAAAAGTAGGCTTGGAGCATGAGTCGGTCGCTCCAGGATTGTTCTTTTTCAATGGACGGGGGAAGTGTGAGGCGTTGGAGTGTGCCGCCGAGTTGAACGTTGGGGTCCAGAAAGAGTTCTTTGCCGGTGAGGTATTCGAGGTTGCCTTCAATGACGGTCGAGGGCATGACGACGATGTCGTTTGCGATGACTTTCACGGACCCGCCGATGAAGCCGCTGATGGTGGCATTGGCGGCGTAGATGGTGAGATCGCCATCGAGTCGTCCCTGAAAGAGGGCGTTTTCGCCGAGGAGGAGGGCATTGCCGTGGAGGTGGGCGTCTTCGGTGATGTCCATGGTGGAGGCCGCGCAGAGGAGGTTGTCGCCTGCGGTTCCAGAGATGATGGCTGATTTGGCGGCGAGGCGGACGTGTCCGACGGTTTGGCCGGAGTACTTTATGTCCTGTGCGACGGCCCAGAGGTCCATATCAAAGGTGCCGGTGAGTACGGCTTCCTGTGCGGCGGCGAGGAGGAGATCGTTTTGCGCGCTGCCGTCTATCTGGGCCTTTTCGCAGGCGATCCAGATTTCCTGTTCGGAGATTTCCGTTGCGGGCAAGTTGTAGAGATTGGTGGAGACAAAGGAGATGGCGTGCGCGGCGGTTGCGGCGAGGAGGAGGAGCACGAGGGGAAGGGCCAGGCCCCGAAGAGTGCGGAGGTGGACGGTATATGCGCCTGATGGAGTGGTCATGTGCTGTTCCTTTGTTGAAGGCCGCCGGTTTGATGGGCGGGTTGTGGGCTCGCTGGGCATCATACGGTTTGGTGGGCGGGCTGCAACATAAAACCGGCTCGCGGGATTGAGAGAGTCATGCTAATCCGGGCGGGGAGGGAAAAGAGGTTTTCACACAAAGTCGCAAAAGCACGAAGAAGAGAGGGGACGTTCGGGAGGTAAATGACCTCCGGTCTCCAGTATTTCGGTTGTGAATATGCTGTTGTTTTTTCGGGGCGGAGGTGGTAGCTTTCGCGCAATAGTATGAACCCGGTAGGGGAAAGGAGTTGATATGAGGATGAAGAAGTGGACTTGTGTTGTTGGGATGCTGGTTTGTGCGGCGACGGTTTATGCGGCCCCGGTGCGCGTGGCGCTGATGGATTTCACGGATCAGTCCGGCGGTTCGACGGATGCGCTGCTGGGCGGAAAAGTCAATACGGCATTGATGGCGGACAAAGGGGTGTTCGCGTTGAGCAAGGCGCTGCTGGGCAAGGGGGATTATGTGCTGATTGACCGTCGTGATTTCATGGCGCAGATGCAGAAGATGGGCGCAGTGGATCAGGGCAAACCTTCGGACATCAAGCCATCCTATATTCAGGCGGCGCAGGCCTTGCGGGCGGATGCGGTGCTGCGCGGCATGCTGCAAAGTTTTTCGGTGGGCAAGGAGAAGGTGAATCAGGGCGGCTATCAGGCGGATTTCGTGACGATCTCGGTGCGCGTGATGATCGAAGCGGTGGATGCGATCGACGGGACGATCATGGCGATGGCCGAGGGCGTTGCGAAGGACAAGGTGCGCCAGACGGCCAATCAGCAAACGGAGTTGGGCGAGGATGAAATGTTGCAGATGATGCAGACGGCCATTGCCAATGCCGTGCCCTCGTTGATCGAAGCGCTGTCGGTGAGGATGGAGCAGAATGAAGCCCGCCAGAAGGTGACGCTGGCGGTAAGTGCCTCGGAGAATCCGGCGATGGTGGAGATCGACGGCATTCTGGTGGGGACCACGCCGTTTGACAGTTTGGAAGTATATAAGGGCGATCATGTGCTGTCGGTTACGCGTCCGGGCTATGTGAGCATTACGAAACGTCTGGTGCTCGACGGCAGCACCAAAATCGATGTGCCGATGCTGCGGACGGATCTGACCGCCGAAGAGCGCAAACAGATTCTCGAAGGGGCGGATATGCGCGTGTATGTGAATGAAGGCGGCAGGCCGGATTTCGTCGTGCAGACGCTTGATTGATGGAAGCCTTCTGGTCACATGCGGGAATCCTTTTCGGCTACCTAGGCATCGGTGTGCTGTGCCTGGGTGGCGTGCTGCTTTCCGGCCTCTCTTTTTCAGGTACGTGGCTGATTGTGGCGGCGGCTTGGCTTGGAACCTGGGTGGGGGGCGATGGGTTCCCGGGATGGAAAACAGTCGCGGCGTTTGTGTTGGTTTCGGCGGGGGCCGAGGTGATGGATACGCTGGCTGGAAGCTGGGGAGTGAAACGCCGTGGCGGATCGAATTGGGCCGGGGTGGCGGCGCTGGTTGGCGGGTTGCTGGGGATGCTGGCCGGGTCCCTGATTCCGCTCCCGATTCTGGGCTCGCTGCTTGGCATGTTCGCAGGCTGTTTTCTGGGGGCCTATCTGGTGGAGTCGGGCCGGCTCGAAAAAAAACATGCGGCTCATATTGCACGCGGCGCGGTGTTGGCCCGGGTGCTGATTCTCTGCCTGAAACTGGGGCTGACGCTCGGCATGGTGCTCGTGCTGATTCTCGGTATGATTTTCGCCTGATTCAAGTTGTGCTGGATGGTGCCCTGATGCTGTGCTACAAACCCTCTTCTCTCATGCCAATAAAGGACAACCATCATGGATACCCGACTCGTTGACGCAGTGAAGGTTCTTTTTTTTCAGCTTGTCGGTGGAAGTGAGCCCCCGATTCGGTGGGCACTGGCGGTGGTGATCGGTTTTTTGGTGGCGGCGGGTGTGCTGGCTTGGGTGCTCTCGCGCATGAGCGAGGGTAGCGTGTTGCTTCGGTCGGCGCTGCCCGTCTTGCTCCTCGATGCGGCTCTGCTGCTGGCGTCGGCCGCGGCGACACGGGAATTTCTTTGTCCGTACGTGCGTTTTACGTCGCCGTTCTGGGTGACCGTGGCGGTCGTGGTGCTGGTGTTTCTGGTGCTCGTTCTTCCCCTGACGGCCCGCCTGCTTTCTACGGGACAGGTAGCGACGTTGGTGGGTCTGCTGGCCGCTGCCCTGACGCTGATTCTTCTCTTCTATCTGATTACCTTGGGATATGACACGATCACGCATGGAAATGCGAATATCAAGGCGCGGCGGACGCAGCGGCAGAACGAAGAGCGGGCCTTAAATTATTAGCGGCGGAAGAATAACGTGACCATGAAGCTGAAGCGGTACCAAATGCAATACGAGGCGGGATGCCGAGTGCGTCTCTTGCGGAGTGGTTTGGCGGCCTCGCTTCTCGCCCTGGTTGTTCTGTCGGGGATGACCGGATGTTCGGACGCTTATCGGGAGGTGCTGGATAGGCCGCTGGGGCGCGAGGTGATTCGCGATCCTTCCGCCTGGTGGGGCGCGTCCGAGGGGAAGGCAATGGTCTATGCGCAGAATCCGGAGTTGTTGCAGGCTGGGCTGGAGAAGGTGTCGTTTGCACGCGCTCGTGCCGCGCGACTAGTCGGAGCGCCCGAGGAATTGGAGCAGGAGGTGTGCTGCTACCTGATGCAGGACGAATCGCAGTGGAAAGAACTCTCGGAGAAGTACACCATTCACAGTAATACGGTTTCGCTGGCGGTGGGGAATGAAGTGGTCTGTCTGGTGCGCACGCGGGAGGAATTGGTTGGGGATGCCGCACCGCATGAGCTGATGCATGTCCTGATGCAGCAGGCGGGGTTGCGGCTTCCGCTGGCGATTGAGGAGGGGATGGCGCTGTATTTTGGATGGGAGATCAATCTGGAATATCATCTGAGTTGCGGGGAGGTTGTGCAGAAGAAAAAAAGCCGGCCATCGAGGGGCCCGTGGATGGGGCTGGATGCGCTGTTGCAAGTGACGGCCTACCCGAGGGAGCCGGATGCACTGATGATTTTTTATGCGCAGTCGGAACGGTTGGTGCAGGCGGTCAATGAGCTGATCGGTACGCCGGCGATGGTTGATTTTCTGTGGCAGACGGGCCGTGCCGGGCGTGGTTGCCGCGAGGTGCTGATGGAGGAGTACGGTTGCGGTGCAGAACAAATGGCCTGGGTGGAGCGGGTTGTTTCTGCACCCTCCGAAATCGTGGATAAGAGTTATGAATAAAAAAGAAGACAAAGAGAAGATCCTTCCGTTTCATTTGATTTTCGGCGTGGACGAGTATGAGGTGGACCAGGCGGCACGAGCGACGGTGGATCGGCTTTGTCCGGCGGAGTCGCAGGCGTTTGGTCTGGAGATTCTGGACGGGGCGGCCACGACGGCAGCGGAGGCGTCCGGCAAACTTAACGCCTGCCTGGCGGCCTTGCGTACGGTGGGTTTTCTGGGCGAGGGCAAGGTGGTTTGGCTGAGAAATGCGGCGTTTTTCGCGAAGGACAAGCTGGGCGTGAGCGCGGAAGTGGTGCAGGCGGCTGCGCGGGTGATGGACTATGTCAAAGCCGGGCTGCCCGACGGGGTGTTTTGGGTGATTTCAGCCGACAAGGTATACAAGGGTGGTGCCTTTTACAAGGCGGCCAAAGAGGTGGCGGAGATCACGGAGTTTCAGCTTGAGGAGAGGTCGTATAAGCAGGATGATGCGGCGGTGGAGAGAGCGGAAGCCTATTTTCGTGAGGCGGGTTTGCGTATTTCACGTCAGCACCTGATGCAGTTTGTGGAGCGCACGGGGATGCATGCCCGCCAGATGGTGCAGGACATCGAGAAGATTCGGCTGTATCTGGGGGAAGAGAAGGTGGTGACGGAGGAGGTGATTGACCTGCTCGTTCCGCCGACGCGCGAGGCACTGATTTGGTCGCTGCCGGAGGTCGTGGCGGCGCGTGATCCGGAAAAGATGCGGCGTATGCTGCATCGGCTGTTTGAGCAGAAGGAAAATGCGGTGGGGATGATCATTCCGGTGGAGAAACATTTTTCCCGACTTGCGGTATTGCGGGCGTGTTTGGATCACGGCTGGGCGCAGGTGGTCGGAAGCGGCTACCGGGAGAGTGTTCAGTGGAACCTGTCGCCGGAGGGGGAGGCGCTGCTCGAGGCGCTGGGATCGGATGACCCCCGGACGATGTCCCCGTACCCTCTGCTGCTTGCCATGCAGCAGGCCGCCTTATTTTCCGGGCCCGAATTGGCGTGGTGCAAGGACCGTCTGTCGCATACGCATTATCAGATGATGAATAGTCCTGTGCCGCCAGAATTGCAGTTGGAATTGGTCATGCTGGAAATCACGGGGCGAAAACCCGTCCGTCGGCGTAAATGATGGAGTGAGCCTTGGGAGGGCCCGTGTCCCCACGGGCCAAGCGGAGAGTGAGCGCGTTTCGGGAGGGC
>CAZBEO010000146.1:0-6960 GCA_964490935.1 uncultured Verrucomicrobiota bacterium
GCGCGGAAGTCATTCCTCAAAAAGGAATAACGCCCACTAACTTGACGCGCATGCCATTCGGGGTCAACCATTAAAAATTGATTCTGCTGAAAAAGTCCGAATCCGTGGGGCGTTGCTACGGAGCTTCTCTTTCGATGATGCCTACCGCCATGGCGTAGCGGGTCAGACCGGCGGTGTCGTGGATGCTGAGTTTCTGCATCAGGTGGTCCCGATGCTTTTCCACGGTTTTGACGCTTATCCCGAGTTCCGCCGCGATTTGCTTGTTGGCATTGCCCTCGGCAATCTGTTGAAACACCTCCATCTCGCGGGCGGTCAGGCTTGGCACTTTTGTGCTGCCGCTTTCTCCGCGTTCCAGCGACTTCCGGCGTCGGCTGAGTAATCGCCTGCCGACTGCCGGACTGAAAAAAGTATTGCCTTTTTGAACGACTTCCCGGATGGCTTCGATCAGGGTATCAATGGAGCTTTGCTTGACGAGGTATCCGCAAGCGCCGGCCGCCATGGCCCCCTCGACATAGGCATCGTCGCTGTGGGCGGAAAGGATGATAATCTTAACCCCGGGGTCTGTTTTCAGAATCTGGCGGGTGGCTTCCATTCCGTTGAGTTTGGGCATGGAAATATCCATAACGATCACACTTGGGCGCAGGCCCTGCGGTAGCGCATCGCCCATTCGTTTTGTTCGGCATTCCATGTCATCACAGGCCTCGTTTCCGGTCATCCGGTCAGCTGTTTTTTCGCCAAGGCGTACCCACGAACCACAATAGAATTCCGCAGCCAAGCGCCACCGCACCAACCGCCGGGGAAATGAAATGGGTGTTGGTGGTTTCTATATGTATGGGTCCGAGATTTACCGGTTTTCCGGGTGTTCGGAAGGTGATGCCGGAATAGATGAGTACGACAATACCCAGCGTGATCAATATCAGTGACAGTATCTTTCTCATTTTCATTCTCCTTTTGTTCGTTAACGCACCAAATGAACCATGACTCGGGCTTTATGGTCCCCGAATAATACGAAGCAAAACAACGACCACGGCAATCACCAGCAGGATATGAACGAATCCTCCCATCGTGTAGCTACTGACGAATCCGAGCAGCCACAAAACAATCAGCACAATCGCTATCGTCCACAACATATAACGCTCCTTTCCAGGCCCTCCCGAGCACGGCGTACAGCTTTCTTTTCCAGAGAGAACCTACCGCCCGGGAAGAACCCTGACTATGGGGTATAACCCGCATATCAATTTATCGGTAGGGTTGCACCCCATAGTTGCCATAACGGGTGCCGCGTAAGATGCCGCCATTCACAGGAGGGCCTATCCTAAAGCTCCCGTAAATCGTAACCAATGAAAGGAACAACCGCATGAGTGGAACAACAGATATTGCGAAGGGTCGCGTTGAAGAAGCTGCAGGCGTTTTATCCGGAAACGAGAACGGCGGCGGTAGGGTTACACCCCATAGTACGCAATGAGACCTGTGGTGCATTATGCATACAGGGAGAGGAAACAATGAAGAAGCAAGAAAGGAATGTCAGAATGAAAACGATCACGAAGAGGAATCCCGTATGTTTTGGTCTCGCAGGAATCATGGCCCTGGGCCTCTGGGCGTCCGTTTCGGCGCAAGCTGCCGATCCGAATGAGGAAATGTATCGGTCTGAAGAAGCCAAGGAGGAAGGCCAGATGATGGAACCCGGCGCTGCGGAGATGCCGGCGGAAATGGGGCAGCAGAAACAGGGAATGAGGGCGAAATTGAGGGCACAGGATGCTGAACTGGCTGAACACGTCGCGCAGATGAATGCGGCCCCTGATGTTGAAAAGGTGGGCATGATGGCCGCCCTGCTCACCAAAATGGTGGAACAGCGGGCGGAGATGCATGCCCACATGGAAGTGATGCAGGAGAACATGCGGCAGTGGTATGCCGATGGACCTGGACGGGAATCCGAACCCGAAATGCCCAATGATAAGCAATGAGAAAAAGGGCCCCCGGATTGGCTAAATAAATAGAATAAAGGAATAGCATGAACTCAAAAACAGTCGCATTACTCGTCTTACTTTTAGCCTCTTCCCTGTTCATCGGATGCGATGGCGGGGGTGGCGGGGACGACGATCCGGTTCCTACGGTGGATGTAACAGGCCGTTGGAGCGGGCGTACCAGTGCCGGCAACCCGATCAACATGAATCTGACACAAACCGGGGCCGGCGTCTCAGGCACCGCCACCAGCGGCGACCAAACGGGAAGCACCGTCGGGACCGTGGATGGGAACACCTTCTCCTTTTCCCAGGTATGGAACGCTTTTGAAACAACCGGTTCTGCGGCCGTAGACGGGAACTTCATGAGTGGAACACTGACGGAAAACGGGACGGATTTTGGTTTTTCGGCCAATCGGTAACGATGAGATGGGGTGCATGCCTTATGCAGGTAGGGTTGCACCCCGTTGGGAATGGGAACCCGGACCACTACATGGGCCCGGATGAGAAAACACAAAAGGAATCAGAAGATGAAAAATATATATAGAGATATGTCGCTGCAAGCGAGTGAAAGAAGTTCGCCCGCAGCAAACCAGTCAGCATCACCCGGCGTGAAGCGTCGCGGGAGAATACTCCCCGGATTCGTTCTGGCAATGGCTCTGATGGCCCCGTGCGGAGCGGTGCGTGCGGCAGGTCCGGCACCCATAGACCTTAAGTCGTGTACGAACTTCACGCTTCTGGCCTACTCCACAATAACCTGTACCGGGGCGGGAACGATTAATGGAGATGTCGGGTTGTCACCGGCGGGAACCATTGATTTGGGAACTCCACCGACTACGGTGAACGGAAGCATATACAATGGTGGTCCGATTGCCGCGCAGGCGCAGTCCGACCTGAACGATGCGTTTATCGCGGCCAGCCCGGGGGCCCTTCCGGGAGGTATCAATGTCGGCGCGGAGCTCGGCGGGCTTGTCCTGGTTCCCGGGGTGTATCAATCGCCGTCGGGTTCGTACGACATCACGCTGGTAGACCTGACCCTGGATGGCGGCCCGAATGACGTATGGGTTTTCCAGATGGCAAGCACCCTTACGGTGGGAACCGGGCGTCAGGTTATTCTGACGGGTGGGGCCCAGGCGAGAAATATATTCTGGCAGGTGGGCAGCTCGGCTTCGCTGCTGGCATCCACCATTTTCAAGGGGAACATCATGGCGGATGCTTCCATTTCAATGCTGGCCAGTTCCTCGCTGGATGGCCGGGCGTTGGCGCGGACGGGGGCGGTTACATTCAATGGTTCAAGCGGCAGTCTGCCGGGACCGGCGAAGGCTATCAATCCCATGCCGACGAATGGTGCGACCAGTCAAGCGATCAGCACCAACGTTTCGTGGTCGGATGGCGGAGGTTCTATCAGTTACGATGTGTACTTCGGAACAACCAACAACCCGGGCGCTCCTGAATTGCAGGGGAATCAAACGAACCTGATCTTTGATCCCGGCGTGCTTGATTACGATACCACGTACTACTGGCGTATAGATGCCAAGAATACGGCCAGTACCACCGAAGGAGATATCTGGTCATTCACCACGGAACCACAATCGCCCGGATTCGTACAACTGACCTCGTCCAATTACAGCGTCCACGAGAATGGCGGCTCCGTCACCGTGACCGTGACACGAACAAGCGGAAGCGCGGGTGTGGCGAGTGTGAACTATGCTACCGTTGATGGATCGGCCATCGCAGGGTTGGATTATACCGCCGTGAGCGGTACGCTGAACTGGGGCAATTTAGATGCGGACACAAAATTCTTTACGATTCCGATTCTGGATAACCACATCGCCGGATGGAACAGAACCTTCACGGTAACCCTCGCGAATGCGGGCGGATCAAGTCTCGGCAGTCCGGCGCTCGCGACGGTGAGCATTCTTGAAAACGACACCAATGTGCCGCCTCGGCAACTGGTCTACCTCGATTTCGATGGCGACTCCAAGGCCGACATTACGGTCTATTGGCCGGAACGGGGCCTATGGTATATTCTACAGTCCGCCACGGGCGTCGGACGTTTTCAGGCGTGGGGTTGGCCGGGTGCCGTGCCGGTTCCTGGCGACTACGATGGCGACCTGATCAATGACGTGGCTGTTTATGCTCCCGAAACCGGGTCTTGGTTCATCTGGTTAAGTGCCAGTCAGTCCCCCCGGACATACACCTGGGGCTGGAGCGAAGCTCAGCCGGTGCAGGGCGATTATGATGGCGACGGACTTTGCGATGTGGCCGTGTATTGGCCTGAACAGGGCCTGTGGTATATTCTGCAATCCGACACCGGCGCCGGGCGTACTCAAGCCTGGGGCTGGCCGGATGCTGTTCCGGTGCCTGGCGATTACGATGGCGACGGCCAATGCGACGTAGCCGTCTATCACGCCCCCGGCGGCGGGTGGAGTATTTGGCAAAGTTCCACGCAGACCGCCCGCGTTCAGGCGTGGGGATGGGATTCCGCGGAAGCGGCCCCGGGCGATTTCGATGGAGATCGCACGATGGATGTGGCCGTCTACTGTCCGGAATCCGGATTCTGGAATGCGTGGCTTTCCTCCAACCTTACGATGTACTCGTTGCCCTGGGGCTGGAATGAAGCGTGGCCGGTGCAGGCCGACTATGATGGCGATGGCCGGTATGATCGAACGGTGTACGCGCCGCATCGGGGCGAATGGTATCTCTGGCAAAGCGGAAGCGGGACGCTGCGTACCCAGCAGTGGGGTTGGGATCAGGCGGTCCCCGTGAATCTGTAGCAGGAGCCTTGTTTGCATAGGAGCGGGAGGGGCAGCGGCAACGCTGCCCCTCTTCCTAAAGCGGGCTTCCCCGCAACCCCATTTACGTGCCGTGATTCATCCAACCTGGAGGGCGTCGGGCACCGACGCCTATTCCTGCGGGAGCCTGGTACACC
This sequence comes from uncultured Verrucomicrobiota bacterium, assembly GCA_964490935.1. Lineage (GTDB taxonomy): Bacteria > Verrucomicrobiota > Kiritimatiellia > RZYC01 > RZYC01 > JAQVYB01. Next base: position 4,894 of record CAZBEO010000146.1, read on the forward strand.
GGGGCCGGCTCATCGTCCCGTACGCCATGTCCAACTCCGCCAGCACCTTTGCGACGCTGCCGCCCAACGATGTCCTAGCCGCGATGCAGTAGCCGGTAGGGTTTTACCCCATAGAAAAGAAACGATGGCTCGTGCAACATTCATTTTCGGACAGGATCAGCTAACCGAACAATCAGGAGAGTCATCATGAATAGGAATAGAATGAAATGGATGGGAATCGTGGCAGCGATCAGTGTGGTAACGATGGTGGGCTGCAAGCCGAAAACCGGGACAGAACCGTCAACGGAACCCGGAATGGCGGAGAAGGCGGGCGCTGCCCTGGATCGCGCTGCCGATAAAACCGTGGAAGTAACAGGCGCTGCCGTGGAGAAAACCGGCGAAGTCCTGAAGAACGCCGGAACGGCCACCGAAAATGCCGGCGCCAATATGCAAAAGTAGACGCAGGAACTCCGATTATGCGCATCGCATCGGGAATTCAGGATAAATCAGCAGCGCGTTCATAGGGGATCCCTTCCAGGGTTTGGTACACCTTGCGGGCGAAATCATCCCGGGTGAATGGTTTCGCGGTGAATTGTTCGTGGGAATAACCGATCATTTCCGTTAGAAACGGATTTACATCAATCACCATCCCGGTTTCGGCGTCGAGAATCAGAATGCCGTCTTTCGCGGTCTCGAACAGGCGGCGGTAACGCTGTTCGGAAACGGCCAGTTCCTCGCTCGCCATGTTGTCCGCTCCCCCCGCCCTCCATCAGGGTCAGCCCTTAAATAGTAAATAAGCATCCGCGCTCGACTTGCCGGTACCACCCATCCATTATGTGTCATGAAACGCAGTTCCGCATCCAACACCGGGTGCTGGGCGGGAAAGGGTTGATATGATTCGACTGGGATTGTGCTGTCTTTTTGCTGAGGAGCCCATTCGTTTTCGCGTAACCACCGTGAAGGCGCTCTCCAGGCTCAGCAAGACAGAGCAGGGGGAAAAATTATCTGGATTATGCAGGCACAATGCAGAGGCCTTGCAGCAGGCTTTGCAGTATTGCGTCGGTCACCAGATCGGGGCCTTTCGCGTGAACAGCCGAATTCTTCCCTGTTGTACGCATCCCGAGGTGGGTTATCGCTTGACTGACCTGCCGGAAGGACGCGCCATTAAAGATATTTTTCTGAAATGCGGCGAGTATGCCAAAAAGCACAACCTGCGCACCTCGTTTCACCCCGACCAGTTTGTCGTTTTAAATTCGCCGCGTCCCGAGGTGGTGGAGTCCTCGCTATCCGAATTGAATTATCAGGCTGAGGTGGCGGAATGGATTGGGGCGGAGGTGATCAATCTTCATGGCGGAGGCGTCTATGGCGATAAGGCGACGGCACTCCAATCCCTTCGCCGCACGATCGACCGCCTGCCGCCAGCCATCCGTTCCCGCCTGACTCTCGAGAATGATGATCGCTCCTATACGCCCACGGATTTATTCCCTGTTTGCCGAGATATGGGCCTTCCGCTGGTGTATGACGTGCATCATCACCGATGTCTGCCGGATGGTTGCACCATCGGGGAAGCCACGCAAATGGCCCTCTCCTGCTGGGGCAAGCGTGAGCCGCATTTTCATATTTCGAGCCCTCTGATTGCCTGGACGAAGAACGGAAATCACAGGCCGCATCATGACTACATCGACGCGACAGATTTCCCGAAGGAATGGCGGGACCTTGCCCTAACGGTGGACATTGAAGCCAAGGCCAAAGAATTGGCAATTGCCCGGCTGCGAAAGGATTTGAGGCGGCGGGGCTGGTCACTTTGGCCTTCGCCTGATTGAATTTCATTGATCCGGCGCACGAACTCGAATAAGTACAGGGCATGCTTGATTTCATCAACGTCTCCAAACACTTCGGCACGCAGCAAGTCCTGCGCGATGCCTCTTTTCGGGTAAACAAAAACGAGCGAGTCGGCATTGTGGGCCCAAATGGCTCCGGGAAAAGCACGGAATTCAGTCTGATCTGCGGGGAGATTAGTCCGGATCAGGGGGGAGTCATCCTCCCTAAGAATTGCCGGCTGGGCTATCTGCGTCAGCAACTCAATGC
>CAZBEO010000147.1:0-6878 GCA_964490935.1 uncultured Verrucomicrobiota bacterium
AACGGTTCAAGAGCGTGGTTTTCCCTGACCCCAGAAAGCCGGTCAGCAGAACCATCGGTACCGGGCGCTTTACTTCAGGCATCGTTCGATTTCCTGAAACAGCTCATCCTGATTGGGAATGATGGATGAATACTTCAGTTCGCCGTTGATATAGATGCTGGGCAACTGCTTCACACCCATCGCCCGGATGCGCGCAATGTGTTCCGGGATGCTGTACTTGTATTCCACCACGTCGATCCTATCGCCGAAATGTTTTTGGGCATCCTGTGCACTGGCCCACATATAGGTGCAGGCGGCGCAGGTGGCTGAGTCCAGTGTGAAAACTTCGACCAGCGGTTTTTCCAGCGCGGGATAATCCGGAAGGGTACCTTCAAACACGATGTCGGCGGCAGAATAGTTCTCGATGAACTTGCGGGCCTGATCCGTTTCGCGCACGGCCTGTTGAGCCGCCACCACGTTTTCAATGGGTGTGTCATACGGCATGTCGCACCCTGGGGAGAGTACGAGATTGTGATGATCCAACGCATCCAGTAATTCCACCACAGCCTTCATGTTGTCCTGTTGATTGCCGTAGAGCATCGCCGTGGTCAACGGAAGATTTCCACCCAGCGCGATGTTGTGCGGTGCGGTAATGGACTGTGCGGTGGTCATCGATACATTTTCGTCCACCGAAATACTATCCGGCAACGTCTTGCACATGGGCTCGAGATTATAGGTGGCATTACCACAGACAAAAAAGGAGGAAAAGGCACCTTTTTCGCGGATAAACTCAAACAGTTTGCTGAAGGGTCCGTGCATATATTGCCCGAAGTGTTTCGGAGAAATCTGCGACACCAGCGGGTCCACCACGGCCACCACATCTGCGCCTGCGTCAATATAGTACTGCGCCATGGCCAATCCGATGAGCGTCGTGTACTCCATGATGGCCTGCACATACGCCTCGTCCTTTTTCATATCACGAAACAGCTTGGTCCCCCGCAAATGCGAAGCCAGCGTGAAAGGTCCACAGAACAAACCATACAGCGCGATCTGCTCTCCAACCTCTTTTTTCATGCGGCGACAGGTATTAAAAGCCAGCGGCATGCGTGCCTCATCCGGCGTAATGATCCGGTCCGGGATGTCGTTGGTGTCGCTCAGCACATGCGAGGCCACTGCCGGCGGCACCCCATCGTTCCAGATCAACTTGCATCCCAACGCCTCCGCCTCCACTTGCAAGTCAAACAAAATGGGCATCCCGTCCGGCTTGTAAATTTTGCACACCTCCATCAGCGATTCAAAAAGTTTCTGCTCCTCGGTATAGACCTCACTCGAAGAGTAGCCCTTCAGTTTGCCTGCATGAACACCGGCAAAAGGCACCCAGGGAACCCGGTCCGTCGGTTGATGACTCATGGTTTTGCGGATTAGTTCTCGACCTTGCATGGACTTGCTCCTTGATAACCGACAACGGGTTGAATAATTCTCCGTTCGCCGAATACGTAGAGTAGAGTAGTCAGGTTGATTTGATAAGTCAAAACCAGTAGTTTCTTGCGGCACATCATACTTGAAAAGGATGCCCCTTGTGGGAGGGCAAGCGTCCACGCGAGCCGTGCGGAAAATAACGCGCATTTCGGGAGGGCCCGTGTCCTCAAGGGCCAAGCGAAGAGCGAGCGCGGAGAGCAGAAAAAATAAGGACTGATCTGAAGAAAATTAAAAGGACGCTGAGGACAGCGTCCCTCCCGAAATTTGCGTCCATTCACGTTTTTCGCGTGTTTTTCACCAAAAACTGGCCTATTCTCATCGGATTCCACGAATTTTGGTGATTTTGGGGCCATTTTAGGCGAAAAAACCAACGTTATAAGAGGTCTTAGTACAAAGAATCGCCGCCGCCGGCTGAAAGGATTTTTTCTGTGAACACTTTTCTGCTCGTCACCCTGCTTCTGCTGGGGCTCCTTTCCCTGGGCCTACAGCTTGCGCGTCTATTCAGGAAAAAAGACTCTCTACCCGAGCCCCTTAGACAGGCCCTGGCCACAGCGGAAGAGTCGGCCCGACGCCTCGACCAGACTCTCCGCGATGAAATCGGACAAAGCCGCGAGGAGACCGCCAAGGCCGCGCGCTCCGCACGCGAAGAACTTGCCCAGACTCTCAAAGGCGTGGCCGACAGCATGAGCCAGCAACTTGCCACCCTTTCCAGAAATTCCGGCGACGCATCCGAACGAATGCGCGAAACCATCGAACAACGCCTGCAGAACATTCAGCAAAACAATACCGAACAACTCGAAAAGATACGTCAGACGGTAGATGAAAAACTGCAAAGCACCCTCGAAAAACGACTCGGCGAATCCTTCCGGCAGGTCAGCGAACGCCTTGAACTCGTGCATCAGGGACTTGGTGAAATGCAAACGCTCGCGACCGGCGTGGGCGACCTAAAAAAAGTGCTCACCAACGTCAAGACCCGCGGCACCTGGGGTGAAGTTCAATTAGGTACCATGTTGGAGCAGGTCCTTGCGCCCGGACAATACGCCGAGAATGTCTCCACGAAAGGCGGCGGAGAGCGGGTCGAATTTGCCATACGCCTGCCAGGACACCGGGACTCCAATGCGGAAGAATCGGTATGGCTTCCCATCGACGCCAAATTCCCGATGGAGGATTACCAACGCCTGGTCGAAGCCCAGGAGATAGGCGATGCCCCAGCCGCCGAGGCCGCCGCCAAACAGCTCGAAACCCGCATTCGTAATAGCGCAAAAGACATTGAACGAAAATACATCGCCCCACCCGCCACCACAGACTTCGCCATTCTCTTTTTGCCCACGGAAGGTCTGTTTGCCGAAGTGATACGCCGCCCCGGATTGTCCGACAGCCTTCAACGTGAATGCCGCGTGGTCATTGCTGGCCCCACCACCCTCTGGGCCCTACTCAACAGCCTGCAAATGGGATTCCGCACTCTGGCCATTCAAAAACGTTCGAGCGAAGTATGGGAATTGTTGGCCACCGTAAAAGAGGAATGGACCAAGTACGGTGCCATCCTCGATAAAGTGCATAAAAAACTCGGAGAGGCCGCCAATACCATCGAAGAGGCCCAACGTAAAACACGTACCATCGGACGGAAGCTGAGAAGCGTGGAAAGCATGCCCACCGCTGCGGATACACCGGACCTGCTCGCTGCACTCCCCGACGCCGAGGATGAAACGGAGGAGGCATAAAACCATGCCACGCCTTCAACAAGTCGCCTTGGCGTTTTTTTTCTCACTGACACTCTGCTTGCGAGCCAACGAACCATCCACGCTCTATCCGCCTATCTGTCCGCCGGAAACCGTGGCCTGTCTCGAAGAGGCTCTCGCCGCTCGGGGCATGACGCTCTTTGACTTCACGTTTGAAAAAGACATCGCCACCCCAACCCAGGTTCTAAGCATCGCCCGAACCATGCTGCAGGACCCGATACAGCTTCCCGTTCTGGCCGATGAATCCCTTGCCGCTCTAACCTCGTCCGAACCGGATGCCTTCTGGCTCTGGGCTGGCGGGCTGCTGGATGCAGAACCCCATCCGCCCACACCGGGCCGTGTGCCCGCCGGAACGGAGCTGGTCTTTCCATCCAGCCTCGACCCTGTGCTCTCCAAGGCCCTCGCACAATTCACTATCAGCCTGCTCTCTGTTCAAACCGCTGTGGAAGCCGCCTTTGACGCGGTTTCCGTGAAAGACCGAGAGTTCGCTGCCGCCCAACGCTTGGCAGGCCTATTTGATGCAGGAGACACTCCCGAAATACGCACCAAACTGCTCCAGTGCGGGATTTCGCAATCCCTTCTCGACCAGACCATCGAAAGCGAAGAAGCATTGGACCCGCGCCCCGGTTTCGAGCCCTTTCAAACGGTTCTTGAACAAATGGATTATGCCTCTCTGATTTCGGCAGCGCGAGAACTGGAGTCCGGCATGAACGCGCTGATCCGTCAACTGGAGAACGTCGCGTACTGGCCCGACGAACCGCTGGTGATCATGACGCCCGCGGGCAACCTGCGCATCGGCACACTCGGCGATGACCTGCACAGCGGCACCTCCTGCACTCTCATCATTGACCCAGGTGGAAATGATCGTTACCTGAACACCGGTGGAGCCAACGGACTTCTCGATAGTTCCCTGTCGGTCATTCTCGATCTGGGCGGCACCGATTTTTACGACGACTCCACACTCCTCGGTGCCGGAAGTGCGCTCTGGGGGCTCGCTTGGATACAGGATATGGCTGGCGACGATATCTACCGCTCCGCACACGCCGGACAAGCCGCCGCCCTCTTTGGAATCGCCTGCCTAAAAGATGCCGCAGGAAACGACCTCTATTCCGCTGGGCTCTTTGCACAGGCCGCCGCCATCGCGGGCGTGGCCCGCCTTGAAGACGCCGCTGGAAACGATACCTTCAATCTTGGCTGCGTTGGGCAGGCCTATGCTGGCGTCACCGCCATCGCCGCACTGATTGACCGCCAGGGAAACGACATCTATATCGCCGGACGCACCCTCACGGATTACGACCGCCACTGGAAAAACTATCTTTCACTGGCTCAGGGTTTTGCCACTGGAATGCGCCCCTTTACCGGCGGCGGTTTGGCCATCCTACTTGATCAATCCGGCAACGACACCTATACCGCTGATGTCTACGCGCAAGGCGTAGGCTACTGGTACGCCGTCGGCCTGCTGCTCGACCTCGAAGGACACGACACCTACCAACTCCATGAATACGGACAAGGCTGTGGCGTACATCTTGCCGCAGGGCTCCTGGCCGATCTCGACGGGCGCGATATCTACACCGCGCACAGTCTCGCTCAGGGTGCCGCCCATGATTATGCCGTCGGCATGCTCTTTGAACACGCCGGAAATGATACCTACACCGCCTCCCATTATGCCCAGGGACGCGGCATCAATAATGCCCTCGGCCTGCTGGTTGACACACGCGGAGAGGACGCCTATTTCGCACGCCAATCCGATGCCTGCCAGGGTGCCGGACACTATGCAGACCTGCGCGAATACGACAGCCTTTCTCTCCTGCTCGATCTGGCCGACGAGGATGTCTACTCCTCCGGCGCGAGCAACGGCGTCGCCACGCTGCGCCCAGATTTCGGCCTGATTTACGATGTACCCACCAATCGCCCCATCGCCTCGGATGTCCCCGTAGATACCCTTGAACCTCCCGATCTCTCCAACGCCACCCTCGATGAACTCATGATCCTGGCCGGACGCTACGGCAACACCGAAGAACGGCGTGTCGCCCGCGAAGCGGCCTATCAGCAACTCAAAACCCGAGGCGCACCCGCCCTCGAATACCTTCTCAACCACGCCGACAGCGACAACATGTGGTACTCCATCTACGCTCATCGGATTGTACGCGAATCCGATGCCGAAACCACCGCGCCCACCCTGCTCCACGTCGCGAAAAACACCACCAATGCTTTCCTGCGCAAATCCGCCATTCTGCTGCTCGGATTCCACGAAACACCGGAATACGCTCCTCGCATTGCCAATCACCTCACCAACGAAATCACCGCCGGCGTCACCATGCGCACCCTCGGAAAATGGCATATCACCAACGAAGTTGACCGCCTCATCCCGTTTCTTCAAAGCACGAACGAACGCAAACGCATCATGGCAATCAACGCCCTCCGTGATATCGGCGAGACCAACGCACTCCAACAGGTTATCCCTCTGCTTTCCGACCCACTCTTCACTGTTCGGCAAAGCGCGGAACGCGCCGTAAGCACCTCCCCCGACCACTAATAATCCGTCGGGCTTCAGGTGTTTAAAACCTGATCGCGCAGATCAACTCTGATCATTGCTCATGCATATTACCGACGCATGCTCCCTCTCCGGGCACGATGATACAGCTTGATCAAGCCAGGAAGATTCATCAGCGAACGCCGTTCATACCGATAAATAGGCAAGGAGCTGCCCATGAACCGCTCTTTATATTCGTATCGTCCAGGACCAAAGAAAAAATAATCGGCACGCTTTTCCTCCATGACTTCTTTGATCAGGGCGTAGGTGGCGCAATAACCTGGCGATAGAAAATCGAGCGTGCTGTCCTGCCTGGCCAGAAGATGCAGGTTGTAGGCTCGCCCCGTGTAGTAGCCAAGCACCGCCACGGCATCGACCCCTTGCTCATCCACCATGAGGTATCCCTTGGCGCATCCTAGTTCTTCAAAAAGTGCATACGCCTCATAAAAAAATGAACGATCCCTGGTTTCCCAGTTGGCCCCCGGGAACTGAAGAGAAAAAACCTTTAAGAAACGATCCAGGTGTGCCCGCGTTTGAATCCGTTCCATTTTCAAACCCCACCGATCCGCACCGTTCACATAACGTTTGAGCTTTTTTTTCATACTCTTGGAGAGCTGACCGAAGTATTCATCCACATCCTGAAAATGGCGAAGGTCCAGAGCCCAATTGGTGGTGGTTTGAAGCCGGAAGTACTCCCCGCATCGCTCCACCCCTGCTCCCTCGGCAACCGGCGGACCAATTACATAACGGCGAAAACGATGAGGCGAGGGAAAAAGCGCATACGGAATGCCAACCTCATCCGCCCAGGAATCGCTCCAAAGCAGGTCTGGCAGAACGCGGCGGGCGGCCCGGCTAACGGAAGGTGTTGTTTCGCCCAGGCGCTGGAGAGCGCCCAGAGCCAGAGCGGCCCGGCCCTCGACGTAGGCCTTTAAGGCGGGGTTAGCAGGTTCATGGCTGGAGAAATCGAAGGACATGGCGTCACCAGGTAATCCTATGCAGGCCGGACGGTGAAGGACAGAGCGTACGCCGAACAACTGCAAGCAGAGGATACCGAAAGACCACGCTGTTGCGGACGAATTTGGGCCAATTCCCACTGACCCGAATGGCACTAGCTTAAGCCTCTTTTCCCTTGTTGAGCCAGTTGCGAC
>CAZBEO010000148.1:0-6823 GCA_964490935.1 uncultured Verrucomicrobiota bacterium
GAAGACATTGCCGTGCTGACCGGCGGCAAATTCATCACCGAAGACCTCGGCATCAAGCTGGAAAGTGTTCAGATTGCCGATCTCGGAACCGCCAAGCGCGTCACGATTAACAAAGACAGCACCACGATCGTGGAAGGCGCCGGAAAAACCGCTGCCATCCAGGGCCGTATCCAGCAGATTCGCCGCCAGATCGAGGAAACCACCTCGGACTACGACGGCGAGAAGCTGCAGGAACGCCTGGCCAAGCTGGCTGGTGGTGTGGCCGTGATCAATGTGGGCGCCGCCACGGAATCTGAAATGAAGGAAAAGAAAGCCCGTGTGGAAGATGCGCTGCATGCAACCCGCGCTGCCGTGGAAGAAGGTATTGTTCCCGGCGGTGGCGTGGCCCTGCTCCGTTGCCAGGCCGCCGTGGATAAGATGAGCCTGGAAGATAGCGAAGAAGCCATCGGCGCTCAAATCGTGCGCAAGGCCCTAGAATCCCCGCTGCGTCAGTTGACGGCGAATGCCGGCATCGAAGGTGCCGTGGTGGTGGAGCAGGTCAAGAAGTCCAAAGGCTCGATGGGCTACGACGTGGCCACCAACGAGTATGTGGACCTGGTCAAGGCCGGTATCATCGACCCGACCAAGGTGACCCGTTACGCGCTGCAGAATGCGGCCAGCATCGCCGCCCTTCTGTTGACCACCGAATGCATGGTCACAGATGTTCCTGAAAAGGACAAGCCTATGGCCCCGGATATGGGCGGTGGCATGGGTGGAATGGGCGGTATGGGCGGCATGATGTAATCTGAAATTGCCGTTTGACATATCCTGGCGGGGCGCATATATTGCGCCCCGCTATTTTTCCCATTGAATCAAAGAGGAGGCCGGATTTTGAATATTGACTACATGGAAAGTGCCAAGGAGCGTATGCCGAATATCCCGTTGCTGGTTAACCTGATATCCAAGCGGGTGCGCCAGCTCAACATGGGTCAGCGCCCTATGGTCAAACCCGATGACCCTAAAATGCCGGCCGTGGACATCGCCTTGAAGGAAGTCGCGGAAGGCAAACTGACCGCCGAAATGGTCTTTACACGCCTTGAGCCGCCCACCCAGGACTCTCTGGACATGGTCATCTCGCTCTAGCAGCATCCATACTGCAAAACTGATGATTAGGTAGCGGCTCTTCGGGGCCGCTTTCCGTTTATGGCAAAACAAAAGAACAAACCACCGACTACCGAGGGGGTCCTGGCCACCAATCGCAAGGCCCTGCGGGATTATCACGTTCTGGAATCGTTCGAGGCGGGGATTGTCCTGGTCGGCACCGAAGTCAAATCCATGCGCAACCGCCAAATCAGCATGGAGGAAAGTTACGCCCGCATCGATCGAGGCGAAGCCGTTCTCATCAACATGCACATCCTCGCCTACGACCACGGAAATCAGTTCAATCACGATCCCGTCAGAAAAAAGAAACTCCTCCTCCACAAGCGGGAAATCGAACGTCTTACCTCGCAGATGCAACTCAAGGGCCTCGCCCTGATTCCACTCAAAATCTATGTGAAAAAGGGGCTCATCAAGCTCCAACTGGGCCTCTGCAAAGGAAAGCAAATGCAGGACAAGCGTGAAGACATGAAACGAAAAACAGCCGACCGTGAGGCTGAGCGTGCCATCCACGCACGCCGCTGAACCTGCTGCCAAAGGATACGCGCATGAGAATTCGACACACGCTGGAATACGGACTGGCCCAATGCGGCATGTTCCTGCTCCCGCGACTCCCGCGAAGCGTCGTCGTCGCCCTCGCTCGCACCTTCGGACTCCTCGCCTATCTCCTCTCCGCGCACCTGCGTAAAACTGGGCAGGCCAACCTCGACATCGCCTTCGGGGCGTCAAAAACCGCCGACGAAAAGCGCCGCATCCTGATTCACTCCTTTCAAACCTTCGCCCTCGTCCTGCTCGATCTTTTCTGGTTTGCACACCGACAAAAGGAGCGCATCAATACCTACGTCCATTTTCACCCGGAACACGATGAACTGTTCAGCAAGCATCCCAAAGCCACCATCTGCGTTACCGCACATGCCGGCAACTGGGAACTCCTCGGCAAAAGCGTGGCCTTGCGTTACGGACACTTCACCAGCATCGCCGCCCCGCTGGAAAACGAAAAACTCGACCTCCTCTTCGACCGCATCCGCTCCGAGACCGGGCAGACCATCGTCAAAAAAAGCGGTGCTGTGCGCGCCATGCTGAAAACACTGCGCGATGGCGGCATCGTTGCTTTTCTTCTCGATCAGAACACCAAGCCATCCATGGGCGGCATCTTTCTCGATTTCTTTGGCCTGCCCGTACCGGTTTCCTCCATCGGCGCCACCCTGGTCATGCACACCGGGGCACAAATAGCCTTCGGGGTCTGCCTGCCGGACGCCTCGGGACATTATCACGTCACGCCACCGCTTCCAATCCCGACCGAAACGCCCCGTGAGTCAACCAAGCCGCAACAAGTGCGAATCTTGACTGAACGCATTCTGCGCGTCATTGAAACCTTCATTGCCGAGCAGCCGGAATACTGGCTCTGGTCCTACAAACGCTGGAAATACACCGCCCCTGGAAAGAGCCGATCCGACTATCCCTTCTACGCCAAGGAAATGCTGCCGGTGGACCGTGAGGCCGCCGAGCAAACCGCCGCTAACCTTCTGTGAAAATCTCTTCGTATTTGGTTCTTCCGGCTTTTTCTTGAGGAGCGTCGCGGCGATAGATTGAACAGGCTCTGAACACCAGAGAAGCAAGTGGTGCGAATTTGGGGAGGGATGCTGTCCTCAGCGTCCTTTTATTTATCTCCAGATCGGTCCTTATTTCTCTAGGCCTACGCACTCACTCTCCGCTTGGCCCGTGGGGACACGGGCCCTCCCAAGAGGGAGAAAATCGCCGCCGCCTTCGTCGCTGTCCCGGCATTGCAAAAATTTATCCACGCCCTTACTCCACGACCCACCTACCCCCTCCTTCTCTTTCTATGAGTTCTATGCGTTCTTTGTGGTGAATGTCAGCAGTACATAAGCAGCGGCTCGCAGGGATGCTCTCCCTGCATTCCCCGATTAGGAGTTGCCAATCGAAAGCGGCTTGTATACGTTTTCCTCCAATGAATACAGCATCCAACCAAGTAGCCATTGTCCATCACGAGCGGGCCACCTACCCGGACTCGCCTCCTTTCCACCCAGAAGAGGCCTATCCTGAATATCCGTTCGACCGAACCGCCCTCGCCCACCGCAATGAGGCCTATCGCATGGTGCGCGAAGTCCTGCGCGAACTCGGACTCGATGCCTCGCACTTCGGCACCCCCGAATGGAATCCTCTAGGCGATTTCATTCATCCCGGACACCGTGTGGTGATCAAGCCCAACCTCGTGCAGGACCGTCATTACCGGGGCGGTGACATCGACTGCCTCATCACGCATGGTTCCGTCACACGGGCCGTGATGGACTACGTCTTCATCGCCCTGCGCGGCGAAGGAAGCGTCACTCTCGGCGATGCGCCGGTATTGAGCACGCGGTTCGATAAGGCCGTACAGTGTGCGCACTTGGACGGCGTGCTGGAGTTCTTCAAGGCCCACGCCAAACCCGTGGTCACCTGGTTTGATTTTCGGCGAGTGGCTGGCTCGCTGGATGAGCACTTTCACGTTACCGGCTGGGTGGAGCAACCGGGCGATCCGCAGGGCGTGGTCGAGTTCAATCTCGGCGAGCGAAGCATGTTGGCCCCTATCGGCCACTTGGCTCATCTCTTTCGCCTCCCCCACTACCGCCATGGCGACACCGACCCCTACCACAGTCCCAGCCTGAACCGCTTCATCGTCCCGCGCTGCATCATGGACGCCGATGTGGTCATCAATCTGCCTAAAATGAAAACACACTGCAAGGCAGGCATGACCGCCGCACTGAAAAACTTCGTCGGCATCGTGGCCGTACGCCACTGTTACACCAATTTTCGGCGGGGAAGTCCCGCCCATGACGGCGATGAATATCCTGATCCGAGCGTCCTCAAAACCATCAGCGAAAAACTGGAACGCCTAATCGATGGCAACAAAACACCCGTCCTGCGCCCCCTTCTTTCCCTCGCCCATCGCGTCAGCGAGCGCCTGCGAAACAGCCTGGGCATCGATAACATCCGCGACGGCACCTGGCACGGCAACGATACCGTCTGGCGGGCCATACTCGATCTCGTGCGCATCGCCACCTACGGACGGCCCGATGGCACCCTTGCCGACTCCCCCCAACGCGTACTCTTCACGCTGACCGACGGACTCATCGCTGGCGAAGGCGAAGGCCCCCTCGAGGCAATCTCCACCCCGGCAGGCTGCCTGATTGCCGGGCTGAATCCCGTCTGCGTGGATGCCGCCATCACCACCCTGATGCAGTTTGACTGGCGCAAAATACCCGTCATCACTCATGCCGAGACGTTGAAGGACTGGCCACTGCTCGCCGAAGGTGTCGAACACACGCGCTGCCTGCTCGCTGGCGAGGCGCTGACCCTGGATGCCCTCGCCGAAAAAAAGGTCTGCCCACCCTTCGCACCCGCCTACGGATGGCGCGGCCACATCGAACGTGAATGAACGGCGTACGTCTCACTCCAAAAAGAACCAGCGTCTTCATCTTGAAACATACGGACACCCGTGTTATTATTGTAACACTTTGATCCCGATAACCAGAGAGGTTCCTCATGAGAATACTGATCGCCGATGATGATTATGTGAGCCGCACCAAACTGAAAAGCATTCTACAAAAGTATGGACGTTGCGATACCGTACCCAACGGAGAATCCGCCTTCAGCATGTTTGAAAAATCCCATGAAGAAGGCATTCCCTACGACCTGATTTCCATGGACATCCTTATGCCCGATCCCGGTCAGGGCCAGGATGCCATCAAGAATATCCGCGAATGGGAAAAGAAAAACACCGTGGCAAGCCCCTCCAAAATTCTCGTGGTCTCCCAACTCAAGGACTGCGAAAATATCCTTTCCTCTTTCGATGAGGGGTGTGCCTGGTATCTGATAAAACCCGTCTCACCTGAAGATATTCAAGAGGCGCTGAAAAAACTCGGTGTCATTGAGTAACGCCCTCCATCCTGCTGCACGGCAACAGCAGGCCCAAAAGGTTCCACGGGGTTAAAAGGCATGTTAGCTAAAATCTTTTCAGGTGCCGTGTATGGGGTGGACGCCTACACCGTGGAAATCGAGGTCAATACGGGACGCGGCGACACCCCGACCGTGGTCGTCGTCGGCCTACCCGATGCCGCCGTCAAGGAAAGCAAAGACCGCGTCTGGACCGCCCTGATCAACTCCGGGTTCGGCGTGCCGTTCGGGCGAACCACTATCAATCTCGCCCCGGCGGATATTAAAAAAGAAGGCCCGAGCTTCGACCTGCCGATTGCCATCGGCACCCTCGTGGCCGAGGGTGCTCTGGATCCCGCCGCCATCGAAGGCGTGGGCATGACGGGTGAACTGGCCCTCAGCGGAGAAATACGCCGCGTCAACGGCGTCCTTCCCGTCGCTCTTCACATGAAGGCGCAGGGATTCCGCCGCATGTTGGTTCCCACCGAAAACGCGGAGGAAGCCGCTGTCGTGGAAGGGCTCGAAGTGATCCCAGTGGCCACCCTGCGCGAAGCCGCCGACTTCCTAGCCGGCGAACATCCCATTGAACCCCTGCTTATCCAGCACGACACCCTTTTTCAGTTCGTCGCCCACGACGACGAGGACTTTTCCGATGTCAAAGGACAGGAATCCACCAAGCGTGCACTGGAAGTGGCCATCGCTGGCGGACACAACATCCTCCTGATCGGAAGTCCAGGTGCCGGAAAGAGTATGATTGCCAAAAGAGTGCCCTCCATTTTCCCGCCCATGTCACTGGATGAAGCACTCGAATCCACCAAAATTCACAGCATTGCCGGGCGACTTCCACCGCATCAGGCCATCATCAGTCAGCGCCCCTTCCGCGCACCGCATCATACCATTTCCGACGCCGGACTCCTCGGGGGCGGATCGCACCCCATGCCCGGCGAAGTCAGCCTCGCCCATCATGGCGTACTTTTTCTGGATGAATTGCCGGAATTCGCGCGCAACGTGCTGGAAGTGATGCGGCAGCCGCTGGAAGATGGCGTCGTCACCATTTCACGCGCCGCCGCCTCGGTCACCTTTCCCTGCCGCTTCATGCTTGTTGCGGCGATGAATCCGTGCCCGTGCGGCTATTACGGCGACCTCCGAAAAGAATGCCGCTGCACTCAGCAGCAAATCATGCGCTACCGCAATAAAATATCCGGCCCGCTGCTTGACCGCATTGACATTCATGTGGAAGTGCCTGCCGTACGCTATGAGGACCTGGCCAATCTGACACCCGGCGAATCCTCTCAGATCATGCGCGAACGAATCATCGCCGCGCGCGAAACCCAACAGCGGCGCTATGCCGCCATTCCCGGCGTTCACTGCAATGCCGGTATGCGGCCAAAAGATATTGAAGCCCACTGCGAACTCGAAGAAGAAACCAGGAACATACTCAAAATGGCCATCGCCGACATGAATTTCAGCGCACGCGCCTACACGCGCATCCTGAAAGTCGCCCGCACCATTGCCGATATGGAACATGCGGAAATCATCGGCACAAACCACATCTCCGAGGCCATTCAATACCGCTCGCTCGACCGACAACTCTGGTGAGTGCTATATCGCGGTGCTTTTGTAATGTTTCCAACCATTGGAGCCACCAACAAAAGTTTGCGTCATGATGGCCCCGGGAGGGGCCGGGGAGAATAGCCTGGGGTCATCGACCCCGGGAAGCCGACAAACAAAACAACATGCACCCCGGACGGGG
>CAZBEO010000149.1:0-6720 GCA_964490935.1 uncultured Verrucomicrobiota bacterium
ACCGGATTGTCTTCCAGTACATCAACCCGAGTCCACCGGTGCAGCCGGTCCGACATCGGCTCATGGCAGCCGATATTCCCGCCACCCCACGTTTCCAAAAATTCGTAGGAATAAAGCAACTCATCACTGAAACGCCAAGCCGGCACATAATTCGCCTGCGACCAAAAAACCAGTTTGATGTCGCGCTCGCGAAAGGCAAATTCATCGCCGAACGTCACCACCACGGCTTCGCCTCCAAATCCCGACCAGAAAAACTCGCGGCGATTCACCGCAAATCCTGTGGCGGTATCGTCGAGGTCCTGCGCGGGAATCGACGTCACCGTCACCTGCGGGGAATGGGCCGAGGGTGCGCCCACCGAAGCGGATTCGATCCGCGCTGTATAATACGACTCATTCGGAACCCCAAAATCGGGAGCCGGGGTCAGCTCCATCCAGCCTTCGACCCATTTGCCGCGAATCTCGCGCCCCACGGAATAATAAAAATGCAGAAAGCCAGCCTGCGCATCATGATGGATTCGCAGCTTGCCGGTTGTATTGGTGAACGGCACCGAATACTGGCGCCCATCCAGGATATGCCGGTAGCGTTCGCTGAACGCGCGGCGAGCCTCTTCCGGATGCCCCGCATTCTTCTCCTCGTAAGCGCTCAGCAGCACCCCCGACGAATCATACACATCCTCCACCCCCTTCACCCGATTGCGGATTCTCACCACCGGCACGCCCTCTTCCGTACGTTCCACCAGGATCGCCGTGAAATTCTTCGCATCCGGAAGACCATTCGACGACAGCACCAGCGCCAGACCATACGGAACGTCCCCATCAAATGCCGCCTCAACCGAAAAGCCGCCGGAAATTTCTTCCGGCGAACGGACCACCGTCAACTCCCTGAAGGCCGCGCCCGGCAAAGAAAGAGGCAACCACGCCTCCGCCTTCTCCACACGCGCGTCCAAGGAGGCCGACTGCACCGGCTCCGCCTTTTCGCTCTCTTGCCCGACCCGGCATCCAGGCCCGCCAAGCAGGAGAAGCAACGCCCCTCCGACGAGCATGGTCCGAACGCCTGATATCCGTCTCTGATTCCACCATACGCTGGGGTGATTCATAGCCTGCCTTTCGTTGAAGGCTTCATAACCCGCCGACGCCGACCGAGGCAAGGGGGAAAGCGCGTCGCGCTCCCCCCGCTTGCCCGGTTCGTCCGCTCTAAACCGACTGATCCGGTCCGCCTTCCATCGCCAGGTCGATCAGGTCGTCGATACGTCCGGTTGCGACATTCATGCAGGTATCCGCGCCGCCGTAATAGATTTTGATCGTGCCATCGTCCTCTGGAATCGCCCCGCAGGTAAAGACCACGTTCGGCACATAGCCAACTCGTTCTTGCGGTGCTTCCGGTGCCAGGATAAATTGCTTCGCACGCCCGATGACCTTGCGGGGATCTTCGAGATCATGCACTGCCACGCCCAGACGGTAAATGCAGCCCGCCATGGTCCCGGTCACCGCGTGATAGATGCTCAGCCACCCGCGCGGCGTCTTGATCGGCGGCGCACCCGGGCCGATTTTTCCATCTTCCCAGATGTTCGTGCTCACCGGCGCCATGATCAACTGCTGGTTTCCCCAGTGAATCAGATCCGGCGAGTATGATATCCAAATGCAGGGATCCCCCCAGTTCGGACGCTCAAACCGCACATACATGCCGTTGATCTTTTCCGGGAACAACACGCAGTTGCGGTAATCCACCGCCGTGGTCAGTCCCATGCGCTCGAACGACAAGAAGTCCCGCGTACGCGCCAGGCCGATCTGAAACCCGCGTGTGGAATAACAACTGTAGAAGATGTAGTAATCATCCCCCAGCTTGGTTATCCGCGGATCTTCAATCCCCTTGTTCTCCGCTTTCGCGAAAATCCCTTCCGTCGCCTGCACCATCACCGGTTCGGGATGCACCTCGAAGTTATACCCATCATCGCTGAACGCCACGCCGAATTCCGAGCGACTGTGCAGCCGCCCGCACCGAAGCAACAACACATACTTGTCGCCCATCTTGGTCGCACCGGAATTATACACGTGCTCGCACGGGTACGGCATGCCCTTTGGGCTAATGATTGGATTTCCCTCATATCTCGTCAGTACTGTTCTCATCATGATCGTTCTCCTTGTTTTGGTTGTTCCTGTTTTTCTGTTGCTCTGTTTTTTCTGTGATTCTTTTCGGGCCCTCAGGCCCCTTCTCCGAAGCCCCCGTCAAAGCCTTTTCCTGCTGTTTGAACGCAAGGTAGCAACCCCCACGCAAGAATGGCAAGAAAAAAACGCAAGCGTTTGCTCTTTTTTTTCGCTGCCCATCGTTTTTACCTTCTTTCGTGAATGAAAAACCTCGTCTTCAGCGTATCCGCCCCATTCCATAAGGACGGAAAGTGCCACGGCATAACCTCCGTAGTTAACGGACCGGATCGACCGTGATCTCATCAAACAGGGCGCAACCACCCCCCTGCTTGTCGCCGAGCGTATAGATGCCGCAAATAATCCGCCCGTGCGTCGCCTTCGGCGGTGCCTGAACGGGCGGTAGGACGACCCATTCCCACGCATCTTTCGGAATCTCAAGGCGGCCCAGCACCTTGTCGAAACTAAATCTCAACGAGATGGGAAGGCCCTCCATCTCCTCCGTGCCATCCTCGCTCCGTCTGCGCCATTCAACCTTCACCTCTCCATAGGCATCCCCCCAAAGCACATCTGATCCAGCCGTGGCCACACGAGCGGTGACATGGTATAGCTGCCCGCCGCTGGCCGCAAAATCCTGATACCAGCCCGACCGGTTCCACAACCGAAGAAACTGCACGCCTGAAGCGGGAGCCAGTCCGTAGTATTCCGAGCGAAGATCGCCCTCGCCCCAGGCCGCCCAATTCGCCTCCCCTTCTTCAAAGCCCAGATTCCGCAATCCCAAATCCACAGAGGCACCCTGCACCCCCATCCCGGCCAACCAAGCCCCCGCCACCAAAAGACTCCAAAATATCCGTCCGAATTTCCGCTGTTTCATTTTCTACCTCCTTTTAGTTGAACCCGTTCCTTGCTCCTCCATCACCGCACGGGACGCCACTCCACGCTCTCTCCGTTCCCGTTTCATGAGGCGCAATATAGGCCCTCTCGTAAATCAACGCAAGAACAAAAGCAAACGATTGCTCTTTTTTGAAGAAATAGTTTGCGCACCGCATCGCTTCGTGGCATCTTGCCTAGGAAACACCCCATGGGGATCGGTAAAAACAGTATGACAACAACGCTTCATGACATCGCCGCACGACTGAACATCAACATCTGCACCGTTTCCCGCGCCCTGAACGATAAGCCGGGCGTAGGCCCGAAAATGCGCAGACGCATCGCCAAAGCCGCCAAGGAAATGGGATACCGTCCAAACATTCACGCCCGCAGCCTCACCATCAAGCGCACCGAGACCCTCGGTTTTCTCACCGGCATGGAAATCTCCTCCTTCCTCTCCAATCCCTTCTACACCGGCGTCTTCGCCGGTATCGAATCCGAGGCACGCGCCCAGAATTATGCCCTCATGTTCGACTCCGTGGCCGAAAGCCGGAATCTCACCCACGGCACCCTGCCCAAGATGCTTGCCGAAAACCGAGTGGACGGCCTGCTCGTGGTCGGCGCCACGGAGGAGCCCCTGCTCAAGGCCATCGAGGCCTCAGGCCAGCCTTTTGTGGTGGTGGATTATCACCTGCCAGGGGCCGATCTGGACACCATCACCGTAGACAATCGGCGCGGAGGCTGGCTGGCCACCGAACACCTGATCGAACGCGGCCACCGCCGCATTGCCTTCCTGGGCGGAACCCCGCTGAGCCGAGGCAACTTTGCCGAACGCCTCGAGGGCTACCGCAACGCCCTCGCCGCGCACGGACTGCCTTGGGATGAGCGCCTCGTACAGGAAGGCAAAGTCATCGGCGGCGGACAATCCATCCTGCGAATCCTCGAGCGCGCACCCGATGTCACAGCCGCCCTCGCCTGCAACGACATCAACGCGCTCGACGCCATCAAAGCCCTCGAGAAAACAGGTCGTCAAATTCCGCGCGACTTCAGCATCGCGGGCTTCGACGATATTCTGGAAGCGCAAACCAACCTGCCCCCTCTGACCACCATTCACGTCGATCGACCGGCCATGGGCCGCATGGCCGTCCAGAGCCTGGTCGACCGCCTACGCAGCGACCACATCAACCCGAGACAAACCGTCGTGATCGCCCCACAACTCGTTATCCGCGGCTCAACCGGCGCACCATGGCCTCCAACCCGATAAAATGGAAACCAGACGTGACATCACAAGGTTCAACGACATTCCAAACGTTGGACCTGCAACGATTCGATACTTGAATCTTATAGGCATTAACACGCCTTTTAAGCTTATCGGCCAAAACCCTATCTCCATGTACACCGAACTATGTTCGATCACAAAGACTCCGCTTGACCCTTGCCTTGCTGATGTCTTGATATCAGCCGTACGGTTTATGGAAGGGGCCCCTTCCAGAAAATGGTGGCACTACACCGAAGAAAGAAAGAGCATACTATCAAACAAGAAGAAGCCTGACAGGAAATGACCTCATCCCGGGCTTGAATCAGAACGAGAGGGCGTAGTGCAGGGAGAAACAGGGCGCGCGCGCGGCTCGTTCATCGCGGAAGGGGGGGGCACAGCGCAGTTGAATGCGGTCGAAGAAGGTGGTTTCCAGGCGTCGGTTGTATTGATGGGTGCTGTTCACCGCGTTATAGATATTGCCCACATACCAGCCGGTCTCCAGGAAGCAGAGGAGCCCGCCCACGACGTGCTGATCGTGGTCGAAGGCTTCCCACGCCGCCCAGATGAGCAATCCGTTCAGGGCGAAGGCCGCTAGTCCGTCGCGCGGGCGTCCGGCGTAGACCTGCCCCGCCCCGGGCAGTACGGCGGAAAGTGTACCCGCCACCCACGGTTTTTTGAATGGTAATTCCCCGAAGCGGTCCGTCTCGTCGAGCAGCCATTGTGCATCCAACGCGCCGGGCGCGCCCTCCTGGATACCGCCCAAGGTGTTCCGCGCCTCTTCCGGTTGCCGAAGGCGCAACTGACAGACACTTTTGAAGAGCGCGGCGTCCGACCGATCCACCTCCGAGGGTACCCGCTGCTCGATGGCGTCGAGTTGCCGAATCGCCTCGACGTATTGATCCTGCGCGGCGTACCCGCGTGCGAGGGCAAAATCGGCGGCGATGCCCACCGGCTGCCCCGCATACGCCCCGGACAATTCCCCGAAGCGCAGCATCGCCTCTTCGACTTGATCTCCCCGCAAATAACTCTCCGCAATCCGATAGCGTACCCACGGCACACGCGGCGATTCCGGCTGAAAAAACAGAAACCGTTCATACTCCGTAATCGCCCGGTAATAATCCGTCCGCTCAAACAAATGATCAGCAAAAGAAAGCACCTCGCCCGCCTCGCCTTCCGTCATGCCATACGAAAACGACGAAAAAAGGCATAAAATACACAAAATCACGCAAAAATAGCCAGAAAATAGCCGGTTTTCCGTTTTTTTGTGCCATTTTATGATTTTTTCGACCATTTTTTCCGTTTCCAACCGCATTTTATCCATTTTTAACGAATATTGCTCATGCACCGCTGATATTCACCACAAAGATCGCATAGAACTCAAAGAAAGAAGGAAAAACGCAGAGAACAAATCAACCGTTTATTTGTCCACAGATTACACAGATTTTCACAGATTAAGACAAACACACCGCATTCATCCGAAGTTGAGTTAGTAGGTTCCCTTCTTTCTTTGTGCCTTCGTGCCTTTGTGTAAAAATCTCTCCTCTTTCCACCAGAAATCGCTGTTTTCAACGGGATCGTAGTACTTATAGCCGCGTGTTTTCGTTTTTACGAGCGGCGCGTAATATCCCTCGCTGTTTTCCCGCAATAGCCGGTCCATGATCAGCAAAATGCCCCCTCCGAGCCCATGTTTTTTCACGGCCTCCCGCGCATAATTCGAGCAGGAAGGTTCCATGGGACAAGGCGACCGCACGACCACCGAAAGGGTGTTTTGATAGAAATTCAGGGCTGAAAAGCCGAATTTTTCGCAAAACTCCTCCTTTTTTGACGTTTTTTGGTCCTTTTTTGTCAAAAAACGACCACAAACCACCGGATTTTGAGTGGAAACGCTCCAGGGACCACGAAAGGCATTTTCGGTGGCTTCGCCGGGCATCGGGCATAAAAAAACCAAAACAAGGGGTAAACAGAGCGAACTAATCGTAGAGCGCGTTAAGGCAGAGATGCAGGGGCGCGGAGACGCAGGGGAATGCTCTTGGGAGGGCCCGTGTCCCCACGGGCCAAGCGGAGAACGAGCGCGTTTCGGGAGAGCGAGCGTCCCCGCGAGCCGTGCGGAGAGCGAGTGCACAGGAAGAGCGCGGAGAGTAAGAGGAATGAGGAATGATCTGGAGAAAAATAAAAGGACGCTGGGGACAGCATCCCTCCCAGATACAGGAGCATTGCTCCGATGACGTGGACCGAACGCCTGCATCATCATTTTTCTACACCTTTCTCTCATCTCCAAATCGCGATAGCGATTTCACCTGAAGCGGGATGAAGCACCGGCTCGCGTGGACCGGACTTCGCACAAGGCTACGTCCCGGCAAGCTGCTTGCCCTCCAGCTTATATCAATCACTTGACGCTAATCGAGTCGCAAAGCTCCCGCTTCAGTTTAGTTGTTGAATACGGCATTGGC
>CAZBEO010000150.1:0-6717 GCA_964490935.1 uncultured Verrucomicrobiota bacterium
GCCCATCCAGCGAGTATCCTGCGATATGCGGAGTGGCGATAAGGGCCCGATCCAGCAGAGGGCGGCTGATCTCCGGTTCCTCTTCCCACACATCCAACATACATTCGCCCACCAGGCCGCTATCCATTGCCATGAGCAGGGCCTCCGAATCCGTCACCTCCCCACGTGAAGCATTGAGGAACAGCACCCCGGGACGTGCCTGCGAAAAAAACCGGCAGTCCGCCAAGTGGTACGTGGGGTAGTGTCCTGTCTTCGTCAGCGGCACATGCAGCGTCAGAATGTCGGCATATCTTAGCAGGTCCTCCAGCGGCTGATAACCCGGGTCCCGTGTGGCATCCAACAACGGCGGATCGTTCAGCATCACATTCATCCCCAGTGCGCGACACTTCTCCGCCACCAGGTTCCCCACCGACCCCACACCGATCACACCGATCGTCTTCTCCGACAAAATCAGGTTCTTCCGTTCCGCGAGCCATAGCAGCGAGGCAATGACATACTCCGCCACACTGTTTGCATTGCACCCAGGCGCGGACACGCCGGCGATGCCGCTGCGTGTAAAAAAGGCCCCATCAAAATGATCGCTGCCTGCCGTGGCCGTTCCGACAAACCGCACCGCGCTTCCGACCAGCAGGCTGGCATCCACCTGCGTCTTCGATCGAACAATCAGCGCGTCCGCGCCAGCCACATCATTGCTGTTGATTGCCTGGTCCGCCAGCACCAGCGTATCGCCCAGCGTGGAAAACGCCTCCCGACTCTGATACACGCTGGTGGCACACACAATCTTCATCCGTTCATCGTCTTTCTAGGTCCTTTTTATGCAGACCGCTCTTCACCCGGCATCCGGGCGTTCGCTTTTAAAAATGTAGCAGAATATTCCACCACCGAAAGCCGTTTTCTGTAACTTTCTCACACCGTGGTTCCAATCTCCTTCATTTAAAATGCTGTTCCTGCTCGGCTTCCGCCATTCGTAAAAGCAGCTTCTCAAAACGCATATCCCCGCGCAACGCTTTCAGATCATCATCCTCCAGCATCCAGGCCACATCCAAGTATTCCAAATCCACTGCACGGTTCAGCGCGTCGAAGGCAGAATCCGTCTCGCCGCTGAGGGCGTAACTGCAACCCAGATTATACCAGACCATCGGATCTTCCGGACAAAGGGCCACCAGCTGCAAGTCCGTTCGCAAGCCCTTTTCAATAAAGCCAGCCCGCGTATAAAGATCACCCAGGGCCTTCAAGGTGCCCTCATGATCACCCAAGCGGTTGCTCACCCCTTCCAGAAAGCGCATTTCCACCAAGGTGTCATTTTCGTTTTTGTGTTTATATTTCATCATAAAAAAGACCGCCCGGTTCACGGACGGTCTTCAAGATTCCAAACCAAACAAAGAGACTTCAGCAGGCCTTGGTCACCTTGCCCGCCTTCAGGCAGCTCATGCAGATGCGCTTGCTCTTCACGCCACCATTCTCCACCACACGAATCTTCTGAAGATTCGGGAGGAATCGGCGCCGGGTGATCCCCGTGGTATGCAAACCGATGCCGCCTTTGCTCTTACGCAAACCGTGACGAATAATTCTGTTGCCCGTCATAGGGCCTTTTCCACAAATTTCACATACCCGCGACATAACACCACTCCTTCTGTATACCTATCAAATGAGCGGGGAATATAGGACGCCCCTATCCGCCTGACAAGAATAAAAAGCGGCAAATCCATCTTTTGCTCCATCGCTTCTTCATTAACGCATTTTTGAAATGTTGATCTGGAGGAAGGTCAATGGAGGAAAGAGGTACGCCCCGCCGACTTCTTGACACCTCCGGCAGCGCCGGGTATGCTGGGCTTCAGTTTTTTGGAACTATTTTATGAGCGAATCGCAGTTAACCACGCACGAAGAGCAGTTGGCCGCGCTCTCCCGCATTGAAGGGCAGGTTCGCGGCATTCAGAAAATGATCACCAAGCAGGATTACTGCATTGACATCATCACCCAGATTCAAGCCGTACGCGCCGCGCTTCACTCCCTGAGCCGAAAAATACTGCGCAAACACATGCAACACTGCGTCACGGAGGCCATACGCGAAGGAAACCAGCAAACCATTGAAGAGAAACTCAACGAAATCCTCCAGATTCTGAAACGAATGGACTGACGACATGAACTCAACACCACCGCGCGTTCTACTGGCCGAAGACGAGGTCATCAACCAAAAGATGGCCCTGCACATCCTGAAATCCATGGGCTGCGAAGGGGAGGCCGTCGAAAACGGCCTAGCCGCGATTGAGGCCGTGAAAAACGGGCGCTACGACCTCATTCTGATGGACATGCAGATGCCCGAGATGGACGGCATCGAAGCCGCTCGAAAGCTGCGCGAACGGGGCTGCTCCACGCCCATTGTCGCCCTCTCCGCCAATGCCTCGGAAGAAGCACGCGAGGAAGTACTGAAGGCCGGAATGAATGATTTCCTCCAGAAGCCCATCACGCGCAACAAGCTGGAATTGCTGCTCAGGCAATACAGTCAGAGAGATTCTTCGGATTATCAACCGAATCCTGCGTAAGTCGGCGCGTAGAACGCCGCGCCTCAATACGGACTGGAATCACCAGATTGGCAGCACCCGTGACCTCCTGACTCCGAACCAAATCCGCCAGCATATCTACGGCTTTGCGACCCATCAGTTCCGTTTCCACATGCACCGTGGTCAGCGGCGGATGACTAAGCCGAGCCCACGAAATGTCATCGAATCCGATGATCGAAAAATCTTCAGGAACCCGACAGTCCGTTTCCTCATAGAGAAACCGCAGTGCGCCGCAGGCCATTTCATCGTTGAAGAAGAATACCCCGGTTGGGCGTTCCCGTGCGCCCAACAACTCCTTCATCGCCCGCATGCCCCCTTCGGGTGTAAAATCGCTCTCCACGACCTGAACTTGCTCAGGTTGCAGGCCATAGCGTACGCAGGCCATTTCCGCCCCCATGATGCGCTCTCTGACAAGGCGCATTTCCCGAGGCCCGGTCACCATCGCCAATTTCCGATGCCCCTGCACCAACAAATGATCCAAGGCCAGAAATCCGCCATCCTCATTGTCAATATAGATCGAGCTGATCCGGCGACCAAGGAAACGATCGTTCAGAATCACGGCTGGCATCGAATCGTTCAGCAAGTGCAGGAGGGGTTGCTGATTGGGCGATCCCACCAACAAAGCGCCATCCAAACGGGCCTGACGGATCATTTCCCAGAAGGATTCGTAGCTCATTCCGTTCGATGAAAACACCACAAAACGTCCTCCGGTACGCTGCACGGCCTGATGCGCCGCCTGCATCATCTCCGTGTGATAGCCTCCCGTACAGCCTTTATCCGGAACCGAGGAAATCCAGCCGATGGTCAGGCAGTCCAGCCTCCCAGGAACAGCGGGTTCGCTCACATCGGATACAAAGGTCCCCTTCGCAGGTACAGAATAAATCAACCCGCTATGTACCAGTTCGTTGATCGCCTGGCGTACGGTCGCTTTGTTAATGGAATAGCGGGCGGCCAGATCATCCATCGAAGGCAGCATATCGCCCGAAATAAACACCCCGCGATCAATCTCCTGCCGCAGCGCATCCGCAAGCTGCTTATACAAAAAACGCGGCTTTCCATTACCTTTAAGCAACAAATCACCGTCAATCCCCATAAGTTCAACACCCGAATTTTTTGGTCTTCCAGCCATAAACACCCCATTTATTACGCCATATTATATACTATTTACATACTGGCATACTCCTTATACTAGATTGTATTCGGATTGTTGAACCTTTTTTTTCTTTTTTTTCCAGGGCGGCTTGTAAAACGGAAGGCCTATTGGCAATCACTGACGATTAAAAAATGCAAAAACCCCTGAAAAACAACGCCAAAGGTGTTAGGAAAAACTTGTTATCTGCGGTCCCCGCCTCTACACTATCCAGAATATTTCGAGGGTGTGCGCAACGCAGCACCACATGAATTCACGGTGAAGGGAACACAGCATGAGCAAACACGATAAGAAAAAGAAGATGGGCAAGGCGCTGAAAAAGCAATTGGAAGCCCACTACGAGGAAGTGCAGGACCTGCTCCCTCCCATGCCGAAGAAGGTCTATAACAAAGAATTGCGCAAGTTGCAGATTGAACTCGTCAAGCTGCAGGAATGGATTCGCCGGAAAGGGTTGAAAGTGGTGGTTCTCTTTGAAGGACGTGACGCCGCCGGAAAAGGAGGGACCATTAAACGCATCACTCAGAGTCTCAATCCCCGTATCTGCCGCGTCGCCGCCCTCGGAACACCCACCGAAAAGGAAAAAACCCAGTGGTATTTCCAGCGCTACGCCGCCCACCTGCCAAACAGCGGAGAAATGGTCCTGTTTGACCGCAGTTGGTACAACCGAGCCGGGGTCGAACACGTCATGGGGTTCTGCACCCAAGAGCAATATGAGGAATTTTTGCAATCCTGCCCGGAATTTGAGACCATGTTGATTCGTTCCGGCATCATCCTGATCAAATACTGGTTCTCCGTGAGTGACGCCGTGCAGGAGGAGCGCTTTCAAGCCCGCAACCACGACCCGGCAAAACGCTGGAAACTGAGCCCCATGGACCTTGAATCGCGCGAAAAATGGGTCGAGTATTCCAACGCGAAGGACACCATGTTCGCCCGGACCGACACCCCGCTGGCACCCTGGTATGTGGTGAAGGCCGACGATAAAAAACGCGCCCGACTCAACTGCATCCATCACCTCCTCTCGCAGCTTTCCTACAAAGACCTCACACCTAAACCGCTCAAGTTGTCCAATCGCACGGAACAGGGCGCCTACGTTCGCCCGCCCATGTCCTCGCAACATTTTATCCCGGACGTATATTGAGGTCCTTTTCAGCCACAGCCAGTCAACATATTCCTCCCCGATCGCAGTCTACCGCCGTTCGACAGGGGTATTGACAACCCTCCGTTTATAATCCAGAATGGGCATCCAGTAAGGCACAGTAAGGCAACTTTTTTGGTAGGGTCCCGTATTGAGAGAAATGAGCATGATGCACAACCAGATGCCCAGAAAACGTCTGTTTCTCACGGCACTGCTTGCCCTTTTCGGGCGGCCGCTGCACACCTGTTCTGCCGCGCCGATCCAGTCCATACGCCACGAACTCGAACAAGGCTGGATCAACATGACCACCGGCATCTGGACTCTCGCGGCCCTGTTGATCATTCTCGCCCTGCTTTTCATCTGGACCGTCACCCTGCGCAGAAAGGTCGCCACCAAAACCGCCCTGATCGAAAAAGAACTGCTCGAACGCCGCGCCGCAGAAGACGCCCTGAGAAAAAGTGAAAAACGACTCGCCATCACCCTCAGTTCTATCGGCGATGGCGTGATCACCACCGATGTAAAAGGCCTGGTGGACCTCGTCAATCCCGTCGCCGAAAAACTGACCGGCTGGAAGGCCGAAGAAGCTGCCGGAAAACCCTTCAGCGAAGTCTTTACAATCCTGGATGCCACGACCCTTCAGCCCATCCCGGTCAATCTTCCCGAGATGGCCTCGCACAAAGAAGATTCGTTGAGTCCTGGGTCGCTCCTCATGTCACGCGACGGTATTAAACGCCAAATCGGCGACAGTTGCACGACCATCACCGATGAGCAAAACATCACTCACGGTTTTGTGCTCGTGTTCCGGGACCTGACCGAACCGCTCCACCTCGAAGCACAGCTCCTTCAAGTACGGCGCATGGAATCTCTCGGCCAGCTCGCCGGCGGAATCGCTCACGAATTCAACAATATGCTCGGCGGCATCCTAGGTGCCGCCGAACTCCTCGAAACCTCCGTCGAACGTCAGACCCGCCCCTACCGCTATGTAGAACTCATCCTCAACGCCACGCACAAGGCTTCCGAACTCACCGAACAACTCCTCGCCTTCGCGCGCAAAGGCCGAAAGGCATCCAAACCCTTCGAGTTTCATGATGCCGTCAAAGATTCAGCAGGCATCCTTGCCAGCAGCCTCGACAAACGAATCATCATTGAACTGAAACTCGACGCCCAGTCCTCCGTGATCAACGGCGACCCCACCCAGATACAGAACATGCTCATCACCCTCGGCGTACACGCCGGAAAAGCCATGTCCGAAGGAGGCTCCCTCACCATTTCCACACGAAACGTCCTGCTCGATGAACTCTTCTGCCGGAAAAACCCCTTCACCCTTATCCCGGGAGACTACATCAACCTGCGTATCCGCGACACCGGAAAGGGATTTCCGCCCCACCAACTTGAACACCTCTTCGAACCCTTCCACTCCGGCACACCCAACGAACACGATGAAAACCTCGGCCTCGCGGCCGTCTATGCCACCGTCGTTGATCATCACGGCGCCATCACCGTATACAGCGACCCCAACGAAGGAACCGCCTTCAATATCTGCATCCCCCTCACCTCCGACCCCATTACCGATGATAATCAGGACGACAACCAACTCATCGAGGGCTCCGGATGCATCCTCGTGGTGGACGATGAAGAATCCATCCGTGAAATCGCAGAATATTTTCTCATCAAATCCGGCTACCGCGTGATTCAGGCCGTCAATGGTGCTGATGCCATCGCCAAATACCGCCGTCAGCACAACAGCATCCATCTAATCCTGCTGGACATGACCATGCCGGTCATGAATGGGCGCGACTGCTTTTTCGCCCTGCGGGAAATCGACCCCGATGCCAAAATCGTCATGGTCTCCGGCTTCACCGGACAGAACG
>CAZBEO010000151.1:0-6150 GCA_964490935.1 uncultured Verrucomicrobiota bacterium
ACACCCTCGAAGCCATCTCCTCGCGCATCATCAACGAAGTGCGCGGCATCAACCGAGTCGTCTACGACATCAGCTCCAAGCCCCCCAGCACCATCGAATGGGAATAACCAGCAGTTCGCCGGACATGGGCTGTCGAGACCGCCATTTTTTACGCTTCTGAGGGAAGCAGTGATTCTTTTTTTCGATACACCATGCCACTCATCAAGGCCATGAGTTCTCCGGCATCATCGGTGATGCGCACGGTATATTGTCCCAGCCGGTTGCTTGTCATCTCTTCCACGGCTTCGGCGCGAAGCAGACCGGCCACAGCGGCTTTCATATAAGAAATGCTGACGTTGATGCCCACGGCCACCGAACCCCGCGAGTTGGAAGCCGCCGCAAAGGCCAGATCACCCAGCGTGAAAACCGCCGCACCGTGTACGATGCCCGCCCCATTGAGATGAAACGGCTCGATAGACATTTCGGCCAGCGCATACCCTTCCCGGATTTCCAGCAGCCGAATCCCGTTGTGCGCCGCATATCGATCATGTTCCTCAAAGTGTTTTTTTATTTTTTCTCTCATGTATTCCATTCGTTCCTCTCTTCATTCGTTGGAAAAACATCTTCCCGAATCGGTCGATGAACCGATAAAAGTTACGATCTACTGTCCAACTCCTGCACGGCCAACGCCACCGCGGCCATATTTCCAATGCGCCCTCCCAATGAACTGGGCACTATGGTGCAGGCCTCCAACGCCGGCTTCAATACAAAGCGCGGCAGTACGGCATGCAAAGGTTCCAAAAGAATATCCGCCGCATGGATGCCGATCGTCCCGAGAACGATTACTTCCGGATTGAGAATCATAATCAGATTGCCGATCCCCTGCCCCAACCGAAGCACAAAGCCCTCCCAGATACGCACGGCCTCGGCATCCCCCTCACGCACCGCCTCCACCAGACAGCGAAAATCAAGCCTCGCCAAGTCGCCACCCGCGTGTTCCAGGATACGGGAGGGCGCGCCCTCGCGCGCAATCCGCTCACGAAGCTGATCGGCCACATTTTTCCCGCCGCAAAAGGCTTCGAAACTCCCCCGATGCCCGCAGGGCGATTCCGGTCCGTTCAAATCCAGCACATGGTAGCCCACCTCGCCGGCCGTATCGCTGACTCCCTGAAGTAGTTTGCCGTTGGCGATGATGCCCGCGCCAAGCCCCGTACTCATCGTCAAATAAATCAGTCCGTCTGCGCCAGAATAGCTGCCATACATCCATTCCGCCAAGGCCGCCGCATTGGCATCGTTATTCATCACGATGTGCCCCGGGATGAATCGCTGAAACATGGATACCACGGGGACTTCCTCCCATCCGGTCATGTTCGGAGCATTCAACAGCGCCCCCGTTCGGGTGGAAAGCGGTCCAGGCGCGGATATGCCGGTCATGGCCAGTTGATTCAGCGCGAGACCGGCACGGTCCAGCAACGCAGCGATCAGGATGCGCGAGCGCTCCAGCCAGTCCTCCGGCCCTTGCTCGGGGAGGGACGGCATACGCAGCTCATGCGTGATGGTCCCGTCGGGATGCGCCAAGCAAACCGCCGTTTTCGTCCCGCCAATGTCAATTCCGAGTATCCACGTTTCCTGCCGCATCTCTATCCTCCACCTTTTTCCTTAATCTGACTAATTCAATGACGGCAACGCATAATAAATAATTCCGTTGCGTTCCACCTGAATGATGCGCTGTTTTTGAAGCAGCGGCTCAAGCTCCTCGATCACCCGGGCGTGTGGAAACCCGAACACCGAAGCCAACTCCTCCGCCGAACAGGGGTGCCGCTCGATTAAGCCGCATAGTTCCACCTCGGAAAAATATTTTCCGTCCCCCGACGGCTCGCGCGGGACCGACGCTGTAATCTCCGCCGCCGGCCCCATCACCTCCAAGGCACGCCGCAGGATGCTTTCACCAACCGCCGTGACACCACTCTCCGCCGCCGGACGAACCGCCGTATTCAAATGTATTTTGTCCGGGTGAAGTGGCTCAATCAGCTCGCGCATGGCCTGCAGCGCCTCCTCGGACGTGTTCATACCAGCCACCAGAAAGACTTCAACCCAAAACGTCCCGCCGAATGCCGCACGAAATTTTTTCACGCCATCGAGCAGTTGACCGAAGGAGACGGAGGGATGTGGGCGGTGCAGCGCCGCAAACGAGTCTTCATTCCAAGCGCTCAGCGTCACCTTCACCACGTCGGCCAGAGCGGCCTGTCGGCATACCTCAACCAGGTGCAGCAGCGTACCATTGGTCAGCAGCACGGAAGGCAGGCCTAGTTCTTCACGCACAAATTCAAGCACCTGCCCGAAATGCAGATGCAGCGTCGGCTCCCCCGAGCCGGCCAGGGTAATCACGTCGGCCTCTCCTCCGCTCGCCTTCCACTCTTTCAGCTCGCGCAGTACATCGGCAATCGGCACATAATCCCGACGTTCCATCGCTGTTTGCGGCGTACGCCCCAACTGGCAATACACGCAATTCAAGGTGCAGGTTTTCAGAGGAGTCAGGTCCACGCCAAGTGAACGACCAAGCCGGCGCGACGGCACCGGTCCAAAGAGATACCGCCCGGAAGCCACCTATTTTTTCTCCAGCACAGCCACCCGCCGATGCAGCTCCAGCAGCTTTCGCTGCATCACCACCATTTCCGCCTTCATCTGAAGCATGTCCTCATAAGCTACCACGAGAGAACGCTTCTTCGATGACGGCCCCTCCTCCTGCTCCTGAATCGCCGCAAACGGTTCCAGTGCCGTGGCCACCAGCCGCGACCATTCTGAATCCTGCTGCAATTCATCCACCAATTCCGACACGGTGCCGGTAATGCCCGGAAGCACCGCAATCTGGACCGCGCTGAACACCTTGTGCGCATCCGGCCCGCAATGGCCCGCAAGCACCACCTGAACCCCGCGATCCGCCATCAGCGAGGCACTAACTTCACTGGCCTCGCATCCCGCAATTTTGTCGGGATTCTCTATCGGCTCTACGTCCATGGATTCCGTATCCACAAGCAGATAATAAGCATTGCGCCCCAGACGAAATGCAACCTGATCTTCCAGCCTGTCTCCCATGGCGGCTACGGCGATTTTCATACTGATCCACCTCCCGTTGATGACCCGCTCTCGTTCTCCTGCTCCTTCGCGTCAAAAAAAACCGGCCCCACGTGCCGAAAAGAACTCACCAACCATCCGGCGGAGGCGAAATATCCGGCAGCAGCAGACTCATGACTTCCGGCAGCGTCTGCTCCTCTTGCTTCGAAGCGGCCATGTCCTTGACCTGAAAGACACCCTTCTCCATCTCGGTATCGCCCCGGATTAACACATAAGCCGCGCCGGACTTGCCTGCCGCACGCATCTGGGCCTTCATGCTGCGTCCCGTCAAATCTATCCCGCACGCCACACCCAAACGGCGCAGCGTCATCGCTAGCAGCAAGTTTTCCTTCAACGCAACCTCTCCAAGCGAAACAAGCCAAGCTTTCGGATGCTGCACGAGGTCCTCCGCGCAAACGCCCTCGGCGGTCAATGCCGCCAACACCCGTTCTATTCCCAGGGCGAAACCGACCCCATCCAGCGGCTTGCCGTTCATCATGATCTGATAACGACCTCCACCCGACAACGCATCCTGCGCGCCAAGGCCCGGATGACTGATTTCCCATACGGTGTGCGCATAATAATCCAGCCCGCGAACCAGGCGAGGCGTCACCTCCACCTCCAAATTCAACAGACGCAAAGCACCCAGCACCTCATCAAAATAGGTGCGCGAGGCCTCGCTCATAAAAGACGTCATCGCGGGCAGCTCTTCCACGATCTTTCCACATTCCGGGTTCTTGCAATCCAGCACACGCAGTACGTTCTGTTCATACCGTCGGCGGCAATCCTCGCACAACTCCTCCAAGTGCGGCTTCAGTGCCGACCGGAGTCCTGCCTCCACCACCACACGATCCTCCGGCACCCCGCGTGTGTTGATCTTGATTCGACATTGCGAAAGACCCCAGGCTTTCAACAAATGTGCCTGCATGGCGATGCACTCCGCATCCGCCAGTGGATTGGGCTCGCAGGTCAACTCGGCGCCAATCTGATGAAACTGCCTGCGGCGCCCAGCCTGTGGTCGTTCCGCGCGAAACATGGGCCCCAAATAATATACCCGGGCCTGCCGCCCGTCCTGTCCCACTGCGGCCAAACTGCGAATCACGCCCGCCGTTCCTTCCGGTCGTAGCGTCAAACGCATTTTCCCCTGATAATCCAGCGTGAACATTTCCTTCTGAACTACGTCGGTGGTGTTGCCCAGGGAATGAATGAACAACTCCTCCCGTTCGAGGATCGGCGTGCGTATTTCCACAACCCCGTAGGTATGAAAAACCTCGCGGGACCGGGACTCAACCAGTTGCCAAAGGGCCACTTCGGGCATAGAAATATCAGACATGCCTTTGATCGGCAGGAATTCATCGGAAGCCATCGTTCCACTTTCGCTTTTAGGATTGGAATGCGCAGCACGCCCTGCGTCATATTAAGAACAGAAAACCCGACGGAAATTAAACCGAGTGCGGCGATTCCGATACCGTGAAATTCAGCCCTGGTGCCGCTTCTTGTCGGGCAAAAGGAGTAGGCGACGCAATCATGTCCTTCATCACCTTGCCGGATTTGAATTTCACCACTTTGCGTGGAGGAATCGTGACCACATCCGTCGGCTTGTTCGGATTCCGCCCGATACGCGCCTTGCGCTCCTGCACTTCAAAGACGCCGAAATTACGGAATTCCACATTCTCTCCGCGTGCCAGAGACTCCATGATATAATCCAACGATTTCTGAAGCACAACGTAGACATCCTGCTGAACGAGCCCTGTCTCTTCGGATATGCGCATCACCAAATCTCTCTTCGTTAATGTCATAACCCACTCCTTCATCGCTTACGTTGCCGCACACACTGCTTGGATTGACATAACCCGTTACGCCCAACCAAGATAATAGCTGATATTAGATTTAAGGAGAAATCCGTCAAGTCTAATTAAAACATTTCTTCTCAAGGTGTTATGCACGCCGTACGCTTTTTCTCTAGACCGATCCTTCCGCCTTCTGCTAGCTTCGGTCCCATGTTGCGCTTTTTTGAACCATCCCAAACGAAAGCATGAGGCCTCATGAGGGTAGGATTTTCAGCGGTCATGGGACTCTTTTTGCTGACCTTGACGGCCTGTCGCCCTCCACAGAATGCTCCCGCTCCGACACCGACTCCCGAAGCGACACGGGTCCCTACTACCCCCACGCCCACACCCAGCACCCTGCCCGCACTCATTCCATCGCTGCCGTGGATTCATACTGAAAACGGTTTCTTTGTGGATGAAGACGGCATCCCGGTCGCTCTGCGTGGATGTAATCTGGGCAACTGGTTCCTCCTAGAAATGTGGATGCTGGATATGAACGAACTCACCGATCAATACGAGTTCGAGAAGGTCCTCGAATCCCGTTTCGGTGAAGAGAAAAAAAATAGCCTGATGGAAAGCTACCGCACCCATTGGATTACCGAGCGCGATTTTGATCTGATCGCATCTTTCGGATTCAATGTGGTTCGCATACCCTTTCACTATTCCCTGCTGGAGGACGATCGCCAACCCATGGTGATGAAGGAAGACGGTCTCGCCTGGCTAGACCTCGCTGTCGATTGGGCCGCGAAAAGAAACCTGTACGTCATCCTTGATCTGCATGGCGTTCAGGGCGGACAAAGCACGGACCACACCACCGGACGCGCCGGGATGAACAAACTCTGGTCCGATAACCCCAGCCAGGAACGCTGCATCTGGCTCTGGCGGAAACTGGCCGCGCACTACAGCAATAATTCGACTGTTATGGCCTACGATGTCATCAACGAACCCTTCGGCGATTATAAGAAAAAGGATCAACACGAACCCGCACTGGCCCGCCTCTTTGGTGCAATTTATGACGCCATCCGCACCGAAGACACCCGGCACATCATCCTGGCCCCCGGCACACACAGCGGCATCGAATTCTACGGCGATCCACGCGAAAAGGGCTGGAAACAAATTGGCTTTACCGAACACTTTTATCCGGGACTCTTCGGCGAAAAGGCCAACATCGAGTCGCATGTTCGGTTTATCCAACACAAACTGCCTTGGCGCGTTAACTATTTCAAAT
>CAZBEO010000152.1:0-5995 GCA_964490935.1 uncultured Verrucomicrobiota bacterium
TTTTTATCGATATCCTGTATCTCCCTGTCCCGTGATACTGGCTATTGCTTTTCCTGTCGACCGAATAAATCCCTTTATGAACGTGCAGAGTCCGGTTATGATTCACCTGCTCACTTGCACAACGGAAAAGGGGTCGCCCATGATCATGCAAATCTTGGTTTTTATCCTGATGGCCGTGGCCGTATCAGCCTCCGCCGTGGCCGGCATCTGGTTTCTCATCGAAGCCTTCCGCGTACACATCCTCTGGGGACTCGCCCTCCTTGTCTTTCCCGTACTCGGCGCCGTCTTTCTATTCCTTCACTGGGACGAAGTGAAAAAACCCTTCCTCCTCAACATGATCGCCGTCTCGCTTTTCCTCGCCGCCTTTGCCCTCACTCTATACGGTGGCGGAAACTCCCCAGAAAACGGAGAAGGCACCACAGGAATGCCCTCCTTCTCCCTCTCCGAAAAAATCACGGAAATCAAACAGGCCTCCACCGAAAGAAAAGCACGCGAAGCCATTGCTTCGCGTGGATTCATGGGACGCACCCTCGCCGACGTCGAGCAGGAACTCGGCCCTCCCCAGGCCCGAATGACACGCGACAGCCTCACCGAATATCAATACACCGACCGAGGACTCACCCTCATCTCAAGCAACGGAAAAACCGTCACCGACGAAATACGAAAGTAGAGCAAGGCGCCCAGCCGAGCCAGACAGGGCGAACTCCCCCGGGTGGACCGTCACAATCCGCCCGGCCACCCGGTCCAGCAAGCCACCTTCCTCCCCTTCATCCTCAAGCTGAAAGCGCCCGCTCCGAATTACGAACCAGCGGAAACAGCTCATCCACTCCGCCCATCTTCAAAATCTTGCGCACATGCGGATTAGGCGACAAATAAAACAGCCCGTTTTTCTTCCGAATCTCTTTCCCCAGTCCCACGAGATGACAAATGGCTGAACTGCCCAGAAACTCCGTCTCCTGCATGTCCACCACCATCCTTGCCACATCCCGCTGCATCAACTGCCTGCATTCACTTTCCAGCAGACCCGTTGAAGAACTATCCATCACCCCGGATATCTTCAGAATTAAACCTCCGGCTCGTTCTATTACTTCCACATTCATTGCCACACCCTTTCTCGCAACACATCAGCCCTGCACATGCAACACACTGTGCAACCCCGAACTAACTGTGATAAGTAGTACGCTTTCATTTTGAGACTACAATATTATTTTTCCATATTTCCCCATTATTTTGGGACTGTTCCAAACTGCTCCGAACCACCCGGCAAAACAAAACTATGACACGCCAACCCGATCCCGGGACGCTTTCCAACGATTGGAAAAACGCCACGAAAAAGTTCCAATGATTGGAAAAAACGCCGGAAAAGTTTCCAATCATTGGAAAAAACCGCTAAAAAGTTTCCAACGATTGGAAAAGTCGCGTTGAAAATTTCCAACGATTGGAAAAATGCTTCAAAAGGTACATTATGAAAGAAAATGCTCCCGAAGAGACTCTCTACGCATCCATCCCCATGCAGCGCGTCGGACCGGTCCTCCTACACGGGTCCGACTTCGAGGGCGAAACCCTGCTCCCCCTCGCCACCTATGAATCCCCCCTCTGGCCCTCCGTGAACCGGGGCGCCCGCGTGGCCACCGCTTCCGGCGGACTCCACGTGACCATCAACGACGACCGGATGACCCGCTCCATCCTCCTCGAAGCACCCACCGCCGCCGACGCCCTGCGCATTAGTCGCGAACTTCTCACCACCCAACGCGACACCCTC
Organism: uncultured Verrucomicrobiota bacterium; assembly: GCA_964490935.1. Taxonomy (GTDB): domain Bacteria; phylum Verrucomicrobiota; class Kiritimatiellia; order RZYC01; family RZYC01; genus JAQVYB01. Next base: position 1,763 of record CAZBEO010000152.1, read on the forward strand.
CGAACCGCCGCCGAAGCCTCCAGCCGATTCGCCCGCTTTCTGGACCTCCACACCCAGCTCGCCGCCAACCTCCTCTTCATTCGACTCGAAATGCAAAGCGGCGACGCCTCCGGACACAACATGCTCACCCAGGCCGCCGAAGCCATGATGAGCCGCATCCTCCAACTCTACCCCGAACTCCGCTACGTCTCCCTCTCCGGAAACACCTGCACCGATAAAAAAGTCTCCGCCATCAACGGCCTCCTCGGACGCGGCAAACACGTCACCGCCGAAGCCCTCATCCCCGAAAAAATCTGCGCCCGCTACCTCAAAACCACCGCCCACGCCGTGGCCAACCTAAACATCAAAAAGAATCTAATCGGCAGCCTCCTCGCTGGCAGCGTACGCTCCGCCAACGCCCACTTCGCCAACATGCTCCTCGCCTTCTATCTCGCAACCGGACAGGACGCCGCCAACATCGTCGAAGGCTCCCAGGGCCTCACCCATGCCGAAGACCGCGATGGCACCCTCTATTTTGCCGTCACCATCCCGAACATCATCGTCGGAACCGTCGGAAACGGCAAAGAACTCGACTTTGTCCGCGAGAACCTTTCCCTCCTCGGCTGTCTTGAAGACCGTGTCCCCGGTGCCAATGCCCGACGCCTCGCCGCCGCAGCCGCCGCAGCCGTCTGGTGCGGAGAACTCTCCCTCATGGCCGCCCTCACCAACGAAGGCGAACTCATGGCCGCACACAAACGACTGGAGCGAACCGCATGAACGAACCCATTAACCAGCGCAAACTCGAACACCTCCGAATCGCCACCGAAGAAAAAGGGGCCGACCGAAACGCCTCCCACTTCGACGCCATACGCCTCACCCACCGAGCCCTTCCCGAAATCAACCTCGACTCCGTCGACACCTCCACCCCCTTCCTCGGCAAAACCCTTTCCTTCCCCCTCCTCATCAGCTCCATGACCGGCGGCGCCGGCGAACAGCTCACCGCCATCAACCGCAACCTCGCCCGCGCCGCCGAAGAAACCGGCGTCGCCCTCGCCGTCGGCTCCCAGCGCGTGATGTTCACCAATCCCGAGGCACGCACCTCCTTCGCCCTGCGCCCCCTCGCGCCCTCCGTCCCCCTCATCGCCAATCTCGGCGCCGTACAGCTCAACAACGGCTTCGACCTCCAGCACGCCTGCGAAGCCCTCGATGTCCTCCAAGCCGACGCCCTCTACCTCCACCTCAACCCCCTCCAGGAAGCCGTCCAGCCCAACGGCGATACCAATTTTCACAACCTCGCCGGAAAAATCGCCGCCCTCGCCGGACAACTTCCCTGCCCCCTCCTCATCAAAGAAGTCGGCTGCGGTATCAGCCGCGCCGATGCCCTCCTACTCCGCGAAAACGGCGTCCGCATCCTCGACCTCGCCGGGGCCGGCGGCACCTCCTGGAGCTTCATCGAACACATGCGACGCCTCGATCTCGACTGCTCCCTCGGCCTCGCCTTCCAGGACTGGGGCATCCCCACACCCAAAAACATTGAACTCCTGCGCGACATCCCCGACCTAACCCTCATTGCCTCCGGCGGCATCCGAACCGGCATCGACATGGTCAAAGCCCTCATCCTCGGCGCCTCCCTCTGCGGCATCGCCGCACCCTTCCTCAAACCCGCCATGGAAAGCGCCGACGCCGTCGCAACCGCCATCCGCCGACTGAAAAAAGAATTCACCACCGCCCAATTTCTACTCGGTATTTCCCACGTCCAAGACCTCATCGGAAACCGCGCCCTACTGCTGTGATTTAAATGGAAGCCTAGCCATGAATAAAAAAGTGCTCAGCCAACCCGCCGAAGATTCGTTTGTTGAAATCGTCGCACTGATTCAGAGCACGCGAACGCGGGCCTTGCAAGCGGTCAACACCGGGCTGGTTGGCCTATACTGGCAAATTGGCGAAACCATCAGCCGCAAGATCGCTTCCGCCGAATGGGGCGACGGCGTGGTGGACGAACTCGCCCACTATCTCGCCAAAACCCAGCCGGGCTTGCAGGGCTTCACCAGGCGCAACCTGTTCCGAATGAGACAGTTCTATGAAATGTATTGCGGCTGGCCAAAAGTGTCAGCACTGCTGACACAATTACCGTGGACACATAACCTCATCATTCTCAGCCAGTCGAAAAGGCCCGAAGAACGGGAGTTTTACCTGCACATGGCTATTCAGGAGCGTTGGAGCTCGAGGGAACTCGAACGGCAGTTCAAAACGGCACTGTTTGAGCGGGCGGTACTCAATCCCCCAAAAGTCTCACCACTGGTGAGACAAATTCATCCCGACGCCGTCAACATCTTCAAAGACAGCTATGTGGTGGAGTTTCTCCAACTGCCCGAAGGACACGACGAGGCGGATCTGCATAGCGGGCTGATCAACCGCCTCAAGGAATTTCTCATCGAACTGGGTCGCGATTTCTGTTTTGTCGGCTCCGAATATCCCGTGCAGGTCGGCGGACGAGATTTTGCGCTCGACCTGCTCTTTTTCCATCGCGGACTCAATGCGCTGGTGGCCATTGAACTGAAAGTGGGTCGTTTCGAGCCCGAGCATCTCGGCAAACTAAACTTCTATCTGGAAGCACTGGATCGCGACGTGCGCAAGCCGCACGAAAACCCCGCCATCGGCATTCTGCTGTGCGCCACCAAAGACAGCGAGGTCGTTGAATACGCCCTCAGCCGCTCGCTCTCTCCGGCACTCATCGCTCAATACGAAACGCAAATGCCCGACAAACAATTGCTCGCCGCTAAACTGCATGAATTCTATGCCCTTAACGTTCCCGACGAATCCAAAGATTCCAGCTTATCGAAAGGACATGCATAATGAACGAAATCCGTGGCGAAGCCAAAACCATCCGCGAGCGTAAACGCGGGGCCAAACCACGCGACAGGGAATGATCGGAGGGGGGAGAAAATCACGGTATTGCCAGAGAACGGAATCGCTGATACATTGTCCTTATCCATCGGGAGAAAATAATTATGCCCTCGTATCGGTTCGTATTTCCCTGCAGGTTCCTTCCTCTCGCCGTCCTGTTCGGACTGCTGCTCGTTGCCGCGTGGCCGTCTCTTTCTCAAGGTCAGGCGGTTCCGATCTTCACCGCATCCTACACGAATGCCGCCCTGGTTCCAACAGGTGCCGCACAGGTTCAATACGCGCCGAATCTCCAAGCCAGCCCCACCGGCCCGTCCGAAGTGACCAATGCCTCGCAGCTTTATGTTCAGTTCCTTTCCGACAGTCTCGGCCACACGAATCTCACCGACGCCACCGCAGCCACCGGGTTTGATTTGGGCGGGGTGGGCAGCAGTGCCATTGCCGGGATTATCGCTCCACCGGAAAATCCAAACACCAATAACCTCTATTACGGCGCACTGGGAACATTCACAGACAACCAGGTCTGGTTGCAGGTCAATTATACGCCCGGAACAAACAGCGCGCTGGTGACCAACCGACTGCAGCTCATCGCAGTGAATGGAAACAACAACCTGACCACCAACTGGACGGCCACCAACCTGACCTTGATGGTACGTCCCGCCCAGCCGCTTCCGCCCAGGCTCGAAGTGCGTTTTTATAATTACAGCACCAACGCCCCCGGACAGGTCTTCATCCTGCCCACCGCCAAAGGGCTTCAGGGCGGCGGCTTCTCTTGGTCGAACGCACTCGGTGCCAATACCTGGACGAACTGGATGCAGTCCACCACCAACATGACCGTCTCTCTAACGGACATCGGTGTCACCGGCTCTAATTCCCTAGACGAACCGTATTATGCCGTATACACCACCAATTTCCCGAATGCGGCCTGGTTTGTTTCCTACCACGGCGGGCATCTCCTCACCCCCACCAACGCCGCCGGCCAATGGGATGGCACCACCGATCTGGCCGGACCGCACCGAGAGCAACCCACGGCATCCAACACCAACGGCCTTTGGTTCGGTTCCGAATGGAACGCCTTCGAACTCACCCTCGATGGAAATCCCGAAGACGTGGGTGACACCACCTACATCAATCAGTTTTCCATCCCCATGCAAATGCGCTCCTTCACCAACAGCTATGCCGATGCCTCCGCAGGCATCTACACCAACCGCGATTCATCCCGGTTTTACAAAGTCGGCGGTTGGACGAATTTTCACCTCGGGCGTTTTAGCAATATTGTGACGCACATGCTGACCTCTTTTTCCAATGCCGTCATCCGCAATGCAGGCGGTACGCCCGTGATGATCGCCG
>CAZBEO010000153.1:0-5706 GCA_964490935.1 uncultured Verrucomicrobiota bacterium
GCAACGACTTACGCGGGCACTATGCCAAAAATCAACCCCTTATGGGATGACAGTGTAATAATAAATACAAAACGGAAAGCGCTTTGAGAGCATTCGCAGAAAGCCAAAGTATTGTTCGTGAATTCCGGCGTAAAGCCGAAGGGAAGTAATATCGGATACGAGGCTGTCGCCAAAATACTCGCCTATGCCATATTCTCGGCTATCGTAAAAATCTCTCCCCTTCTCAAGATCATCAGCAGCTTCATCCAGGACGATAACTTCCCTCGCCCTCATTTCCGTAATCGTTCTTTAAGCTGCTCAAGCGGGATAAATTTTGCTTCACCTGATTCAATACGTTGCTTCCTGGCATTCAAAACCTCTTCATGCCAAGCGGGTGATTTGATGTCCGTTTCATCATGGCAAAGAGCATCCCACAGCATTTCGATGGTTTCTAAACGCTCCGTAGTACCCATTTTTTCTATTTCCAGCGTTGTCATAAGATCTGCTCCCGTGTTCTACAGCACACCTGCAAATGTAGTTGCAGCATACCATCGGCACTGAATTAGTACCAGTTAAATATCAACACTGGATCGACGTTGTAAATGAATCGCTGGCCTTAGGCGAGTCAAGCAATGTCAGGTGGTTTTGGGGGACCCGCTTTGGTGGTAGACGTATTCGCGGGTGTGGTTTTCGAGCAGGTGGGAGCGTCCGCGGTGGAATCCGCATTTTTCGAGGACGCGGATAGAGGCGGCGTTGCGGGAGTCGACTTTGGCCCGGATGAGTGCGCGTTTTTTTGGTTTGAGGGAGGCGAGGTAGAGGCGGACGATGGCGGTGGCATATCCGCGCCCCCAGTAGGTTTGTTTGAAGTGGTAGCCGATATAGCGGTATTTTCTTCCGCAGAGAACGGTGAAAACGCCGATCATTTTGTCGTCACCGGCTTGGGTGATGGCGAGTTCGGTGTTGGTATCGCGCTTGGCATAGGCATCCAGGATGCGGACGACATCTTCGAGGGCTTCTTCTTCGGTGATGGGGGAAAAGTCGTCGTATCGGCAGACTTCGGAGTCGCCGAAGATTTCGTAATAATCTTTCGCGTCGCGGGTACGGATGGATCGAAGGGCCAGAGGGGAGGCATTCATGGCGTTCAGTTGGGCAGCCAGCGGTCCATATATTTATCTAGGGTGCCGGATTCGCGCCAGCGGGTGAGAATGGCGTTGGCGTGTTCGAGCAATTCCTGATTCTGAGGGGAAACGCCCCAGGCGATCAGCTCGTTGTTGAAGGGCTGAGGCTGAAAGTTGATGCCGTCGGCTTCGTGTTGGGAGGCCAGCCACCAGATGACCGGCGCATCGTGGATCACCACGTCGATCCGTTTCTTGATCAGCGCTTGGACGGCTTTTTCGGGTGAGGCGTAGGTTTTCATTTTGGCCTGCCGGCAGTTTCGCTCGACAAAGAGTGCGCCGGTGGTGCCTTGTTCGACGCCGATAACGGGTTGGCCAATGAGTATGCCGATGTTGTCAAATTTCCGGAAATCCTCGTTGCGGACGAGGGCCATTTGGCCTACGCGAAAAATGGGATCGGTGAAGGCCACGCGGATGCTGCGTTGATCGGTGATGGACATGCCGGAGACGATAAGGTCGATGCGCTCATCGAGTAGGGCCGGAATCAGCTCTTCAAAGCCCATTTCAACGAAAACCGGCTGGCGGTCGAGTTCTTCTGCCAGGAGAAGGGCAAGGTCGGCCTCCAAACCGGCAATGACACCGTTTTTCTTGAAGATGACTGGAGGGTTGTTGGGTGTGCAGCCGATGCGGAGGATCGGGCCGGTTTCGGAGGCTGAATCCGGGGGGAGTGGAACCTGTGCTTGGTGTCCAATTGTTCCGCATCCGCAAATCAGGAGGGTGATGCAGAGGGCGAGGAGTGGGGTGGTGCAGTTTGTCTTTTTCATCGTTTGGATTCTCGTGGTTGAAGTTGCGCGGGAGAAATTAGCTGATAATCGGTTGTGTTTCAACCGTTAATACATGGGTTGTCGGATGGCGTTTCGATCGGGTGGTTTTTGGGCGTCTGTACTTTGGCTTCGCGTGGCGGGATGTTAGTCATCGGGTTGGAAATTGGCTTGAATGTTGCAGGATTCTGGTGTTTCGTATGCGTTGTTTCACACAGGAAGGGATGCCGATGAAAAGCGAATTTGCCAAAGAGATTGTAAAAGCGATTGAAGCCGGGACGCACGGGTCGCCTTTTGACGTACTCGGGATGCATCGGCGTGCGAAGGGGCGTCCGGGCGTGGTGGTGTGTTCGTTTCAGCCGTATGCGAAGGACGTGTGCGTGGTGGATAAAAACGAGGGAACGCTTTATCCGCTCTCCAAGATCGGGCCGGATGGCTTTTTTGAGGGCCTCGTTGCGGACCGCGATGTTTTTGAATATCGCTTGCGTATAACCGGTTACGATGGGTTGTTTATCGAGGTGGAGGACCCGTATGCTTTCCCCTCGCTGATCTCGGATTTTGATCTGTATTTATTTGGCGAGGGAACGGATTACCGAACCTATGAAAAGCTGGGTGCGCATCTCCGGGTGGTGAATGATGTGGAAGGGATTCATTTTGCGGTGTGGGCGCCGAATGCTTTGCGCACGAGCGTTATCACGGAGTTCAACCGGTGGGATGGACGCTGTCTGCCGATGCAGCAACGCGGTAACAGCGGCCTATGGGAAATTTTTGTCCCGGGGATGGAGCCTGGCGATTTATACAAATTTGAGATCAAGGGCCCCGATGGCTTCCTGGGGCAGAAGGCGGACCCGTATGGATTTGCGGCAGAGCTGCGCCCGCGCACGGCCTCGGTGGTGTGGGATGTGCGGCGATATGGATGGAACGATGACGACTGGATGGAGCAGCGTCGGGAGCGCAACTGGCATCAGGAGCCGATCAGCGTGTATGAGCTGCACCTAAGTTCGTGGCGGCGCGTTCCGGAGGAGGGAAACCGCTGGATGACGTATCGCGAGCTGGCCGATTCCCTGATTCCCTACGTCAAGGAAATGGGCTTTACTCATATTGAGACGCTGCCGGTTTCCGAGCACCCCTTCGACGGGTCGTGGGGCTACCAAACAATCGGCTATTACGCGCCCACCTCGCGCTTCGGGTCGCCCGATGATTTCATGTATTTCGTGGACCGCTGCCATCAGGAGGGTATCGGCGTGCTGCTCGATTGGGTGCCTGCGCATTTCCCGAAGGATGGACACGGCCTGGCCTACTTCGATGGTACGCATCTCTATGAACATGCCGATCCGCGCCAAGGTGAACACCGCGATTGGGGTACGCTGATTTTTAATTACGGACGCAACGAGGTGAAAACCTTCCTGCTTTCGAACGCGCTGTTCTGGGCGGATATTTATCACATCGACGGCCTGCGCGTGGATGCTGTGGCCAGCATGCTCTATCTGGATTATTCCCGTGAGAACGGCGAGTGGATTCCGAATGAATTCGGCGGGCGCGAGAATCTGCGGGCGGTGGAATTTCTGAAACGGTTCAACGAACTGGTGCATGAGCAGTATCCCGGATTTACGACTTTTGCCGAGGAGTCCACTGCCTGGCCGATGGTTTCGCGTCCCACCTATCTGGGCGGGCTCGGATTTGACTTCAAATGGAACATGGGCTGGATGCACGATACCCTCGAATACATGGGGAAAGAGGCCGTTCACCGTAAATATCATCACAGCAATATCACCTTTTCCCTGCTCTATGCCTTTACTGAAAACTTCATTCTGCCTTTCTCGCACGATGAAGTGGTCTATGGCAAACGCTCGATGCTCGATAAGATGCCGGGAGATGCCTGGCAGAAGTTCGCCAATCTGCGCCTGCTGTACGGCTACATGTTCGCCCATCCGGGCAAGAAGCTGCTCTTCATGGGCGCGGATGTGGCGCAGTGGAATGAATGGAATTATCAGTCCAGCGTGGAGTGGAACCTCTTGGATTTCCTTCCGCACAAGCAGGCCAATCACTGCCTGGCATCCCTGAATCACCTCTATCGAAGCATCCCCGAGCTGCATGAGATTGATTTTTCCTGGGAAGGATTCGAGTGGATCGATTTTCACGATAGCGATCAGAGTACGGTTTCGTTCTTGCGCAAGACCGGGAATCCGGACAAGGAACACACCGCCTGCGTTTTCAATTTCACGCCGGTGCCGCGCACAACCTATCGGCTCGGCGTTCCGTCACTAGGATACTATCGCGAAATTTTCAACAGCGATGCCGCCGATTTTGGCGGGGGCAATGTGGTCAATGGGGGAGGCGTCATGTCGGAGAATGTTCCGTGGATGGGGCAGCCCTGCTCGATTGTCATTACCCTGCCGCCACTGGCCGCCGTCTGGTTCCGTTATGAAGGATAGAACGTGAAGGAAGTGAGCAAGCATGCCGACGTACGAATATGAATGTCAGAAATGTGGTCATCGCTTTGATGTGTTTCAGAGCATTACCGAAAAACCGAAGCAGCGATGTCCGAAATGCAGAGGAAAAATAAAACGACTGCTTGGCGCGGGGGCGGGCTTTCTCTTCAAGGGCTCCGGCTTCTACGCCACCGATTACCGTAGCGACAGCTATAAAAGCGCTCAGAAAGCAGAACACAACGCCGCATCGGAAACAAAAAAAGAAACACCCGCCGCTTCTTCTGCGGCACCTACTTCAGACACCAAAAAGAAAACAGCAAAAACAAAGGAAAAGGCATGAGAGACCGTAAAGAATTCCAGGAAATCGTACGCCGGATCGATGGCGGTGATTTTGCCGAGTACGCGCAAATCATCGGAGATTACGATTTTACCCGCTTTATCCTGAAAATTGCGGATGTACAAACGACTCCGGATGCAGAACAGACCCTCTTTCTCGTGACCGTACCCCAGCATGTGGCTGGCTTTCCGGCTGAGTTGTTCAGCAGTCCGATACGACGCACCGCCCTCGAAGACCTGTTGATTCGCGCCGTGGCCACCAAGGTGGAGGAGTTGGCTGATTTTGACGAATGCGGCGTCGCGGTGAAGCGACTCCATCTGGCCATGCCCGCCCCGCAGATTCTCCCGCGCTCGGCCCTGACCGTGACCCATGACGCCTTAGAACTGCGCATCAAAGTCAGCCTGCCAGCATCCAACGGATGCATCGATGGCGAGGCCGTCAGCGAAATTTTCTTTTCTCAGCTCGCCGAATTGATCGACTCCGCGCTGATCTACTGCAACCTGGATGCGGCGGAAATTCATGAAACCGTGTCGCTGATGGAAGAAGCGGATCAGATTCGTCAGCTACTGCCCACCCAGGGACTGGTGAGCATCATCGCCGACGGAACCTGCGTGGATTCCATCACGGATGACGAAGGCGAATTTGTGTTTCAGGCCGATGAGACGGTTAAGGCACATCTGGACATCCCTGAATACGGCGCCGTCACCGGCGTGGCCATTCCCGCCGGTATCACCCTCATTCTGGGAACGGATAAGCAGGGACGCCAGGAGTTGATGCAGGCCATTTCCGATGGCATTTACAACCATGTGGCTGGTGATGGACGCGACCGCTGCGTAACCGTCCCCGATGCGGTGTATATCGCCTCCTCGCCCGGGCGCCCAGTTCAGCATGTGGACCTGCGCCCCTTTGTGAGCGGCACCGAAGCCACCGCTTACACCACCGAGGATGCCGACGAGTTTGTCTCACAGGCCGCCTCCTTCATGGAGGCCCTCACCGCTGGCGCTCGCGTTTTGTTGATGGAT
>CAZBEO010000154.1:0-5521 GCA_964490935.1 uncultured Verrucomicrobiota bacterium
CGCACGACGCCGTGGTTTGCGAATCGCACGCGGGCTAGTCTGAATTTTCGATGTCTACACACCGGAGGGCGCTATGGATGGCTATGGCGAAAATGCCGGGGAGAGCGGTGGAAAGAACCGGATCCATTTCATGACGTTCGATTTAAAAACAACGCCTTGACGTTGTAACGCTATAGCGCTATCTTTCTAAAAAGCTGGAGAACCCTATGAGCACAATGACAAAACGAGCAACCGTTTATCTCGACCCTGCCCTGCACAAAGCACTTCGCTTACAGTCCATCGAAACTTCACAATCGGTTTCAGAGTTGATCAACGCAGCTGTGCGCGATGAACTCGCGGAAGACATTGGCGATCTCGCGATTTTCGATGCGCGCGAAAATGAACCCGTTTCCGAGTTTGAGGACTTTGTGAAAGGGCTGAAGCGCGATGGCATCTTATAAGATCCTCGTCAAAAAATCAGTTGCGAAGGATTTGAAAAATATCCCCCAAAAGGATGTTGAACGTATCATTTCCGCCATTCAAAAACTTGCGGATGATCCTCGTCCTCCACAGTCCAAGAAACTCTCTGGACAGGAACGCTTTCGCATCCGTCAGGGAAATTATTGCATTCTCTACACCATTGAAGACAATCGACTTGTTGTGTGTGTGGTTAAAGTGGGAAATCGTCGAGACGTGTACAGATAAAATATCGAACCAGCGAAGTCAGCTTATTGGTCGCTCCGCTCCCAAACGCTGCTTCGAGACGTTCGCTCTAAAACGAGACTTGACGAGGTTCACGATTATGTTAACCTCGTCCCCTGTGAGAAGAACCCAATTTTACACCACAGCATCGGGGCGTTGCCCCGTGCGGGAGCATCTCGACACGCTTCCGGAAAAGACCGTGCGCAAAATCGCATGGGTCTTGCGTGCCGTGCGTGATCTGGAAAGGGTTCCTGCCAACTACCTGAAGAAGCTTGTCAACACGGACGACATATGGGAAGTCCGTGTCGATGTAGGCAGGAACACGTTCAGGTTGCTAGGGTTTTTCAATGGGCAGGAGTTGATCGTGCTGACCAACTCATTTCAGAAGAAGAGCCAAAAGACACCGCAAGGCGAGATTCGCCTCGCGGCGGAACGCAAGGCAGACCACCTGAACAGGAGAAAACACAATGGATGATCTGGAAAGATATATTGAGGATCGAAAGAAACGCGATCCGCAGTTCGCTGATGGCTTCGAGATCGGATACGATCAGTTCAAGATCGGCGTCATCCTTCGCGCGGCACGCGAGGAAGCTGGACTGACACAAGATGATCTCGCTGATCGTCTCCACACAAAGAAGTCTGCAATTTCTCGTATAGAGAATCATGCGGAAGACATCCGGCTTTCAACACTTGAGAAGTTTGCTGATGCCATCGGCAAACGGCTCACGCTAAAGATTGCCTGAGCGAACCAAGAAATTCACCGTAGAAAAATTTGCGGAGTAACGTTTTTTGTTGAAAGCAAAGTCCACAGCCCGCAAATTCTTTGCCGGTGATTCAGCCCGTTGTGCTCGGAAGATATCACTTGCTTTTGTATCCCATACGAGCTACATTCGTCCCGAACCATGGAGGTGATTTTATGAGTAAGACAGCAATGGTACGAGCGAGACTTGAACCCAATCTGAAAACGCATGCGGAGTATGTGTTCCACCGCCTAGGCCTGAACGCAACTCAGGCCATCACCATGTTCTACAAGCAAGTTGAACTTCGTGACGGGCTACCCTTCGATGTCGTCGTACCGACGGGAACCACTAAACGAACATTCGAGGCGTCCGAGGCCGGACGTGACTTGGTCGTCTGCGAGGATGCCGACGACATGTTCAGCAAACTGGGTATCTAATGTATACACCAGTCTACACGAAGCAGTTCGAGAAAGACACGAAACGATGTGCTCGTCGTGGGAAAAACCTGAACATGTTCAAGATCATCGTCCGAACCTTACTGTCCGGAAAGCCTCTGGACACTATCCATCGAGATCACAAGCTGACAGGCAACCTAATCGGGCGACGCGACTGCCACATCGAGTCCGATTGGCTGTTGATCTACAGAATCGACGGGGATCGACTCGTTTTTGAGCGTATGGGAACACATTCCGATCTGTTCAAGAAATGAGAAAGCACAACAAGTTGAATCGACACATACTTTTCAAAGCCGCGCTTCGCTGGCTTTGAAAAGAGGGTTATTCACAACGTTCGATAAAAATATGAAAAAGAAAATAATAATAACCGCTGCCGCTGCAATAGTGCTGCTTATAATCGCTGCCGTGATTAGCTCCAGTCATAAAGTAAGCCACATCGTTTCGCAGGCCGAGATCGGCATGTCCAAGGCCGAGATACTGCAGAAGTGTGGGCAGCCGACGAACTCAGGACAGGTCGGCTCCCCCCAAGCTATAGGTGCTTACATAGAATATGCGTTCCCTTATTGGTGGGATTATGCCCTATGGAGAATCAAAGGGGGAAATTTGGTCACAGTTGAAGGACGACCTCATATTCCAGGTGCGCCGAAATGCACAATCGAATTTCAAGAGAAGACTGGCGAGCTGGTTGCCGTTACAATCTCCACAACGGCCGCATACAGTGATATTTCCCCAATAGTCAAGGGCGAGCCCATACTGGATAAGAGTACAGAAACATAATCCAGAGTATTTTGGTTCCGTCCGCGACAAAAATGATTCAGGCACACACAGGGTACCGCCGTGAATATTCACGTCCAGGGCATTTCCCGCATTCCCTTACGTTACACCATTACGTTTTAACCGCTTAACCCTTGAGCGTGCATCGTGTATGCATGGTGGTTCCATTTGGACATACGAAAGGGTTACTCATGCTGCTCAACCACGGCTTCCGCCTGCTGCTCATCGTACTGACGCTCACGGTTCAATCGGCTTTCGCCGCACGGCAGTTTGTCGCGGATGGCGGCGGGTTCGTCACCCTCGAACGAGATGGCTGCACCAGCACCTTTCAGTTGAGTCAAAGCAGTTCCGGGGAGCCGCTCTTTGATGGGGCTGAACTGGGCACCTTTAACGCCGAAGGAGGCAGCACCCTGCTTTTGAACGGCTTTTCCGCCACCACGTCGGAAGATGGCGGAAGCTATATCGGCGGCGCGGCGGTGGTCTGCGCGGTCTATGCCGAAGGCGCTTCAGTCAAACCGTTCGTCACCAACTATCACACGTCCTATTACTCAGACGGTTCAGGCGTAAAATGCCACTATGCAACCAATCTGAATGTGAACCTGCTTTCAGGGCTCGCCTCCGGTACCTACCGCGTGGAAACCTATCTCTTTGCATACGGCAATGCCGAGCCCCTCCTGAACAACAACAACGGAAGCAATTATATCGCCCGTTTCACCTATGCCGCCAACCCAATACCACCTCCTTCCAGTGCCACACCCAACGGGAAAATCGAACTCTCCTTCACCTGTCAAACCAACACCGGATTCGGAAAAGACCTCTATGTGGTCGGCAACCATCCCGATCTCGGCAGTTGGAATCCGGTCGATGCGAAAAAACTGTACTGGACCGAGGACAACCTCTGGCGCGGGAAAATAGCAGTCACCGCGCAAAGTGACCTTGATTACAAGTTCATCATCCGAACGAATGAGGGCTCGGTGATCTGTGACGGCGCAAACAACGCGACCTGGTTTCTAGGCCCCAACAAGCGAACCAATGCACCAGGCATCACCGGTGCTCCCTACGCTGGGAAGACCATCTATTACTATTCGGGCTGGACGAATGCCGCCATCCTGTATCAATGCGGGTTCGACACCAATTATTACGACGTGCCCTTGCAGCGCATCGGCAACGGGCGTACTCCCGGCGAATACCTGTACTCGGCCTCGGGCTTTGCCAAGGCCGGAGAAAAAATCACCTTCGTACCGCATGGCTTTTTCGATGGGGTCGAGAGCTGGGACCACTGCCCCATCGAAGGGCTCGACAATTACTTTACCATGCTGGATATCTTCTTCCTGCAAGACGGCCAGGTATATAATTACACCCCACCCGAAACACCCACTTCCAGTCGCATCGAACCGAAGTGGATCACCTCGAACTGGCACCCGACAATCCCCTCGCGCAATGTGCAAATTTACCTCCCCCGCAATTACGACCTCAACCCCAACAAGCGCTATCCGGTCCTCTATCTGCACGATGGACAGAACATGTTTTCTCCAGGCGGAAGTTACGGTTGCTGGTATGCTGAAATCGCCACAGAACACCTGATCAGTTTGGGTATGATGAGCGAGTCCATTCTGGTGGCCGTGGATAGCACCGATGAGCGGCTTCATGAATATCTGGCCGATGGCGACTCCACCGAGTATGGCGACGGAACAGCCAATCTCTACCTGCGCTTTCTTGCGGATAATGTTAAGCCCCATATAGACTTCACTTACCGCACGTTATCCGACGAAGCCCACACCGCTACGCTGGGGTCCTCCTTCGGCGGAATCGTCTCCATTTACCTCGGTCTCTCCTCCAATGTATTCGGACGCGTGGGCCCGATGTCGCCTTCTTTCTGGGCCTGCACTAATTTTGTTCAGCAGAAAATTCGCGATGGCGATTCCTCGGGCAGGCGCATCTACCTAGACTGCGGAACCCATGAGACCAGTGAAACCATGTGGGAGCCGATGTGGGAGGTGTATAATGAGTTTCTTGCCGATGGCTATGCGGAAAACAGCACCTTGCTGACCGCCTTTGGATGCGGACACGAACACAATGAGGCAGCCTGGTCCCTGCGCATTACCAATGCCCTTACCTTCCTGATGGATATCCGGGATGAACCCAACGAGCTCGCCCGCCATCTGCACCCCCCTGAAAGCCGCGTCGAACGGATGGACGACAAGGTGACGCTGCGCTTCCAGGCCCTCAAGGAAGTGCCTTATATTCTTCAACGCACAGGCAATCTTACCACTCCCGCCTGGCAGAACATACAAACCGCTCAGGTGACATCGGCCTTATGGGCTAATGCCTCGCTCGCAGACACGAACCCGCCACCTGCGCGTGCCTGCTACCGAATCCTCTCCAGCCCCTGATTGGATTCCCTGTAACTCCGCGTCCCAGCCGAGCAGGTCGGGCGAATACCTCCGGCTGAGCCGTGAACGCCGGCACACACCTGTGGTCTCGCATTACCCCGAGACAGCTCATTCCCGTTTAATGCAGGTTTTTTTTGCAAGAAGGAACGCTTTGATGTACTACCTTCCTGTACACCCAATTCAATAAAGGAAAAACACCATGCTGCTGAAAGTGAAAAAACTCGTTCCAGAAGCGCAGGCGCCTCACTACGCCCATCCCGGGGATGCCGGGCTCGACCTCTTTTCCATACAGGAGTCCATCCTGCCGCCCGGTGAGTCCGCCATGATCAAAACCGGCATCGCCATCGAACTGCCCCCCGGCACCGAAGGGCAGGTCCGCCCTCGCAGCGGGCTGGCCGCCAAGCACCAGATCACCGTCCTCAATACCCCCGGCACCATCGACGAAGGGTACCGCGGAGAGGTCGGCGTTATACTGATC
>CAZBEO010000155.1:0-5404 GCA_964490935.1 uncultured Verrucomicrobiota bacterium
GCAGCATAAATGAAACAGGACCATTACATGCGGCATTTAACTTTACAACCTACCGAAAAAAAGCATCAGACCCCAACGTTTGGAGTGAACGTGGCGTCCGAACAAGAAATGGCCGCAGTCTATATCCCCCCCCGAGAGTTCTTCGCGGATACAGCAATCGTGCAGGGGCTAATCCATACCCATCGGCTCGATCTCGACTCCGGGCAGTCAATATTTACCAAATTCATGATCATCCAGATTGATGATATCGCCTTGTCCGGTAACGGCTGATTCAGCCCATCCGCAAGCCTTTGGATTCTCCGCTTTCGGACGTGCTTTTGCCGCATTTTTCACAGGGCCTTTATCTTGAGCCGCAGGCAACGCACGGGTGCCCTGATTCCGCAGTTTGAATTTCGCCACCAGCCCCTGCAGATGCGTCGCCTGGCTGCTGAGTTCCTCCGCTGCCGAGGCCGTTTCTTCGGCATTCGCGGTGTTCTGCTGGGTGACTTGGTCCACCTGACCCAGGCCGATGTTGACCTGCGAGACACCCTGAGCCTGCTCGCTCGACGCCGCCGCAATCTCGCCGACCAGATCATTGGTCTTTACGATACCCGTGACAATTTCCTTGAACGATTCAGCCGTTGCGCCGGCCACCTGCATGCCGGCCTGCGTCTTGGCTCCCGACGATTCGATCAATTCGGCCGTTTCTTTCGCTGCCTTCGCGCTGCGTCCCGCCAGATTGCGCACCTCGTCGGCCACCACGGCAAATCCTTTTCCATGCCGTCCTGCACGGGCCGCCTCCACCGCCGCATTCAGCGCCAGCAGATTGGTCTGGAAGGCAATGTCATCGATGACCTTGATAATCTTCGCAATCTGCGCGCTGGAGGCATTGATGGACTCCATGGCCCCGACCATCTGCGTCATTTGACTGGAGCCGGTTTCGGCCGCCTTGCGGACACTGCCCGCCAACGTATTGGCCTGATTCGCATTCTCCGCGTTGGTTTTGGTCTGCGAGGCAATTTCCGTCAGCGAACTGGTAATTTCCTCGAGTGAGGAGGCCTGTTCTGTCGCCCCCTGTGAGAGCGATTGACTCGCATCGCTGATCTGTTCCCCGCCTGAATTCACCTGTGCGACGGCTTCGGCCAC
This sequence comes from uncultured Verrucomicrobiota bacterium, assembly GCA_964490935.1. Classification (GTDB taxonomy): domain Bacteria; phylum Verrucomicrobiota; class Kiritimatiellia; order RZYC01; family RZYC01; genus JAQVYB01. The sequence goes on from CAZBEO010000155.1 coordinate 1,126, forward strand.
CTGGGTGAGGGCTTCGTTGAGCTTATCCATCGTGGCATTGACGTTCTCTTTCAACTCCGCGAGTTGCCCCTGATAATCGCCGCGCACGACCTGCGTGAGGTCATTATTCGCCGCCGCCTGCAATACCTCGGCGGCTTCGTTCAGCGGCCCGACCACCGCGTCCAGCGTGGCGTTCACGCCCTCCACAATCTTCCGGAAATCGCCTTTGTGCTTCGAGGCATCGGCACGCGTACTCAGCTCGCCCGCCACGCCCGCCTGAGCGAGACGCTGAACATCAGCGATCAAATTCAGCACATTCTGCCGCAACGCATTTACGCGCTCCGTGGCAATAATCTGTTTTCCGGGCATTATCGGCATTTCTTTGGAAAGATCGCCCTGCGCGTATTCCTTGAGCAGATCAAGAATGGAAAGAATAGACGCAACATGCAATTTCACGCCTTCATTGATGCCGTTGGCCAGTTGCTGATAGGCACCCGCAAACGCCGCCTCATCAATGTAGAACTCAATATCGCCCGCCTTTTGCTCCTGATACATTTTCACACCGGCACCAATAACCGCCTGAACGGAGTCGGCCACGGCCTTCAAATTCCGGTTGATGAGCGCAAATTGAGATTGCTGATCGACGCAATATTTATCGGCCTCCGTTTGCTGAAGGTTGATCTCCAGAACCCCCTGCGCCATTTTGTCGAGATTATCCGCCAGGCGAACGACTTCGGCCTCGTTGTATTTGGCCACCCGCGACGTCTTGGAAACATCCTGAATGACTTCTATGTGACCGATTCGTTCGCCCTTGATGTTTTGCATATAGGCCGTGTCCACCTGGAAGTCGGCATCCATGCCCGGCTGCTGGAAGTAGGAGGTTTTCTGGCCGCGCCGCAGGCATTCGATGCCGCAGCGTTCGGTTTTGCAAATATCGGCATTCCAGTTATTGCAGGGTCTGCCAAGCATGTCTTCTCGCTTGAGTCCGGTCATGTCGCAAACGGCCTTGTTCAGGAAAACCCAGTTCATGTCCATATCCGTCACCGACACGGGGAAGGGCACGGCATCCAGACTGGAAACGTAGAGAAACAGTTTCTGGGCCATATCATTGAGCGCCTGCGCCAGTTCGCCGAGTTCGTCGAGGCTGTCATGTTTGATGTCCACATCAAGCCGTCCTTTGGCAATGGCCTGAGCGCCGGAGGCCATGGCCACAATGGGTTTGGTGATGCGGCGGGAAAGGAAGAGGGCGATGGCCGTGGCGAAGAGCGTCACCACTACGCCAAGGATGATGGACAGCCAGACAAGACCATCCGCCTTCTCGTGAACCTTGTTCTCATACATATTGACCATGAACGACCAGGGCGTTTTCACGTTGCCCACATGGATCGGTACGAATTCCTTGAGGATGGTGGCTTTTCGCTGCGCATCGTATTCCGTCTCACGATAGTCTTTTCCGGCGGCGATGGCGTCCACCGCTTTTTGCCGGAGCGCCCTGTCGCCAAAATCCAGCAGATTCTTGCCGACGCGTTCTTGGTTCTGGTGAGCGGCGAGAATGCCTGTGTGAGATACCAGCACCGCCCAGCCGGTCTCAAAGGGTTTCACGGAACTGACTAAATCCTGCAGATCCGCCAGATTGATATCAATGCCCACCACGCCAAGCACCTTTTTCTCGGCGTCATCATGTATAGGCACCACAATAGAAGTCATCAGCGTCTTCTTCCCGGCGACGGTATATTCGTAGGGTTCGACAATGGTTTCGTCGCCGCTGTCGCGGGCAAGCAGATAGTAATCGCCCGCGCACGGCTTGTCGTAGTCAACCAGGGGTTCGAGTACAACTTTTCCGTCGGTTCGGCACCAGTAGGGGATGAAGCGCCCGGTGGTGTCGTGGCCGGTTTTGTCTTTGAATGCGGCATCCTGACCATCAAAGCCCCCCGGTTCCCAGCAGGTCCAGACACCCAGAAAGCCGGGATTTTTTTCCAGAATGCCTTTGAGCAGGCTGTTTACTTGATCGCGGTTAAGCGTCAAGCCCGAAGCAGGGTCGTGCGCGATTTCTATAATCTCGGCCATGGTACGGGCCGAATCCATGGCGACTTCCAGGTGAGCATCGATATCATTGGCATAGCGATAGGCCATTTCCTCGGCTTTGGAAATCGCTTCCTCCTCCATCATCTTTTTGGTGTTGATGGCCTGAATAATCACAATCAGGGTCACCGCCGCCACGACCAGCCCCACCATGATCAGGGGTAACTTCACCGCCAACTTCATTTTCTTGAACATAACATTTCTCCACGCCGTGTGCTGCATCCGGGCTCTTCTGTCTTTTTCTTTCTTATTCTTCCCCTCTGCGGCCTGGCATCACGCCGAAACCGCGCCGAGGGATTCCAATTCGTTGTCAAAGAGCAAGGTTCCCGCATCCAGCAGGATTTTCACCTCATCACCCACTTTGCCCATGCCCTTGATGTAGCGATTGCCTTCGCCCTGTCCGAGTTTAGGCGGGGGACTGACCTGGCTTGCCGGGATGTCCATCACTTCGTTCACGGTATCCACCACCAGGCCGACGGAAGATTCGTTGAGTTGAACGACCACCACGCAGGTGCGATCGTCGTAGGAGCGATTTTCCATGTGGAATCGGGCACGAACATCAATGACCGGGATGACCTGTCCGCGGAGATTGATTACGCCGCGCACAAAGGCGGGCATGTCGGGCACTTCCGTGATTTTCTGCATGCCGACGATTTCGGTGACGTAGGCAATTTCAATGCCGTAGACCTCCTCGCCCACTCGGAAGGTTAGGTAGCGATCCTTCATCGCATCATCATCATCTTCGTCCCAGAGTTCTTCGTCTTCGTCATTGCCCCTTTTTTTTACATCTGCCATACCAGAGATCCCTTCATGATTCGGTGTAGGTAGAATGGACTCTCTCGGAGCCCGCTTAGAACCGTGGTTTAGATACTACGCAGCCCCCGGAGCCATGTCAAAATATATCTCCGGCTCGGTGCTGCTCTTTCCGGTTCCGATGTTCTCACAGCTCTTTTTACGTAGGCCTTGCTGTGTTGCCACAGCCTGCATGGAATGGCTTTTACGGGTGCACGTTGTCGAGGAACTGGGTGGGGGTGAGCCAGCGGATGGTGCCGCGATACACCGGCCAGTTGGTGTCGTTCATGGCATAGGGTGCCCGCCCGCCCGAATACTCTTCGTTGAAATAAAGGCCCGCGCCGGAGGAGGCCGAGGGCATGTTGCTCCAAACCGAGAGCAGGGTGGCGGGCGATAGATCGTCGATGCCGAAGCCCTCGTTCATGCTGTAGCGCAGGGTCCATTGCGAGGGGCCTGTTTTTCCGATGTATTCCGCCACATCGAGTCCATAGGAATATTCGCGCAGGAGGTCGAAGGTGTCGCGGTTGTAGGTCATCACGGTGAACGCGGGATTGTTGCCGTGGTTGAAAAGCAGTCCGTTCATGCCATGAATGACGGCGGTGGCATTGGAGGTGGCGGGATCGTTGGCGAGCAGCCAGTAGCGGTTGTGGTAATGTCCGCAGAAGAGGCCTTTTACGGTGCCTGCGTGTTGCGCGATAAGGTTTAGGAAGGGGACGATAAAGGCGTCTTGCCAGTCGGAGATGGCCACATCGGTTTGCCCGGTTTTCCAGTGGCTCCAGGTGGCATAGGGGTCCATACCGGGGGGAATGTGTAGGAGCACCCAGGCGGGCCGTCCGGCCTGCTCGCAGGCTTGCAGGCGCTGATCGAGAAAGGCGAGTTGATTGCTTCCGTGGTCGGTGGTGCCGGGATATTCGGTGCTGAAGAAGGTGCTTTCCAGGGCAATGATTTCACCGGCTCCGAACGAAGCGGCATAATGTCCGCCATTCGTGTAGGTGGCGGTGAAGGCTTCATAGGAGACCGAGTTGGTCAATGGGCCGTTGTACCACACGGGCGTGGTGGACGCGAAGTAGGCATCGCCGGGGTTGATGTCGTAGTCTTCCTCGAAGGTATCGTTATTTCCGAGACAGAAATAGACCGGGGCGTTGGGAAAGGTCTGTTGCAATTTGAGGTGGATGTAAGCATTGAGTTTCACTAGCAGGGTTTTCCAGTCTTCGTCATCCGTTTCACCCGTGATGGTCTTGTACAGCGTCGCGAAGTCGTAGTAGGAAAAGTCGCCGGGCAGGAGGATGGCGTCGGGATGCGGGCAGGCGGCGTAGGCGTTGGTGAGTGCGGCGTTGAAGAGCATGGGGGTGGTCACGTTCTGGCCTGTAGCGTCTTTAGTGAAGTAGCCGTTGGTGGCGGTGACGAGCACGGCATCCCACTGCTC
>CAZBEO010000156.1:0-5373 GCA_964490935.1 uncultured Verrucomicrobiota bacterium
CCCTGCTCGAAGGTGATCTGCCCCATGCTTTCCAGAATTTCCAGGATATATTCGTCGTTCGCAGTCACCCGTACAATCTCCTCGCATCAGGCGGGCATCACCCGCGTGGCCAAAGCGCTCGGTTCAACACACAACACCTGCTCGCCCATGTGGTTAGGCAATCGGACGGATCAAGGTACACCGTTCTTTCAACCGTGTCAATGGAACCACATCCCCAACAACACAATCAGGACAAGCACTCCGCCCGCAGCCCGCCGTTCAATCATCGCCACCGCCGAGCAATCCCGACCGCAGCACGTAATACAGCAACGTCAACAGCGCCGTTACCGCCGACGCCACATACGTCAGAAAAGCCGCATTCAACACAGCGGACGCCCCGTCCAGTTCCATCGGCGTAACCACCCCCGATGAGACCATCAACTTCTTCGCACGTGCACTCGCATCCCACTCCACCGGCAGCGTCACAATCGAAAACACCACCGCCGCCGCAAAAAGAAGCACCCCGAACTTCATCAGCACCGGCATGTGAAAGAGCATCCCCACAATAAAAAAGATATAGGAAAAACTACTACCAAACTGCGTCACCGGCACCAGCACCGAACGCAGATGCAGCGGCCCATAGCCGGACGCCTTTTGCAACGCGTGACCCGCCTCGTGACACGCCACCCCCACCGCCGCCAGCGAATTGGATTGATACACCCCGGGCGAGAGACGCAGCGTATTCGTGCGCGGATCAAAATGGTCGCTCAGAAAACCCTTCGTCGGCTCGATATCCACATCATAAATTCCCTGCGAGTGCAGCATCGTCGCCGCCGCCTGCGCCCCGGTCTGGCCTGTCGAATTGCGCACCTTGGAATACTTCGAGAACGTCCCCTTCGTCAGGGCGGAGGCGATCATCGCCAGGATCAATCCTGGCGCTAGCAGAATAAAATACAACGGATCAAATATCATGACATACTCCTGTTCACAGCCGCTGATTTCGGCAGTACGGTATTATCCAATCCCAACGCATTCGGTAAAGACTATTATGCCCAAAGCGGGTTCCCAGCATCGCGGGAGAACGAGTGGCAAACGATCCTCACACCATGCGCTATTTTTCGTGCCTTTTGGTGTTTTTTGTGGCCAATTCTTCCCTTTTTCGCGGAATTTCGCGCATTTCGTAGTTAAAAATCGGCATTCCCCTTGAAATTATGGTTGGTTGAACCGCGAATGGACGCCAATGAACGCGAATGGGGGAATGGGGTGCGAGTGGGGAGATAACAGACTATAGACCCTGGACTATAGACTGGAGACTGCGGAGGAGAGAGTTTTAGCCACAAAAAAACGCAAAAACACACAAAAAGATTAGTGCCGATTAGTGTCCATTGGTGGTTTTCCCTTCTTTTTTTGTGGTTTATCGTGTTTTTTTGTGGCCAATCCCTGCGTTTTCCCCCTTTTCCCCGGCCTTCCGGGTATTCCCCCCAAAAAAAATGCCGCTTTGCCAGTCTCAATCTGTGAAAATCTGTGCAATCTGTGGACAGCCTCTTCTGCATTTCCTCTAGAAATTTCATGAGTTATTTTTCACAAGAAGGACGCAAAGGGCGCGAAGTTTTTTTTGTGTGAATTGGTGGTTCGCTCCTCTTCTCCGTTACCTCTGTTTCCTCCTGTTCATCCTATCTAAATTTTCCTTTGTGACTTAGTGCCTTCGTGTGAGAACCTCTTCCTCCCATTAGTGAGAATTAGTGCCCATTGGTGGTTTGCTCACTCTCCGATAGGCGCTCGCTCGCATCTTTTCACTTTACTTGCACTCAGCAAGTAAAGGAATATACCTCATGCAAAAAGAGGAACCCCGCCCCGGCCAGACAATCCCCGCGCGTATCGTGCGTCAGGAACGCGACTACCTCACCGCACGTACCGGCGACACCGAATATCTCTGCGCCGTCGTCGGACGATTCCGACTCGAGGCCGCCGAGGTGGAAACACGTTTTCCTGTCATCGGCGACCGCGTGCAGATTACCCCGCAAAACGAACGCCAGGCCGTCATCACCGAAATTCTCCCCCGCACCACCAGTCTCATCCGCAGAAAAGCTGGTAAGACCACTGAGATGCAGGTGCTCGCCGCCAATATAGACCTCGCGCTCGTGGTACACGCCCTGGATGGCGGACGCAACTTCAACCTGAGGCGCATGGAACGCTTTCTCGCGCTCACCTCCTCCAACGGTATTCCCTCCATCCTGCTGCTCAACAAATGCGATCTTTGCGAACAACCCGAAAACAGCATCCGCGAAGCGACCGCACTGTTCCCTTCCACGCCTGTGCAACGGATCAGCGCCAAAACCGGGGAAGGACTCCCCGAACTACGTGAACGGCTTCGCTTGGCCGATACCGCCATTCTCCTTGGGGCATCCGGCGTCGGCAAATCCGCACTCATCAACGCCCTGCTCGAACAAGACGTCCAGCGAGTAAATGCCGCACGCGAAAAAGATAAACGCGGACGCCATACCACCACCAACCGACAAATGTTTCAACTCCCGGACGGCCCCTGGATCATCGACACCCCCGGCATACGCGAAATTCAAACCTGGGTCTCACTCGAAAACAGTGGTGCCTTTGCCGACCTGGAAGAGCTCGCACAGTCCTGCCGCTTCCGCGACTGCCGCCACGAAAATGAACCCGGATGCGCCGTCCTCGATGCCCTCGCCGCCGGGACCCTCGCACCCAAGCACCATCAGAATTACATCGACATGCGCCGACAGCAGGACGCCCTCGCCAAATCCCGACTAGAGTCCTCCCGCCTAGCCATAAAAAGAAGCTGGAAACAACGAAAATACGAGCCCTAGCAGAATGGCGGGCACTAACCCGCCATGCTGCAAACGGGTGTTGGTATAAAACCACTAATGAGGATGGAGAGGTTCTCACACGAAGGCACGGAGGCACAAAGAAGAATTTTTACATGGGTGGACAGAATTCTGGTTCTCTTACCTCCGTGCTCTCCAGCGCAGCGAGTGGTGAAAAAATCATAATAGGCACTAATTTTTGGCTCTTCTGGCTTTTTCGTGAGGTTGTATGAAAGAGAAGAGAACCGCTAATGGACGCTAATGAACGCGAATAATGCCGCAGATGGATAAAGAGAAGAATGACTTATCATGCTGATGGTTAGCAGGATATGCGCGAAGAATCTATTTTTGTATTCGCGTCTATTGGCGTTCATTCGCGGTTCTAAAAACTGAAAATGGTTCTTTTTAGTGCTTTTTAAATGTAATAGAAATTCGCGTTATTCACGATAATGCCGGAAGAACCTAATTTTTTTTGTGAGTTTTTGTGTGTTTTTGTGGCAAAAAATCCCCTCTTAATTCGCGTGAATTAGCGTCCATTCGCGGTTCAACCACAAAAAAGGAAGATTTTTAACTACGAAATGCGCGAAAGGCCGCGAAAAGAAGATGGCATCGGGCCGATGCCGCTCCCGTAGGCGTGTTTGTTGGACGGCGCGCGGCCCGCGCGCCTAGGCGTCAGAGCCTGACGCCCTCCACTTAATGAACTATTCCACGCTTCCCGCAATTAGTGGTTCGTTTCTTCTTTGTGCCTTCGTGCCTTTGTGTGAAAATCTCTCCCTCTTTCTCCACTATCTTCTCTGTGTTTACTTGATGAAAACGGCTCGCGGGACGCTCGCCCTCCAGTCTAAAGTCTCCAGTCTATCGTCTGCGGTCTCCGATCTCCAGTCTATGCTCTTCCCCCTGCCAATCGATAACTGGTGCTGCGGCCTCCGGCCCTATTCTTCTCCAAAACTCCGCGTTCCAATAATTCGCGAATATCACGCAGGGCAGTGTCCGTAGAGCACTTTGCGATTTTGGAATACTTGGAGGTGTTCAACTCCCCCTTGAAGTCATCAAGCAAACGGTTCATGACCTTGCGCTGCCGGTCATTGACCATTCCCTGATTGGCCCTCTCCCAAATCTGCGCCTTCCGGAGTACGCTATGCAGCGTTTCCTCGGCACGAGCGATGGTCCGATCCAGACACTCCACAAACCAGAGCATCCAGCGCGTGATATCAAGTGTTCCCTTCTGGGTGCTCTCCAATAGCTCATAGTAGCGCTTTCGTTCTGCTTCGATCTGAGACGACATGCTGTAGAACCGCTCTGTGGTTTGATCTGCACGAGACAAGGCCATTTCCGAAATCGCCCGGGCCATGCGTCCGTTGCCATCATCGAACGGGTGAACCGTGACAAACCACAAGTGGGCCATGGCGGCCTTCAAAACAGGATCAAGCGCCTGGCTGGAATTAAACCACTGAAGAAACGACGCCATCTCCCGAGAAACCCGGTCGGCTGTCGGGGCCTCAAAGTGAATTTTCTCGCGCCCCAACCTGCCGGACACCACGTGCATCGGGCCGGTGCGCCATGCCCCGACGGTGATATCCCGCATCCCACTGCGTCCCATGGGAAACAAGGCGGTGTGCCAACCAAAAAGACGTGCCTCTGTTAACGGCTTATCGCATTGTCTGGTCGCATCGAGCATCATCTCAACAAGGCCATCCACATAACGACTCACTGGGGCAAGCCCCCCCGCCTCCATACCCAGATGACGGGCAATGGAAGAGCGCACCTGCTCCTGGTCGAGATGCTCTCCCTCGATGGCAGACGACTGAACAATTTCGGCGGCCAGATTCTTCAATCCCGATTCGGCCTGCAATTGAAAGCCTTGAGCGGTCATCTGACCGAGCAAACGACCTTGTCGGCATCGCACGGAAGCCAGAGTCTGTTCCAGTATGGCCGCATCCCATGTAAACGCAGGCCAACCCGGTACTTGATGCACATAGTTCATAATCACCGCATTTCCTGCGCTGAATAATAGGCCGATACGCCGCATCCGCAAGCAAAACCTCGATATTTTTCAACGAATGACGAGAACCACGAAGGTAAAACGGAGAGTGAGCAAACTACTGAGAGGCTGAAACCCGGAAAACACATTTTTAACTACGAAATGCGCGAAAGGCCGGGGAAAAGGGGGGAAACGCAGGGATTGGCCACAAAAAAACACGATAAACCACAAAAAAAGAAGGGGTCCACAGATTGCACAGATTTTCACAGATTGAGACTGGCAAAGCGGATGTTATTTTTGGGGGGGCTCTTCCCTCTGTGTTTACTTGATGAAAACGGCTCGCGGGACGCTCGCCCTCCAGTCTAAAGTCTCCAGTCTATCGTCTATCGTCTGCGCTCTCCGGCCCAGTCTATAGTCTTCCCGTCTCCCGTCTCCGCAGTCTCCAGTCTATAGTCCAGGGTCTATAGTCTGTTATCTCCCCACTCGCACCCCATTCATCCCATTAGTGAAAATTAGTTTAGATTAGTGGTTCGTTTCTTCTTTGTGCCTTCGTGCCTTTGTGTGAAAATCTCTCCC
>CAZBEO010000157.1:0-5061 GCA_964490935.1 uncultured Verrucomicrobiota bacterium
GGAAATGGCACTCCGGGCAGGACTTGAACCCGCGACCGACGGATTAGAAATCCGTAACAACAACCTTCAATTTCTATATTTCCTAATGTTTACTCTGTTTTTAAACTTCCTTTTACACCCTTTTACACTCATTATCTGGCTACATTATGGCTACATTTTTTCGATGCCTTTTTCGTTACTCTGGTACACCTTCATCCGTGCCCATTCTCAACGAGTGGCGATGATGGTTTTTGTCTCATTCCTTCGGCTGGTACAACTCAAAATACTTTCCGGCCAGTGCCTGCGCTTCGGCCAACTGTGCTGGGGTGAGGTGCGCACCGCATGCGTCCCGATCTTCAGCTAGGAGTTTACCGCCGCGCGCTGCGGCCACGTTCATCCAAGCGTATGCCTCCACGTAATCAATAGGGATACCCTTCCCCTTATTATACATCCACCCAAGCATTGCTTGCCCCGCTGCATCCCCTTGCTCCGCTGACTTGCGATACCACTTCAACGCCTCTGCGTAATCCTGCGGAACGCCTTGGCCGTTGGAATATAGCAGCCCCAGATGGACTTGGGCACTTGCATCCCCCTGGTCCGCTTTACTTTTCAGATCAGAGACATCTTGAGCCCCGACATTCGCCACGTTCATCAACAACGCCACAAATATAGTCGCCACCCATACACCACGCCATCCTTTTGAAACCATACATTCTCCTTCCCGTAATTGTTATACCGTTTAGCGGATTCTCTGGTACTTGTCCATTCCTTACGCCCCAGTATCCCAGCAACAGCGCAACCACGCACCCTTCCGCGCCCGTACACGATTTCTGCATACGCACAAATCGTTCCGGTCGCTTCAGGTGGACTCGCTCACCCGCAGGGCGGGTTCGCTCGGGGGTCGCTCAGACCGTGCCGGATTCCGTAAGAACTCCACCGGCACCGTCTTTCTGCGGCCTTACTGACGCTCCGGGCTGTCATGCTTTGTGCATGGCTACGCCGCACAAAGCCCGCCAGCCCTACGCTTCTCCCTTCCGCCCTGTACACGATTTCTGCATACGCACAAATCGCGCCAGGGCTCCAGTGGCGGACCCGCTCCCGCTGGTCGCTCGATAACCGCTACGCTTCGTGCGCAGGGGAGCCGGCCCTTCGTACCTACGGGCCGACATCCCCCGCACACCAAGCTCCGCTCTCAGCAAGATAACCGGCCCCTACAGACCGAGCGGAATACCGCTCCGTCTTTCGGCGCCTCCCTACGCTACGGACTGTCACGCTTTGTGCATGGCTACGCCGCACAAATCGCGCCAGCCCTTCGCTTCCTTCCGTGTCTGTCACCGTTTCTGCATACGCACAAACGCCGCCAGTCACTCCAGGTCGGTGCCGCTCCTTTCGTCGCTCCAAACCCCAAGCCCCTAAAGGGGATGTAGGCGCATCGACTAACCGGCACGCCGTTTCCCCCTTCAGTTTCCCCCCTTAAAAATCCCCCCTTCCGGATTCCCCCTTTCACGCGGATCATCCTTCAAGGGGGGACACCGCAGGGAGACACAGCGCAGCTTCATTTGGTTTGTAAGTACGCTGCCCGAAGGGTGCCGGTCTTCACGTCGATGCTTAGCAGCCCCCCCTAATCCCCCCGACTTGGGGGGTGGGTCAGTCTTCCACGCGGCTCCTGCCGTCACCACCGCTCCATCCATCCAAGGTAGGCGCGAAGCGCCGACTTGATTATGGAAATTCCTCCTATCACTCCAACTGGTGGCACAACCTGAAAGCGGGGGCTGGGCGTGGTCGTGGAAGCCGTAGTGCGAAGACGCACTACGGCCACCACATCCCCCACCCACCCGTGCCCTTTCGCTTGGTCGGGGCCGTGTCTGCTACGCAGCCACGAAGCCCCGCCCTGCGCTCATGGCCCCCGCCGAAAAAGGGAGGAGGGCTTCCGAAAACAAATTTCATTTGGGGGGACTTTGCTGTATTTTACTCGCGTGGTTAAGCGAAAGGAAACAAGCGGTCATGAATGCGTTTTGGCAGATAGCGGCGGCATCCTCCGGCCTTGGGGCCGTCGGAGCCTTTGTTTACCTGAGCCTGTGTACCCATTGGCTCGGGACGGACGTTTTCTGCCCACTCACCAGCAAGCAAACCTTCCTTCTGATGCTGGCGTTTCTTATCCTCGCTTTCTTCGCCCTGCTGGCGATGCTCGGAACCTTTCTGCTTGCCCGAAATAACCGGGGAAGAGAGGGGGGTGAGCGCAACGGGGGGTGAGATGGGGCAATTTAAAAGAATGAAGTATTCGATTTAAGGGCTAAAACGATTTTTCCAATGATTGGAAATACCGTCGAAAAAGTTTCCAACGATTGGAAAAACCGCTCCAAAAAGTTCCAATGATTGGAAAAATAGAAAAGCTGCCCTCGGGGCCCTTTCCAACGATTGGAAAAACGGATCCCTGATCTTCCAAGCATTGGAACCCTCGGAAACAGATGGCAGGTTTCTGGAATGAGACGTGTCCCGCTCTGATCCGCGTTCGTGGCGTCTTTATTTAGGTGCATTTCATGTTCACGACGCTCGTTTGGCTCCTTTCGCCCAAAGCTACGACCTCCGATTCCCGAAATTCTCCCTTTTTGCAGAGATTCCCTCTCCAAAGGCACCAAGAAACCACAACATGTTGCGTATTTATCTGTTCTAAATGATATATAACAACAATATGTTGTATGGTTATGCTTGATATATACCGAACGCTTCTATATCTTGTGTGCATAACAAACGCCCGGCATGCGAAAATAGTGCTTCGGTTGTTCGAAGTGCCGCATGGGGGCGCCAAAAGGAGCAAAGTCATGAGTGAAATCAATACCGAGAAATACCAAGCCGTCGTGGCATCCGTCACGCAGTTGCAGGCCGACCTGAAAGACAATCTGAAGTCCCTTTCTGCGAAAGAGCGTCGAACTCTTCCGAAGATGGGCGATGGGTCGGTGGCCTTCGTCGAGAAAGCCAATGAATACGCCAAGAGCTACAGTAATCTTGTTCCGGCGTTTCTGGACATTCCCGAAATGACCGAAAACCTGAATCTGTACTCCCAGCTTCAGGCTATGGCGAAGCTGCTGAACCCGCTGGTTGCGGCAATCAACGACACGATGCTACAGACCGGAAGTGAGGCTTACATCGCGGCGCTGGCCTTCTACCGCACGGTGAAAAATGCCAGCAAGCTGAAGGTGCAAAACGCCAAGGTAATTAGTGATGACCTGTCCAAGCGGTTCGCCGGCATCCGGCAGAACACGGACACCGGCATCATCCCCGAGCCTGCCGTCACGGCGTAACGCTGCAACGACATAGCCACCCCACAAAACGCCTGCCTCGGTTCGAGGCGGGCGTTTTCTTTTGGGGGAAGGGGGGTGTCGCGCAACCGGGGGGATGGGGGCCAGTCGAAGACTGGATCGACGCATGCAACGTGTCCACCTCGGCGGATCTCCGAGATGCAGGGAAAAGATTTCTTTCAACATGAAATGTTGGATGTCACGGAGTGACCGAGCAAAGCGAGAAAGAAAAACCACAGGTTTGTGTTTATATCTGCATCGATGTTCCGATGGGTCGTGCGTTTTATGCCGTCCATATTATTTTGACAGGGTTTTTACGGGTTTCTCACGGGCCATAATAAATACCTTCCCCCCTGCGTTCGATCAACTCCGCTTTTGTACGCAGCGCCCCCCACGCCACCATAAAATCTAATAACCCAATAGATATTCCCGCCGCCTGATGCCGACCAATATGCTGCATCGTAGCTCAAATTCGTGAAGGGATGTCCCGCCGGAAGGCATCCTGGATACATTCTTCCAATTGTGATAATTGATTCCAATTCACTTATAGTTGGAACTCGCCAGTTGCTATACAATGACAGGTTTGCACAATAAGTATAAGCGCTTGACAAGTACATCGACCCGCCGAGATTCGCGTTTTGTGCCCACATGAGGCCAGTTGTTCTGTCTAATATAGTTCCATTTCCATAGTTCAGGAATCGCGCAGGAATTGGGGTTGGGGTCGGCTGTGGTCTCGGAGTTGCCGTTGGCCGCGGGGTCGCGGTCGGCTGGGGCCTTGGGGTAGCCGTCGGCCATGGGGTTGGAGTCGGCTGTGGTCTCGGAGTTGCCGTTGGCTGCGGCGTTGGGGTCGGTCGAGGCGTCGGGGTTGGAGTGGGTGCCGGTTCAGTGGGTATCCCCCCCAAAGCCACGGTGCCAGCATAGCCGAAGTTGTTTGTCCAAAATCCCTCTCGACTTTTATATAAATACCAGTTCCCCCCCGGCGCATAATAACACCCGAAATCACAGATGCCGTCCCCGTCGTAGTCAGCCGTCACGGGCACAGTCCCTGCATATCCAAAGGCATTCTCCCAAAATCCGTCACGGCTCTTGTACAAGTACCAATTCCCACCCGGTGCATAATAGCAACCGAAGTCGCAAGTGCCATCGCCATCGAAGTCGCCGGTTACTGGTACCGTGCCTTCATAACCAAAGTTATTTGCCCAGAAGCCATCGCGGCTTTTGTAGAGGTACCAATTCCCACCCGGTGCGTAGTAGCAGCCAAAATCATCGATCCCATCTCCATCGAAGTCGCCGGTTACTGGTACCGTGCCTGCGTATCCGAAGTTGTTTTCCCAAAACCCGCCACGGCTCTTGTATATGTACCACCCACCGTTAGGTGCGTAATAGCACCCAAAATCCTGTATTCCATCGCCATCGAAATCACCGGTGATTGGCAACGTGCCAGCAAAGCCGAAATTTCTGGTCACGAGCCCCTGGGAACTTCTCATGATCTTCCATTCGCCACTTGGCGGATAATAGGTTCCATAATCGCACAATCCATCGCCATCGAAATCACCAACCACTGGCACAGTCCCCCCATATCCAAGCGTCATCGACGTAAATCCAGCGGTGCTTCGATACAAGTACCAATTCCCACCGGGCGCATAGTAGCATCCGATGTCAGACTTGTGATCACCATCAAAGTCCAGCGGTGTTCTGGGTGTCGGTGTCGGAGTTGGAGCCGGCGTCGGCACGGTTGTTGCTGTCGGAATTGTTGTGGGTGTCGCAGTTGGTAAGGGTGTGG
>CAZBEO010000158.1:0-4815 GCA_964490935.1 uncultured Verrucomicrobiota bacterium
GCAACGACTTACGCGGGCACTATGCCAAAAATCAACCCCTTATGGGATGACAGTGGTTGCATTTCAACAAAGCGGCGCAGTGATCGCAATTTACCTGCCGCACCGGATTTCACTTCAATAGGGAGAGGAACCACGCCCTGTGTATCCAAAAAATCAACCTCGGCCTGCGACTGTGTTTTCTCGCGCACCCAGAACAGCGGTTTCTTTCGCACATTATAACATCCGCCCATCAGTTCCTGCGCCGTTAGTTGCTCTAGTAGCCCCCCGCGAAAGGCTGCCGACAAATCATCCATTCCAATAAGTTCGTGCTGAACCCCTGTCAAATAGTGAATTAACCCCGTATCAATAAACTGCAGACGTGGTGATTTCCGCTCATTTGGAAGAAACGGAGGCTCCAAGGCAACGGTTGGATACAGCAACGAGATCAGCATCACCTGTTCGAGTGTTCGCAGCGCTTCTCCAACCTCGCGCGACCGGTAATTCGACTCACCGAACCCGGCAAACTGGATCCGCTTTCCAGCCAAGGCAGGCGCGCTTTTTAAACAATGCCGAAGCACTCGTGCCATGGTCTCATTTCTCGCGTACTTCGGGATATCATCCAAATAGGCCGCAAACAGATTTTCATATACATGGTTCACGGCGACCACATCTTTTGTCCGCACATATTCTGCAACGGCTTCTGGCATACCCCCGATTAATGCATATTGATGATAGAGCGCAAAAAGTTCTGCCTCGGCATATGCCGGCGTAGGTACCTGATGGAATAAATCAACCACGGTGCTATTGGAAGCCGCGCCGAGATACTCCTCAAAAGTCATTGGGTATAGATAGCGGAACTCCACACGACCTACCGGAAAGGAGATATGTTCCCTCTGAAGTGCGACCTCTAAAAGTGAACCGGCTGCAATCACATGCAGCGCGGGCAGTTCCTCATAAAAATACCGGAGCATCTCCACCGCTTCTGGACAGGCCTGAATCTCATCAAAGAACAACAACCACGAATCGGCATTGTCCGGTATGTGCTCACGCAACTTGATGGCCTGAATGATTTCGTGAGCCTTCAGACCGCGCTTGAAAAACGCGGCATTTTCATCGAATTCTAGGTTTAATTCAGAATAATGCCGGTAGCCTTTGCTAAAAATACGAACAGCCACCGTTTTCCCAACCTGCCGTGCCCCGCGTATAACAAGCGGCTTGCGACTCGAAGAGACCGCCCACAACTGCAACTCATTTACTATCAGCCTATTAAACATACTCACAACACATAACAAGGGATATTATGAAACAATTCTGTATCGATGCAACTCCATATATACACTTATTCTGTATCATAACAAGACCTGTATCGATGATTACCCAACCAGTCCTATAATTTAATGTTTCGCTTTTGGTGGGCCAATACTCGCGGGTGAGAAGGTACGGCTATTCAGCTATACCCGGTTGGAAAAGCCCGAGGGGAAAAGCCCGAGGGGTCAGTCCTATAATTTAATGTTTTGCCCATGATTGGCATGCTATCGCGAACTGAAAAACACCGCAGGGCACAGACCTTTTCAGGAATCACTGAAAGCTTTTAAGAGGCGTCGGGAGGCTTTTTTAAATTCCTCGATTATTTCGGGTATGGGGGGTATGCGGGCGCGTTGAATGGCGGACTGAATATCCGCCAAAGATAATCCAGCTTCTTTTGTAATGAACAAGGCATCCTGTTGATCTTGAGGATCATCACGCATCAACTTACTTAAAAGCAAATCGACATCCGACAAGCGGAAAAGATCAATTTTACGGAAGGAGGATTCAATCTTTGCCCGCCGTTCTTTCCAATCTGGACGCAAGATAACCATGTCTTCTTCAAAGAAATGGCTGATGTACAGCCCCTGCTCCCCCAACGCCCGATTAACCTGCTCCACAGCTTCCCAAAAATTGGTTTTTTCGTTGAGTTGTTCGGCCTGACCCATCCAAAATACGGCATCCACATCCATGCTTAGCAAGGCGTCTTCGGGGGGATTTTTGAAGCCCAGCTGAATCGCGGCACGCCCGTAAAGAGTCAGCTCTACGGGCATATTGAGGCGGGCATCCAGTTCGTTGAGTATGAGCTGCGCATTCATCAGGACACAAGTTTCCAGCCAATATTTTTCGTCGAATGCGGGGCAAACAGAGGCTCGGCCAAGCGAGTCCAGTGCAGGAGTGGTTCAGCCAGTTTTGTTTCTTTTTGAAGGGACTGGTTGAGAAATACCCATGCCGGATGTTTTGGATCAACCTTGAGTGCCTGTTCCGCGATATCCTTGACCACGCGGCTGGCGCGTTCCATGACAGCCAGCCGCAAAAGATCATTTAACTTCAACTCCATTCCGGATATGAGCTGTGAAGCCAAGCGCAATATTTGCGGACGGTCCGCGCAGTTCAACTGGCATAATGCCACCACCAGCTCTTCATTGGAGAACTCTTCCTGTCCGGGGAATTTCCGGTTTTCTCTTACCCCGCCTGTTGCCCTGAATACGACCCTGGCGCCCCGATCATTGGCTACATCAACCAACCAATCTTCGATGGATTCATTATCCAAAGATTCGTTACGCATGAGGCGTTTGATCTTGTAGCGAAGCGACGATTCATGAGTCGTCGTTCCCATACGCGTGGCCAGTGTTTTTGCTCTTTCCTGCATTTATTTCTTTACCAGTTCCGTGTCGGCGTCGGCCATGATGCGGACGAGTTCTTCAAATTTGATTTTGGGTTCTGGCCCTACAAAATCCCTTCGTTTCATACCCTGCTGCTGCATCGAATTCAACAGGTATTGCATCGTTACCTTCTGTTCAAACTTCCGCAAGTGGTCTTTTTTAAAAAACATTCTCCGTTACAAAAGGATTCGTTGAGTCAAGCAATGCCGGCACCACTCCATACGTATCCACAAACGCACGACAAGTCTTGCTCTTTCGCCGCCACTTAATCTCAAACGCTTTCAATCCGGTGCCCGTGTTCACAACCAAGTCCACCTCGGACTGATGACGCGTGCGCCAGAAAAACAACTCGCATGGGATGCCCTCCAAGAGATTTCTTTTTGCAATCTCTGCAATAACCCAGTTTTCCCACAAACGGCCAATATCGGGTCGCAGTTCATCCGTTGAAAACTGATTGAGAAGTGCATTCCGGATACCCGTATCCCAGAAATAAATTTTCCTGCTCTTGGATATTTCTTTTCGCGGATTGGTGCTGTACGCAGGCAACCGGAATATAACGAAACACTGCTCCAGCAAATCAATATAACGATCAACGGTGGCACGCGCCATCTGCAATTGGGTGGCCAGCTCATTAACTGAAACTTCCGACCCCACCTGATAAGCAAGCAGCATCAGCAGACGCTTAATCTGATCCGGTGTTTTAACCAGGCCTGTCTGCAGAATATCTTTCCACAGATAGTCAGCAGCTAAGTTTCGGAGCAACGGCCCTCTTTGATCAGTCGTTACAACTTCAGGATAAGACCCATAAACCATTCGTTCCACCAGAAAAGCATGCAGAGGACCAGCAAATGTCTCCCGAAGCGTGTCATGGGTGTACGAACGTGTATACCATGCCTGAGCTTCAAGTGTTTCCTCAAAAATCAGCGGCGGCAACCACACCTTTTCATTGCGTCCAGTCAGACTTTCTGTGGATTGTGAAAGTAGTTCAAGGCTCGACGACCCAAGCATGATCACTCGGAGCGGTAACTCCGCATCATACCACCCCTTCACAATTCGCGATGCATCAGGCAGGCGTTGCGCTTCATCGAGGATCAATATCTCTGGCTGGCCAAAACTGACCCACGCATCACGAGGTGCCATTTTTGATGCCGATAAAAACCGAAGTTTGTCTATTTCAATGTCAAAATTTAGCATCAGTGACAGGTTTTGGGCCGTTACATGACCAACCAGCGTCGTTTTACCAACCTGCCGCGCCCCGAGTACCAAGCCGATTTTATGCCCTTCAAGCAGGATTTTCAGCTTTTTTTCAGCGATTCTGTTTATATACATGGCACTATTACCGGTTTACATGCAATGTAATGCCTACATCAAACACGGTCTTATGTCAACAAGGTGTTTTTTTTTAATAATAAGGGAGCCCGTGGGGTCCTATAATTTAATGTTTTGCCCATGCTGGACATGAAATTAATTTTCACAGAAGGACGCAAAGGGCGCGAAGTTTTTTTAGTGCCGATTCGTGTCAATTCGTGGTTTGCTCTCTCTTCGTTACCTTCTGTTCATCCTGAGACTTTTCCGCCTTCTGACTTCTGGCTTCTGGCTTTTGGCTTCTTACATTCAAATAAAAGCTGATTTTAGCGGCATGATAATAAGGGATATTCAGAAGTCGAAAATTACTGCCATTCTGCCTCGGCATACGCCGGCGTAGGTACCTGATGGAATAAATCAACCACCGCGCTATTGGAAGCCGCACCGAGATACTCCTCAAAAGTCATTGGGTATAGATAGCGAAACTCCACGCGGCCTACCGGAAAGGAGATATGTTCCCTCTGAAGCGCGACCTCTAAAAGCGAACCAGCCGCAATCACATGCAGCGCGGGCAGTTCCTCATAAAAATACCGGAGCATCTCCACCGCTTCTGGGCAGGCCTGAATCTCATCAAAGAACAACAACCACGAATCGGCATCGTCCGGAATGCGCTCACGCAACAAGCGGCTTGCGGCTTGAAGAGGCCGCCCACGACTGCAAATCGTTCATTATAAGCCTATTAAACTTTTGAGTTTTGTCTTGGCATGGTGGGGGCAGCCACGCCCCCCTCAACTTTATTCACCACCGGGGCAAGCCCGGTGGGATGGCTCTCACACCGCCC
>CAZBEO010000159.1:0-4595 GCA_964490935.1 uncultured Verrucomicrobiota bacterium
GGCCAGTGGGCGATGGGTTTTGACGTGCGAGGCACGCGGGCCGCGTGCCGTCCAGCAGAGCAATGGTTTCGGAAATGGTGGGCGATGGGCTTTGAGGGTTGAGGCACGCGAGCCGCGTGCCGTCCAGTGGGAGATCAAATTTATGGTCAGGTCTTGTCGGAGAGTTTGCGGTAGAGGGTCGCCACGCTAATGTCGAGAGCCTGGGCCGCTTTTTCTTTGTCGCCATTGAGATTATTCATGACGTTGGAGAGGTATTCCTTTTCTTTGGAGCGGAGAAAGGCTTTCAGGGATTTTCCCTTGAATTTGGCGGCCTGACTGTTGGCGGCTGTGGGGGTGCTGCTTCCACCAGGGGGCAATTCGCCCACGGATTCGACGAGTTTTGGAGGCAGAGCGGAGCGAGTGATGGTGTTGTTTTCCGCGAAGGTGATGGCGTGCTGTATCACATTCTCCAGCTCTCGAACATTTCCAGGCCAGGTGTGCCGTTCGAGAATGGTTTCGGCTTCATGATCAATCGAGAGGGTGTCTTGATCGGGCCGGGTACGCCGCTTCAGGAAGTGCTGCACGAGGGGCAGGATATCCGTGATCCGTTCGCGCAGCGGGGGGATGTCAATGGTAATGACACTGAGGCGATAGAAGAGGTCTTCGCGGAATCGTCCTTGTTCGATGAGGTCTTCAAGGCGTTCGTTGGAGGCGGCGATGAGGCGGACGTCCACGGCGACGTTCTGAGTGCCTCCAACCCGCCGAATTTGCATGTCTTGCAGGACGCGCAGCAGTTTCGACTGGATGGAGAGGGGCATGGAGCCGATTTCATCGAGGAAGAGCGTTCCGCCATGAGCGGATTCGAAGAGGCCTTCCTTGCTGGAGGTGGCACCCGTGAAGGCCCCTTTGACGTGGCCGAACATTTCGGATTCGAGGAGGGGTTCAGGCAGGGCGGCGCAGTTGACGGCGATGAATTCTTCTTTTTTCCGGTTACTGTATTGGTGCAGAGCGCGTGCGACGAGTTCCTTTCCGGTGCCGCTTTCTCCGTAGAGGAGGACGGTCGTGTCGGTGGGGGCTACGCGCTCGACCATTTCGCATACCTGCTTCATGCCGTCGCTTTCCGAGACGATGTTGTCGAGTTGGTTGGTGGCTAGGAGGCGTTCTTTGAGGCCCTTGTTTTCGGCCAGTATGTTGCCGTATTCGAGAGCACGTTCCACGGTGATCTGCAGTTCATCGAGTTTGAAGGGCTTGGTGATATAGTCGTAGGCGCCGCATTTCATGGCTTCGACAGCGGTGGAGACGGTGCCGAAGGCGGTGAGCATGATGACCTGGGTTTCAGGCGACTTCTCGCGCGCAAAGCGCAGAACTTCCATGCCGTTGACGGGTTCCATGTTGATGTCCGAAATCAGCAAGTCAAACGTTTCTTTTTCCAGGAGTCGCATGGCCTCTTCGCCATTTTTTGCGGGAGACACATCATAGCCGTTGCTGATAAGAATTTTGTTGAGGATGCTGAGGATGACTGGTTCGTCGTCCACCGTTAAGATGCGTGCCATGAATACTCCTTCACTGCTACATGTTGATAATTTCGCTCATTTTGAAGATGGGCAGGAACATACAGATGACGATGCCGCCGATCAGCAGCCCCACGAAGACCATGAGAAGGGGTTCGATCATGGAGGTGAGCCCGGCGACCATGGATTCGACTTCGTCCTCATAAAATTCGGCTGTTTTATCGAGCATTTCCTCGACTTTCCCGGTTTTTTCGCCAGCGGCGAGCATGTGGATAAGCATGCGGGGGTAGTATTTGCTTTTTGTCAGAGCGCTGGAAAGGGGTTCGCCGCGCTCGACCGTGGCCCTGGCATCGTTTAGGACCTTGCCGATGACGAGATTTCCGGTAGCGAGTCCGACGATTTCGAGGGCTTGAAGAATGGGCACGCCGCTGTGCATGAGCTGACTAAAGGTGGAGGAAAAACGGCTGATGGCCAGGCCCTGGGCCAGCTTGCCGAGGAGTGGGAAGCGTAGTTTCATTTCATCGATTATGTAGGCACCTTTTTTTGTTTTTTTGAAGCGGACGAATCCGTAAATCAGGGCCACCAAAATGCCGATAGTGAGAAGGGCATTGTTGCGTATGGCATTACTAATGTCGAGCAGTGCCTGGGTGGGGCCGGGTAGGGCGGCACCGAAATCGGAGAACATGCCGACAAAGGTGGGCAGGACGAAGACGATCAGTGCGGAGGCCAGGATGAGGGACGCCAGCAGGACAATAATGGGATACATCATGGCGGATTTGACCTTGCGGCGGAGTCGTCCGCTGGCTTCCAGGAAGGTGGCCACGCGGGCACCTGTTTCGGCCAGGATGCCGCCCATTTCGCCGGCACGCATCATGTTGACGTAGAGACCGTCGAAGATGGTGGGATAGGTCGCGAGCGCTTCGGAGTACATGGCGCCACCTTCCACCCGCATGCGGACGGAGGCCACCACGGGGCGAAAATTGACATCTTCGCTCTGTTCTTCGAGCGCCATCAGGCATTGTACGAGCGGCATGCCCGAACCGAGCATGGCGGAGAGCTGCCGCGTGAAAATGGGCAGCGCTTTGTTCCGGATTTTCCCGGCACCTCGGACTTTTGCACCCTTCTTCTTTTTTTTCTTTTTGGCATCTTGCGCCGATTTGGTGAAGTCTTTTGTGGCCATGAGTTACTCCGAAGTGGTGACGCGCAGGATTTCTTCGATGGTGGAGGCGCCGGCTTCAGCCTGCGACAGGCCTACGTCGCGCAGGGTGGCCATGCCTTCCTGTACGGCCGCATTACGGATGACATTGGCATCGGTGCTTTCGAGAATGGTGTGGCGAAGGTGTTCGCTGAGCAGGAGAATTTCCATAAGGGCGCCGCGGCCTTTGTAGCCCATGTTGGCGCACTTGGGGCAGCCTACGGCTTCATAGAAGGTGGCGTGGCGGAATTTTTCGGGGTCCAGGCGGTTTTTTCTTAGCGTTTCTTCAGGAAAGACGGCTATTTTTTTGCAGGTGGGGCAGAGCTTTCGGTAGAGGCGCTGGGCCTGCGTCATGATCAGGGAGGAGGCGAGGAGGAAGGGTTCGATGCCCATGTAGGCGAGCCGGGCGACGGCTCCGGCGGCGTCGTTGGTGTGCAGGGTGCTGAGTACGAGATGTCCGGTGAGGGCGGCCTGTACGGCAATGGAGCCGGTTTCATTGTCGCGAATTTCACCGATGAGCACGATGTCGGGGTCCTGTCGGAGGATGGAACGGAGGCCGGCGGCGAAGGTCAGGCCGACGTCGGCGTGGGTCTGTACCTGATTGATGCCGGGGAGCTGGTATTCGACAGGATCTTCGACGGTGATGATGTTGACATCCGGCTTGTTGAGTTCCTGGAGGGCGGAGTAGAGGGTGGTGGTTTTTCCGCTGCCGGTGGGGCCGGTCACGAGCAGCATGCCGTGTGGCTGATTGATGGCGAACATGAGTTTTTCATAGTCGGATTCCCGCAGATGCAGGGCGGCGAGGTTGGGGGCGAGGGAGGATTTGTCCAGCGTGCGCATCACAATTTTTTCGCCGTGTACGGTGGGTAGGATGCTGACACGCAGGTCCACTTCCTTGCCGAGGGCTTTGATCTTGAAGCGTCCGTCCTGCGGGACCCGGCGCTCAGCAATGTTGAGGTTGGACATGATCTTAATGCGGGAGATGATGGCGTTCTGCAAGCTCTTGGGCGGCTTGGGATTTTCGTAGAGAATGCCGTCCACACGGTAGCGCAGGCGGATGGATTTTTCCATGGGCTCGATGTGAATATCGCTGGCCTTTTTGCGCAAGGCCTCGATCAGGATCGAGTTCACAATACGAATGACGGGGGCATCCTCGGCGCTTTCCATCATTTCATCCAGGCTGGCATCTTCGGTGGCATTTTCGCCGACTTCGATTTCGTCGTCGTTGGCCATGTCCTTCAGGATGTCTTCCAGGGCCTGTGCTGGTTCCTTGGTGAAGCTGTCGAGTACCCGGTTAATTTCCTTTTCGGCGGCAACAAGGATGACCACGTCGAGGCCGGTTTGCGCCTGGACGTTCTCGATGTCGGGCACGTTGAACGGATCGCAGGTGGCCACGGTAAGCATCTTTCCGATGCGTGCGATGGGGAGCATTCGCAGTTGCTTCCAGGTAGACTTTGGAAGCAGTTCCATGAGGACATCGTGCGGGGTGAAGTCGTCAAGGGTGATGGGGCGTATGTCCAGATATTCCGCCATGCCGAGGATTAGGTCGTGTTCGGTGATCAGTTGCTTGTCCAGGAGGATTTTTTCGAGGGCGACACCACTTTGCTCGGCCTCGGCCTGCACCGTGTTCAGGACGTGGGTTTCCAGTGTCGTCCGTTTCAGGATCGTCTTAAAAAATTGATTATGAGAAGCTGTGATCATCTTTTTTCGGATTCCGTCCCGTCCCCGACTATTTTCTGACACCCGCACACGGGGAGATGTAGTACACGCGATTCTCAAAATGATCAAACAAAAATTCTCAAAAATGAGACTTCTTTTTTATTGAGTTCGGTTTTCTGGCCTTCTATAAGCAGGCCATGAGTGAGCAGGAACCAACCGATGATACGGGCCAGGCGGACAGCGCATTGCGC
>CAZBEO010000160.1:0-4401 GCA_964490935.1 uncultured Verrucomicrobiota bacterium
CGCGACACCTCGCCGAACTCCAGATTATCCTGCTTCGATATCGTATACCGTCTTCCATCCTCGGAACTAAACCATTGCTCTACGCATTTGTTGATCGACATGGCCTCTACCCTCCGTCGCTTACCGGAAAATGACTACGTGTAATATCCACATCCTACAGGATTCGTGGTTAATTTTTCAACAACACATTCATTTCCACCGTTTCGTAGAAGGTGCCCAGCACCGGTTCCGTCAAAAAGCCGTGATGCCCGTCCACCAGAACCGTCAACACATTCTCCTCTTTCAACAAAGATTCCGGAAGGTAGAAATCCTGCTGCGGACCGATGGATTCATACCAACCCACGGCCTGGCCATTCACATAAATGAAGCAGCGGCGCTCCGCTTTTGGAATCGTCAGCTTGACCGCGCATTGAACGCCCGGCCCACTCGCCATCGTGAAACTACGCCGCATCCAGAGAAGCTCTCCGATGGAATCATCCAGCAGGTATTTATCCCCCTGCTCCACCTTGATCCAGTCCGAATCATCGAACTCCGCCGCCGCATAGCCCGCTCGCACACCTGTCAAATCCTGGCGAATCGCCAATTGGTTCACCGTGATGACCGAAGCCCGCCCGTCCAGCGTTCCTTTGATCTCAAGCGGTTTCATCACACCACTGTGCTTGATGATCGCTCCCTCGTGAGGATGCGACTTGTTGTGATAGAAATTCTGATAGAGAATCGCCACGGAATTTTTTCCTGTCTTCAGCGCACCCTTCAGATTGGCCTTCACGGTCTCCGCGATGCCCGCCCACACCAAGTTTCCGTTGATGTAGATATACTGCCGATCCGTATCGTTCCCGGTATAAAAGAGTTTCGCATCCGTCAACCCCTCGGGCACATCGAACGACCCGCGATACCAGAAATAGCCATGACCAAAGAGCCCCAGATTTTCCAACGAGTCTAGCTTGTCCAACACCTGCCAATGGCCGTCGTCATAATCAGGTAGCCGCTCTGCCGCATCGCCCTGTACCTTCCAGTCGCACTGCCAGCACAATTTTGTGCGGCCCGAGTCATCCGTCGGAAATTCAAACGAGGTCCTGCCTGACGCAGCATCCGACACCGACTTCACCTCGCGTCCCTGAACGGAAACCGAAGCGCAAGCCCCGCCGAGCACCGTGAACGCATTCACCGCATCCAACCGCGCATCCACCGTCAGTTCCACGCCGTCCTTTCCACCCTGAATGCTCTTCACCGAATACGCATCCGCCGCAATCAATCGGCCATCTGCCGCCCACTCGATCTTGCCAGCCAAATCCAACTCCACCAGATAGACCGTCACATCGCCCACCTGAACCGCCTGAACCCCTTCATGCCGATAACGGAGCACCGTGTGTTTCCCATCCGACGCAACTTCCACGTCGCCGGAAACAACACGCACCTGATCCGCAGGCACATCGAACACCGCCTCACCCGAGCGATGCTTGCGCCCGTAAAGTCCCAATTGAACCGCCCCGCCCGGCTGCCGGTTGAACAGCAGTTCCGACGTGCTCGAAAGCAGCGTCACGCCGCTTCCAGCCACCTTAACACACACCGGAAGAATCAGCACTTCCCTCGGCTGCAACGCAACCCCGCTGAACACCCGCACCCCTGTTTTCTTCCAGCCGATATCCACCGTATGCGGCTCGTCCGACAGGTTGCGCACGCAGATCAGCGTTTCCTCTCCGCGCTTTTTCGTGATCAGATCCACCTTCGAAACATCGTAATGCGCATACGCCTCATCATTCGCCGCGCCGCCTGCACCGATCACCCGCAACTCCGAACCACCACCGAGCAGCACCACCGCGTCCGTGTTGTCGGACTCCAACAGCAAACCCGCAAAATCCTGCGTGAACCGATTGAATGCCTTCAGCCAGTAATACCGATCCGGCATCAATTCTCCCCATTCCCGAACCGGTGCCCCGCCAAAGTCAAACGAGCTGGTAATGCCGATGCCCTTAGCCGCCAGCTCATAGTGATACTGACCATCCCAATGACTTCCCGCATAATGATCGTTATCCCGCAGGCTCACGCCGTCCACATCCCCTCGGCAGCCCCAGAACGGGAACGTCGTCCCACCCGCATACATGTAATAATTCAGCACCGAAGCGCCTTCCATCAGCACGCTCTTCGACACCGCCTCCGTCAAATCCAGCCCTGGCACATAATCAGGATGCCCGAACATCGAAAACCAGCCTACCTGCAACTCCAGAATCATCGTCGGGCAATTCGGTTGCCCCTCCTTCGCCTTCATGATCTTCTCGTCGAAGTGCTTGAAATTCCACATCCAATCCTGGAACGACGGGATATTCGTATAATACGTCCGCGTATCAATAATCCCTTTCCCCCGCAGAAATTCCGCCTCGTTGGCGAATTTGGGAATGTCGATGCCGTATTTCTCCATCATCCCCTTCAACTTCCCGAAATAGGTCAGCGCATCCTCCAGCGTGATTTCGTTCTCCCCGTAATTGATCAGATGGTCATACTCATTCTCCACCTGAATGCAGACCACATTCCCACCCTGCGTCACCAGATATGGACGGATCACCTCCGCAATCTTCTTATACCACGCATCCACATACGCCAGATAACACTCATCCAGCTCACGCAGCTTGATGTCTTTCCCGATCAACCAGTCCGGATGCCCACCGAAATCCAGTTCCGCACAGCAATACGGACCCGGCTTCACGATAATAAAAAATTCATGCTTCGTGCAAAGCTCCAGAAGACGCCCCAGATCCCGATCCCCCGTCCAAAGCTGCTTACCCTCTTCCGGCTCATGCCAGTTCCACGGAATATACGTCGTCACCAAATTCGCGCCCGACGCCTTCATCTTGATCAAACGGTCCTCCCACAACGCCGCCGGCGTGCGGAAATAATGAAACTCCCCACCCACCAGAATTTTTCGTTCGCCCCGAATCACAAAACTCCGCGCATCAAAATCAATCGCCTTCTTACCATCGCTGCTCATGTTTCATCCCTTTCCATCATCCTCATTAATTTGAAAATCATTGCGTCGGCTCAGACCCCGCCGCCTGCTCAGGGGTTCAGCCAGCTTTGAATGGCCTCTTCATCCCGCTCGCAACGGCCAATCTGTATCGCATCCAGCAGCTTGCTAAAAGCCGCCTGCGCCGTCTTTCGCGAGGGGCGTTCCCCCGTCCGCGCATAATTCAACACCGCCGCCCATTCCTCCGGCATCACCAGATTATACGGCGACGAATTCTCCCCCCGCTTCTTGTGCGGCCAAAAATTCCAACCGATGTTGTGCTCCTTGAGCAAACGGCTGCAATCCCGATACCACGCATACTGGTTCTCGCCCGTCTCCCCGCACCAGAGCGGCACCTGCCAACGATTCTGAAAATCCAGAAACGGCTGAATCTTCTCCTTCGTGCAATCGCTCCAATACTTGTGAAACTGATACACCACGTTATCATCAAAAGGCTCTCCGAGAGCCGTAATGTCCGACGCCCAGTTCACCCCCTCCAAAATCAGAATATGCTCCCGATCCACCTCGCGGATCGCCTTCGCAACCTTCTTATAAAGCGGATCGAGCAACGGATAATACTCACGATAAATCTCCGGCAGCGGCTCATTCAGCAGATCGTACCCCAGCACAATCTCCTCCTTCCGATACCGCGCCGCAATCACCCGCCAAATCGTGCACGTACGCTCCTGCTCCCGCTCCGACAAAAACAGCCACGGATGCCCCCACCCATCATCAATGTTCGTACCATTCTGCCCACCCGGCGCCCCGTGCAGATCCAGAATCACCCACAACCCAAACTCCCTACACCACGCCACCGCCTGATCCAGCAGCGCAAACCCATCCTCCAGCACCGCCAGCGTCCGCTCATCAAACAGCACCTTCCAGTCAAACGCGATACGGATCGAATTATACCCATCACGCGCCAGTGCCTCCACATCGTCCCGATTAAAATAGCGTTCGCGCCAAATCCCCCAAAACTCATCCGCCTCCTCCGGCCCGATCAACTCATACGTCAGCGTCTTCATCCCGCGAGGCGAATCATACTTCGCGCTCTTCAGCATATCGAACATATACCCCTCAGGAAGCAACCAATTCCCGATCCCCACCCCCTGCAAATAAATCGGAGCCCCAGCTCCATCCATGATTTCGGTCCCAACTACGCGCGCAAAAGCCATAACCTTACCTCGTTTTCTAGTGATTTTTTATCGGCGATCGACAGAATAGACGACCTGAAGATTTTTTTGATTGCCTATACATTATTCCCATTCGGTGCAAGTACTTTCAGAAAAATTTCGACTTTTTATAAACAGGCAGATGACCCCGGAGGGGTCTTGGAAAATAGCCCGGGGTCGCCAAACCCCGGGAACACGGAACATACAAAATTACCAGCACCCCGGACG
>CAZBEO010000161.1:0-4209 GCA_964490935.1 uncultured Verrucomicrobiota bacterium
ACCGGTTGAAGACTATAGACTAGAGACCATAGACGGGAGACCACAGACTGGAGACCATAGACGGGAGACCACATGAACATTCTTTTTCTACTACAGGATACAGGCCGCCTCTACGGCGCGGAACAGGCCACACTCGACCTCGCCACACGCCTGCAACAGGAGCCGGGCTGCAACCCGTCGTTCCTGCTGATCGGTGAAACCCGGTTGAATCAACCTACCCACGACCTGCAACAGCAACTCGAAGAACGCGGCATTCCGTTTCATACCCACGCCGTCGCTCATCCCTTTTCTTTCAGCCTCATACGGGCCATCCGCCGCCATCTCAAGGCCCAAGGGCCTAGCATCCTGCACTGCACCGGCTACAAGGCCAATCTTCACGGACTCCTCGCCGCCGCAAGCACCGACATCCCCCTCGTCTCCACCGTACACGGCTGGCTCAATCGCCCCGACCCCAAAGAACGCTTTTACGCCTGGATCGATCTCCAATGCCTTAAGCGATTCGACCGCGTCATCGCCCTCTCCTCCTACTATCGCGATTTCCTCCTCCAACACGACATCCCCACCCAACGCCTCCGCCTCGTTCACTCCCCTCTCCCACCAGGGAGGAACAATCTCGGGAGGGACGCTGTCCCCAGCGTCCTTTCCCTCGGAACCCTGGGCCGACTCAGCACCGAAAAAAATCAGCACCTCCTGCTCCAAGCCTTCCAGCTCCTTCGCGAACGCGACCCAGCCACCGCCGCTCGAATCTGCCTCCTGATCGCTGGCGATGGACCCGAAAAAGACGCCCTGCAACAGTTCATTCATGAACACAAACTGGCTGATGCCGTCACCCTCGCAGGCTTCATGCCGCGCGACGAATTTTTCCGCGCTATCGACGTCTTTATTCTCTGCTCGCGCATTGAAAATTTTCCCCTTTCCATTCTCGAAGCCATCGCCGCGCACAAGCCCTGCATCGCCACCCGTGTCGGCGGCATACCCGACCAACTCGACGATCAATCCGCCCTGCTCGTTCCTTCCGACGATCCCGAAGCCCTCGCCGGCGCCCTCGCACAGGCCGTTCACCATCCCGAACGCCTCGCCACCCTCGCGCACCGCGCCCTCGAAAAGGCCCAACGTGACTTCTCCGAACAAGCCTGGATTCAGGCACACCTGCAACTCTATCGGGAACTGGAGACTACTGCATGAACACGCAACGCATTGCCCTGATCGGTCCCGGACGTGTCGGACGGGCCCTAGCCCGCCTCCTCCCTGCCGCTGGCTACGAAGTCGCCGCATTCGGGGGTCGCGATCCCGCACGCCTACGCGAAACCATCCGCGCCCTGAATCCGCCGCCCGAGGCCTGTTCCATAACAGAAGCGACATCCCGCGCCGACGTGGTGCTCCTCACCGTCCGCGACGATGCGATCGGGGAAATCGCCCGCCAGAGCACCTTCCGTCGCGGCGCCATCGTGCTGCATCTTTCCGGCGCTCTGAGCAGTGCCATTCTGCAACCCGCCAAGGAGCAGTACGGCTGCTTCATTGCTTCCATGCACCCACTCCAAACCTTCGCCACCGTGGAACAGGCCGTCCTCTCTCTGCCTGGAAGCTACTGCTTTATCGAGGGCGATGAACCCGCCGCCGAAACCGCTGTCCGCCTCGCCGAGGCACTCGGCATGATACCCCGTCGCATCGCCCCGGAAAATAAAACTGCCTACCATGCCGCCGCCGTACTCGCCTGTTCCGGACTCACCGTCCTCCTCGACGCCGCAGAACAAACCGCGAAAGCCGCAGGCATCACACGCGAGGACTTTTGGGATGCCTTTTCACCTCTCATGCAGGCCACCTTCCGAAACGTCCGCGCCCTCGGTGCCGCCACCGCCCTGACCGGACCCGCCAAACGCGGCGACATCCAAACCATCCACGCCCACCTCGAAGCCCTCGCCACGCACCCCGAACTCCAGGAAATCTACCGACTACTCTCCGATCACGCCGCACGAATTACAACGAATGAGTTGGTAAAATAAAAGGACGTTGGGGACAACGTCCCTCCCAAATGCCCCTCCTTCTTTGTACTACTACCTCTCATAATTGTGTTTTTTCACGCAAATAAATCTTCTGACCGGATATATCATGTTGATCATCTTTGTTTTAGACAGGATTAACAGGATGAGCAGGATTATGTTTTGCGAAGGGATAAATACCGGATTGCTACTGACAAGCAGGATCATTTTATCACGTAAATCCTGTCGATCCTGTCAAAAAAGCATTTGGTTGCGGCTATGCTGCTCCACGCCTTCGTGGCTTTGTGTGAAAATCTCTCCCCCGCGTTTTTCCAATCATTGGAAAAATGGACGAATAATTTTCCAATCAGTGGAAAATTAAGATAAGGGAGCATCCAGTTTCATGGGGCAAAAAATTGATTTACCCGCGCAGGAGAACAGAACTTGAAATACGCAGAAAAAGCCAAAGAGGTGTTCAACACGGAAATCGAAGCCATGCAGAAGGTGCGCGACGGCATCGGACTCGAGTTTGGGCGTTCCGTTGAACTCATCCTGAAATCCCTGAGCAACGGCGGAAAAATCGTGATCACCGGCATCGGAAAAAATCTGCCCATCGGACGCAAAATGGCGGCCACCCTTTCCAGCACTGGCTCCCCTGCCATCGTGCTCCATCCCATCGAGGCGTTGCATGGCGACCTCGGCGTGGTCTGCCCCAGCGATGTGGTCATCGCCATGAGCTACAGCGGCGAGACGGAAGAGCTCCTCGGCCTGCTGCCCAGCCTCAAACGCATCGGAGTGCCCGTCATCGCCCTCACCGGCGTACCCGGGAGTTCCCTCGCACGCTATAGCGATGAGACCATATCCGTCACCCTCCAGCGACACACCGCCACCATAACCCCCAGCATTCCCGCTCAGCAGGCAGTTGTTCATCGTTCCGCCGTTCACCATGGCCCCCCCGCCGTAATTCGCCCCCGAATTCCCACTCAGGGTGCAGTTGTTCAGCGTCGAACCCTCCCACCCCATATAGGCGCCAGCGCCATACTCCAACGCCGAATTCCCGCTCAGCGTGCAGTTATTCAGCACCCCCATCGTCACAACCGCTCCGCCACCAGCATACCCTGCCGAATTCTCGCTCAACGTGCAGTGGTTCAGTATTCCGTTACCCTCCACATAGGCACCGCCACCAGAATACACCACCGAATTCCCGCTCAACGTGCAGTGGTTCAGCACCCCGGCACCCGCCACATACGCACCGCCGCCGTAATTCCCTGAACACCCGCTCAACGTACAGTTGCTCAGCACCCCATTATTCTGCACAAACGCGCCACCGCCATAGTCATCCCGCGACCAAGCAGTCGCTACCGCCGTCCCATTGGTCAGCGTGAAACCGATCATCGTTCCCTGGCTTACATACACACAGCGCAGCAAACCTCCCCCATCAATCGTGGTCACCGCCGCCCCATGCACCGACTGCACGGTAATGGCATTGGTAATACACACCCGATTCGTGGAGGAAGATAGCGGTGGCACCACGCTCCCCACATTATACACCCCATTGGTCACCAGCACCGTATCCCCATCCACCGTCAAATCTACCGCCGCCTGAATCGACTGTTTTGCCGCAGCCCAACTCAGCCCATCGCCCAAATCGTTCGGTCGACCCGCATCCACGTAATACGTGGTCACCACCCCCAAAACACCGCCGACGGTCCCAAACCAGAGCCCCCCGGCCAAAAATACAAGTTTCCAACCATTGGAACTTTTTTTTCCGATTTTTCCAATCATTGGAACTTTTTGAAGACTTTTTTCCAACCATTGGAAAACAGAAAAAAAGGACTGCCGCCCGAGCAAAGAATCAACATACATATCACGCATAATGCACCTCCTGAGCCTCTCGTCTTGAGCCACTCTGAGGAGACTTTAACCAACAGCCATCCGAATGCAAGGTCAAAGAAAGAGTAATCCAAAGCGGGTTCCCCGCAACCCAATATTTGCCCGCGAATCACACGAATGGTCGCAAAAAAAATGACGCGAGGAGCATTTTTACGAGAAGAACGGCTCGCGGGACGCTCTCACTCTCCGCACGGCCCGTGGGGACACGGGCCCTCCCGGGAGGGACGTTGTCCCCAACGTCCTTTTATTTTTACAAACCCATTCCTTATTTCTCTTTCCCGCTCTCCGCGCTCACTCTCCGCTTGGCCCGTGGGGACACGGGCCCTCCCGGGAGGGA
>CAZBEO010000162.1:0-4043 GCA_964490935.1 uncultured Verrucomicrobiota bacterium
CTCGGGAGGGCCCGTGTCCCCACGGGCCAAGCAGAGAGTGAGCGCGTTTCGGGAGGGAGGGTTGGCCGCGAAAGAACGCATAGATCGCATAGAAAGAGGGAAGAGATTCTCACAGAAGGTCGCAAAGGTCGCAAGGGTGGAACGTACCACTAATTGCGAGATCGCTGGGACAGTTCATTAAGTGGAGGGCGTCGGGCTCCGACGCCTAGGCGCGCGAGCCGCGCGCCGTCCAACAAAGACGCCTACGGGAGCGGCATCGGCCCGATGCCATCTTCTTTTTTCCGTCACCTTGGTTCACGCACTGCTGGCATTCGCCGCATCCAAACACCGTGCTCTCCGTGCGTTCCAACGCCGAAGGCGACGGCCATTATTTCCCCTCTCGGGAGGGCCCGTGTCCCCACGGGCCAAGCAGAGATTGAGCGCGTTCTGGGAGGGCGAGCGTCCCCGCGAGCCGTGCGGAGAGCAAGAGCGTAGGGTGAGTGCGAAGAGAGAAAAAAACGACTGCGCGGGAGAAAAATAAAAGGACGCTGAGGACAGCATCCCTCCCAAAATCCGACACTTGCCTCTCTGCATTCAGAATGGACAGAATTTTTGTCTCTCTTCCCTCCGCGAACTCCGTGTTCTCCAGCGAAGCGGGTGGTGAAAAAATAACTCTTTCTTTGCGCGATGCCGCTTGACTCGGCAGCGGGCGAGGTCCACGGTTACAAAATCGTTTGGTTGTAGATAAAGAAAGAGTTTGCTGTTGAATATATCTTCACTAATCAGGGTCTGCATTTTGCTCCTATGGGCAGGTGCCGTCGCTATTCCGTGCCATGCCGTGGAAGAAGTAAGCCGGGCCATGAATGCCTCTGGCGGGCGCGGAGCCTCGGGCCGTTATGTAAATACTTCCGTCATGGGGCTTGGAATGCCGGTCGGATTTTCGTCCGGGCCATCCTACATCAACCACAGCGGCTTTCTTCATCCGGTCAATGATCTTTCCACATCAACTCAGGATACGGATGAGGATGGGTTGACGGACTGGCAGGAAATGGGCGGCTCGGAGTTCGAGCCCAACACGCCCAGCTTAATCAACGAAGCCGATTCCGATGGCGATGGCAGTCCCGATGGCGACGAAGCGTTGGCCTTCACCAATCCGCTAGATGCCGGTAGTCTATTTTATCTGACAGCCTTTTGGCGGCAGGCTGGAAGCCAACAGTTATCGTGGCAAGGGCGTGAGGGTAAGGTGTATCAGGTGCTAGTCGCTACGACGGTCCTGGACTTGCAAACCAATGCCACCATTATTGCGGAGGTGACCGCCGTCAACGGCGCGGGTCCCTGGCAGGTGGCGGAGTGCAATGCATCCAACACGACGGAGGCCGCCACGGCATTTTACAAAGTTCAATTGAAACCCTGAACGGAACCGATGGGACGTTCAAGTATGGAAAAGAGGGACCGATGAAAACAAGACGCATGTGGTACGTGATGGTATTGCTTGGTACGATATGGGCCTTCGCTGCGCAGGCTGAAGTTCCTCTGCTGGTGAATTATCAGGGAAAACTCTCCGACACCAACGGCCAACCGGTCACCGGCAACGTGACCATCGAGGTGTCCGTCTATACCAATGCCACGGGCGGAACCGCCGCCTACACAGAGGCGGTGGGAACAATCGCCGTAAACCAAGGGTTGTACAGCTTCACCTGGGGTGGACAGGACTTGCTCCCGCACCTGCTTTCTGCTTCGGCTCTCTGGCAGGAATTGACCATCGACAGCGAAGTCATGTCCCCCCGCCAGCAACTCGTGGCGGTGCCCTATGCCCTCGTGGCCAAAACCGTGGAGGATGGGGCCATCACCACCGCCAAGCTCGCGGACGGTGCGGTGAACTCCTCCAAGCTGGCAGCAGGTGCCGTGACCTCCGATGCCATCGCCGACGGAGCCGTGGGCAGCGCGCAACTGGCGTCGAACGCCGTATCGGCAGCTAACGTCGCCGATGGCTCCATCACGTCCGCCAAACTTGCGGGCGAGTCTGTGGCCTACGAACAACTCGCCAAGAAATATCAGGCCGGAAAAACTGTCATCACGGTGACGAATGGCGTCTATTCCAGCCAAACGATCACCTACCCGCTGGCGTTTTCCTCCTCGCCAGTCGTCACGGTGGGCTATGAAAAATTGGCGGATATGGACAGCTTAAGCGGGGCGGTCAAACTCATTTCCGTAACAACCAACGGGATGCAGACGGGGATTACCTGTTATTTTGACTCAAGACTGGCTTCCATCTCCACGTTAGACACCAATACCCAGTGCGGCATCCACCTTGCCTCCGCTGTAATTAACGGAAAGCCTTCGTTGTCATATTACGATGGGGCCAACCAATCGTTAAAATACCTGCGAATCAATGATGTCAATGCTACCTCTTGGACAGCCGTCACCATCGACGCCACCTCCGGCGCGGGCGCCTACTCAGCACTCGTGGATGTGATGAATACACCCGCCATCTGCTACGCCAACAAAAACTCTGGCGATCTCAACTATGTGAAGCTGAACGACGTCAACGCCACCTCGTGGACCAACGCCTTTGTGCTCGATTCGGGGAATGCCGGGTCTTATGTTTCGGCCACGTCCTTCCGCGGAAATCCCGCCGCCGTCTATTACGACCCATCGCATAATTATATGAAATTCGTACTGGTCGATGAAGCCAACGCGACGACCTGGTCCGCGCCAACAAACATCAACTCCTCCGGTGGCGGGGAAGTTGCTTGTGATGTGCGCTATCGAGACATGCTTTCAGAACAGATTGGAGCGGTGTTTTATGATCACGACACAGAAAGCGTTCTATATACCGAGACCGTACAAACTTGGTCAAGTCCGATGAGTATCAATAGCAGCATCGGGAACCTCGGCGGCCTCTATATACGCGACTTCTCTGTTGGTCAAGGCATACCATCTGTATTAGCCTATTCTTGGCCTTCTGCTTTATATTATTTTAAGGCCGATTCACCTAATGGGACAAATTGGACGAAAACAGCTTTAGATTCATCCGGAAATATTCGATCAGTTTTTGTTATGAAAGCACCCCGCCCATCCTATGTTGCGGATAACTTCTATTGGATCAAATATTGGTCAGCAACTGATGAAAGCGGCTCAACGTGGAATGAATCAACCAACGTTGTGGAAAGTTTGAACTGGTACGTTTCAAACTTCTCAGCCGCCGTAATTAACAACAGGCCGGCGATTGTCTACAGCAAGGATAACCAGCCAGAGTTCTATTTCATGATGGCAGATACCATAGATGGAACCAATTGGTCAGCACCTGTTGAACCCGTGGCATTCTCTTCGTCGGTGGCCAATGTTACCTTGGCATCTATTCAGGATCGCCCAGCCGTTGCTTATCAGTACAGCTCCTCCTCGAATCTCATGCTGGTGTGTGCCGATAATGAAAACGGAAGTGCGTGGGGTACGCCTTCAGTCATTGCAGATGCCCTCCCGGATGACATGTCCGTGCAGTTTGGGACGTTAAATGCAATCCCGGCCTTTCTCTTGTACAACGGGAACAGTATTCACCTGCTAAGGGCAAGCGATTCGGCAGGCTTAACGTGGGATGACCTGATTACCATAACAACCAATACGTCTATTTCGTATGTCTCGTTCATTACCAAAGAGGATTCGTTGCCGCTGATCGCTTACAAGTGTAACGAGGTCATGTATTATACACGCTCCGAGACAGCAGACGGTATCCAGTGGTCAGACCCATTTAAACTGGGCGACCTGGAACGAATAACCGTTCAATCCAACAAGCTTTTTGCGCTGCAACGCATCAATGGCGAACTTTATTACACCCGCGAATTGAGCGAAACATCCCCCACTAATATTTCATGGAAAGCGCCCGTCACCCTGGCGACCAATACCTCTGCAGATGTGTCATTCCGATATGATATCAACAATTGCATCAATATCGTCTACTTCGACAAAACCATCAACGCGCTTGTTATGAAACAATACGATGAGAACATGGCCACTTGGACGCAGCAGGTGCTGGATGTGGCTGCCGATGGTTCGTCCTACGCCTA
>CAZBEO010000163.1:0-4025 GCA_964490935.1 uncultured Verrucomicrobiota bacterium
TCTTGAATCTCGCGAACCGCGTGTTCAAAAGGGACCGTGTCTTGCGGGCCTGACTTGGCGGCGTCAAACGCTCGAATATCGTCAAGATTCTCAAGTTCATCGACGATGCTTTCCCACTCTGCAACAGGCAATAGAACCGCTTTGCGGTGCTGCTGTTCATCAACGACATATTCTGGATGCACGGTTACCATGGTTTCACCTCATTTTCGGGAATATGGCACGTTGCCAGGGCTGGGTCAAATCATCTCTGGGCGAACGTCCTTTGAGGCTGCGTGAACTATTTGTCTGAATCGGCGTTTATAGTGATAGCCCGTAGAGACGGAGTGCATAGCCTTTTGAAGGTTGATTATTGAGAAAGAGAAGACCTTGTAAAGGCTATATTTTTGAAAATGTTGGTGCCGCCGACAAAGGTCAGCGTCATGATGGCCCTAGAGGGGCCGGGGATAATAGCCGGGGGTCGTTGGGCCCCGGGAAATCGACAAAAAAACAACATGCACCCCGGACGAGGTGCGCGAAGACAGCGTTGTAAGGCGTTGTTCATCAAGGTATTCCAGCACGCCCTCCGGGGTGCATGGGATATTGGAGAATCAAAAACCCAGGGTCTACCGACCCTGGGCTATATGCCTTCACCCCATCCGGGGTGATTGCTTTCGCAGACTTTTCTCGGTGGAATCAAGTATTGCCCTGTTTAGCGCTTTTGGTAAGGGGCGAACAACGTCTACAAAAGGCTGTACCTGTCGGATTATGGCTACAAAGGAATGATCTGGATAAAAGAGAAGGCCGCTGAGGACAGCAGCCCTCCCCGAATTCGCGTCCGTTCCAAATCTATCGTCGCGTCGTCCTCTTTGCCACACGCACTCCAATGGGTGGTTGATGTGGAGCGGAACTTCGCGAGAACCTCGGAGGACCCCTATTTCAACTGTGCTTCTTTTTGCCGAATGTTTTTTCGATCATGACGAAGAAGAGGGGGGCGAAGAGGATGACCAGTAGGGTTCCGCTGACCATGCCGCCGAGGACCACGGTGCCGATGGCGTTCATCGCACCCGCGCCTGCGCCGGTGCTGAGGGCGAGCGGCAGGACGGAGAGTCCGGTGGTTAGGGAGGTCATCATGATGGGGCGGAGCCTCAGTTTTACAGCCTGGAGGGCGGCATCAACTAGGCTCGCGCCTTCGGCCACGCCGGACATGGCGAACTGGACGATCAGGATCGCATTTTTTGTGGCCAGTCCGAGGGTGTTGAGCAGGCCGATCTGGAAGTAGACATCACTGGGGTATCCGCGTGCATGGGTGGCAATAAAGCCTCCGACCACACCCAGCGGTAGGATCAGAAGTACGGCGAAGGGGACATCCCATTTGCCGTAGAGGGCGGCCAGAAAGAGAAAGACGATCAGGATGGAGAAGGTGTAGAGCAAGGTGGTCTGACTGGAGGCCTGCTTTTCCTGATAGGAAAGGCCAGTCCAGTCGTGGCCGAAGCCTTTGGGCAGTTTGCCGGTGAGTTCTTCCATGGCGGCCATGGCGTCGCCGGAGCTTTTGCCGGGGGCGGGTTCACCCCAGAGGTTCATGGTCGGAAAGGAATTGAAGCGCTCGAGGCGGGGCGAACCGGTGGTCCAGTGGCCGGCGGCAAAGGAGGCGTAGGGGACCATTTTGCCTGCGGTGTTTCGGACGTATAGTTTATCGAGGTCCTCGGGGAGCATGCGGTCGGGTGCGTCGGCCTGGACATAGACGCGCTTGACGCTTCCACGCAGGATGAAGTCATTGACGTAGGCACTTCCGAAGGCGGCGGAGATGGTGTTATGAATGGCGGAAATGGGCAGGCCGAGGGCACCGGCTTTTTCCCAGTCCACGTCGATCTGGTATTCGGGTACATCCTCCATGCCGTTAGGGCGTACGCTGGCCAGGCGCGGGTCTTGTGCAGCCATGCCGAGCAGTTGGTTGCGTGCCTGCGCGAGGGCTTCATGCCCGAGCCCTCCTTGGTCCACCAGTTGGAAATCGAAGCCGATGGAGGTGCCGAGTTCGGCGATGGGGGGCGGTGGGAAGGCGTAGACTCGTGCATTGCGGAGGCCCGCAAAGCGGCCCATGGCTCGTCCGGCAATGGCCTCGGCGCGGAGGGAGGGCTCTTTCCGCAGCTCCCAGTCCTTTAGTTTCACAAAGACCATGCTGTTGTTCTGGGCACTCCCGGCAAAGCCGGAACCGACAATACTCATACAGGATTCCACGGCGTTGCTTTCCGCCTCCAAGAAATGGGTGCGAACGGTCTGTGCGATTTCTTCGCTTTGTTCGAGGGTGGACCCGGCAGGCAGCATGATCTGACAGAAGAGGATGCCTTGGTCTTCATCGGGGAGGTAGCTCGAGGGCATGCGCATGAGAATGACGCCCAGACCGGCTAGGAGCAGAACGTAGAGAAAGACAAAACGGAATTTTCGGACGAGACTGTAGCCGACGAGGGCGACGAATCCATCCCGGAAGCGGTAGAATCCGCGATCGAACCAGAGGAAGAAGGGCCGCAGTAGCCGGATGGAGCCTTCCGATGGCTCGTGTCCTTTGGGCACGGGCTTCAGGATGCTCACGCAGAGTACGGGGGTGAGGATGAGGGCCACCATGACCGAAAGGACCATCGAGGCTACCACCGTGATGGAAAACTGACGGTAGATGATGCCGGTGGAGCCGGGTAGAAAAGCCATGGGCCCGAAGAGGGCGGAAAGAACGAGGGCGAAGCCGATGAGGGCGCTGGTGACCTGGGTCATGGATTTGGCCGTCGCCTCATAGGGCGAGAGACCCTCTTCGCTCATCAGGCGTTCTACGTTTTCCACGACCACGATGGTATCATCCACAAGCAGTCCGATGGCAATGACCATGGCGAACATGGTCAGCATATTGATGGAAAAGCCAAACACGGCCAGGGTGGCGCAGGTTCCGAGCAGGACCACCGGTACGGCAATGGTGGGAATCAGCGTGGCGCGTATGTTGCCCATGAAGAGCCACATCACCAAAAAGACCAGCACAATGGCCTGGATCAGCGCTTGGACGGCCTCGTTAATGGCCACTTTAATGAAGGGTGTGGTGTCGAAGGGATACACCACCTGGAGCCCTGCGGGAAAGTTGGGTTGCATTTCCTTGAGCTTCGCTTTGATGGCGTTGGCGGTGGAGAGTGCATTGGCACCGGGGGTCTGGCGGATGGCGATGCCCGCGGCGGGCTTGCCGTTGTAGTTGACGTTGACCCCATAAAACGAAGTGCCCAGCTCAGTGCGTCCCACATCGGAAACGCGCACGACGGAGCCGTCGGGGTTGGTACGCAGCGGAATGGCAGAGAATTCATCCGGTGATTTCAGGAGGCTCTGTACCACGATGGAGGCGTTGAGGCGTTGACCTTCCACGGCGGGTCCACCGCCGAATTGGCCGGCGGAGACCTGCACGTTGTAGGACTTGAGGGCGGCAATGACTTCGGCGATGGTCAGGTGATAATCCGTGAGTTTGCCCGGATCGAGCCAGATGCGCATGGCGTATTCTTTGGCGAAGAGCTGCACTTCGCCCACACCTGGCACGCGGGCCAGAATGCTTTCCAGCTTCGATTTGGCGAAGTCGCCCACGTCAATGGAGTCCATGCTGCCGTCTTCCGAAATCAGGCCCACGATGATGAGGTAATTCCGAGTGGATTTGGACACCTGTACGCCGAGGCGCTGCACTACTTCGGGAAGACTGGCCATGGCGGGTTGCAGCTTATTCTGGACCTTGGACCAGGCGAGATCCGGGTCCACGTCGGGCGCAAAGGTGAGCTCGATACGGGAGTTGCCTGCCGAGTCACTCGTGGAGGAGAGATAAATCATCCCGTCCAGTCCGGTCATTTTTTGTTCGATGAGCTGGGTGACGCTGTTTTCCACCGTTTCAGCCGAGGCGCCGGGATAGGTGGCCTGAATGGAAATGGAAGGTGGCGCAATGTTCGGGTATTGGGCGATCGGCAGGTTGTAGATGGCCAGTCCGCCCAGCAGCATGATGAAGATGGCGATGACCCAGGCGAAGACCGGCCGAT
>CAZBEO010000164.1:0-3842 GCA_964490935.1 uncultured Verrucomicrobiota bacterium
CACCGAAGTCGCAACTGGCTCAACAAGGGAAAAGAGGCTTAAGCTAGTGCCATTCCGGTCTGACCCCGACGGCCCGGCATAGGGAACACAAGAAGAAGCAGCCGCCCTGCTCCGAACAGGCCATTGACTTTACGATCTAAAAAGCGGAAAAAGACAGAAAGCATCCAATAACTTCTTCGATTTAATATGAAAATGAAGAATCTAATAAAGGCAGGAGTCGTAGTGGGTATACCCCTCGTTGTCGTGCTTTTTAAATATGCGAACGACACATGTACGGCTTTATTTATTTTGCTTTCCCTTATCTTAATCACCATTGTGTGCCTCAGTTTAATATGGAACAAATGGCATGGCGAATGGGAGAGAGAAACAACACCTCCTGAAGTTCTCAAGCGCCGAACATACGCGATGTTCGCTACAGCAGGAGGCCTTGCTTTAGGCTCCATAGCATTGAGCATCTCTAAGGACCCAAGTTATGGCTTTGCTGGCGTAGTGCTAACTGGTATCTGCATTACACTGGGTTGTTACCTTCATCAAAAAGGACGATCATCGAAAGATGTAGATGATGATTGAGGATTACGCACAATTGCTCTGAGTTGGCATAACGACATATCACATTGCATGAGTCATCGAACCAAGAAATTCACTGTACAATGTTTTGCGGAGTAACGATTGTTGGTAAAAGCAAAGTCCACAGGCCGTAAAATCTTTGCCAGTGATTCCGAATGGTGGCTGAATTATAAAAATGAAATCACCAACCGAGCTTTCAGAGACCCTCGACCTCGCCAAGTCACCAGATGATGCCATGAGAGTATTGGTTGAAGCGTATGGTGTTATTGACGGGATTGTTCGCGAGTGTGTGAGAAGCAACAACATCCAACTTGCATGCAAAGAAAAGTGTCCCCTTTGCTGTGTGTTTCGTGTCGATGCACGCGCCCATGAGGTGTTTCTGATTGCATCACATATAGCAAAGTCTTTGAATGACACTCAACAAGACCTTCTCAAACAAAAACTTGAGGAGTATACTGAGAAGGTTCGCGCAATGTCCTATCGTGAACATTTGGCTACCAATATAACCTGTCCACTCTTAGAGGACGATATTTGTTCCATTTATCCGGTACGTCCAATCGGTTGCAGAAGACATCACGCTCTAGATTTTGAGGGATGCGTCTATTCTTATGAACATCCGGAAGACTTGACATTCCCAGGATCTTTTAACATCACGCTTAAAATGACTATTGCGCATGCTGAAGCAATAGTGAATCAGCTATTCTCAACCCATCAATTCGATAGCACGGTATACGAATTCAGTTCCACCCTGCTTTTGGCTTTAGATTCAAACAAGTTTAGGCACAGATGGTTTGACAGAAAAAAGGCTTTCCCCGGAGCCTTAGAAACAACATGAATCGGTCGAAAAAACCCGTCATAATCCAGAGTTCCACGAACATACATTGTGCCGACATGATGGACATCTCTGCACAACAGGACTGTAGCAGGACGGTGGGTTAAAGGGAGTTTGCGCGGTTAAAGGTTGATGTTTCGCCGCCGTCACTTTTGAGCACCAGGGCATCGGAGTTGAAGGAGAGGATGGTGCTGGTGGTTTCGCTGTTCAGGACGCGTTCATCTTCTGCTCCGGCGATCTTCAATGTAATGGTTTTTCCGTTTATGGCCCACGTTCCGTCGATGGATCCGGTGGTGCCCTGAGAAATGGTGTTGCTGATAAATCCTTCCGGACGCAGCAGTGCCTTGAATGTGCCATCGGCGGAGAAGGTGATTGTTTCTTCCATGCCGCTCACCGTTCCCGCCCATTGGCCTTGGATGGTCGCGCTGTATTCAGATTCTTCGACGGGGGTGACGGGGGTGCAGGCGGAAAGGCCCAACAGCAGGATGAAGAGCAGTCCGAGTGGTTTGAGGAGCAGGTTGTTTTTCATGTCGGGATCATCGCAATGCGGTCTGCCGTGGTCAAGTTCGGAGAAGAAGTTTGAATGCAACCCAACGCTGCTTCCGGAAATCACATTCTAGGGAATCCGAATGCCCGTCTCCCGAGAGGTGGAGAAATCTCACATGCCTGGCGGGCGAGCGTTCACGCGAGCCGTTCACGGTGTTGGCGGGGTGGGGCGTCCGTAGCGGTTGGTGATGGGCATACGGCGGTCGCGTCCGAATGATTTGGGCGTGATTTTGATGCCGGGCGGTCCCTGGCGACGTTTGTATTCGTTCAAATCAATGAGGCGTACCACCCGTTTGACAGTCTCGGGGTCCAGATTCTGCTGTATGATTTCCTGTATGCTCCTATCCAGCTCGACGTAGTTTTCGATGATGGTATCGAGCAGGTCGTAGGGCGGAAGGGAATCGCTGTCTTTTTGGTCGTCTCGCAACTCAGCGGAAGGGGGGCGCGTGATGATGGAGGGAGGAATGACGGGGGTCGCGCTTTGCCCATTGCGCCAGCGGCAGAGTTCAAAGACGAGCGTTTTGGGTACGTCTTTGATCACGGCGAATCCGCCGGCCATGTCGCCATAGAGGGTGCAGTAGCCCGTGGCCATTTCACTTTTGTTTCCAGTGGTGAGCACCAGCCAGCCGAATTTGTTGGAAAGGGCCATGATGATGTTGCCGCGTATGCGGGCTTGAAGATTTTCTTCGGTGGCGTCGGGTTCGCGGTCGGGCCAGTAGGGGGTGAGCTGGTGGAGATATTGATCGTGCAGGTCCTTGATGGGTATGGTGAGAAATTCAATGTCGAGGCCCTTGGCCATGGCGTCGGCATCCGAGAGGGTGCCGTCGGAAGTGAACCGCGAAGGCATGGTGACGGCAGCGACGCGGTCGGCGCCGAGTGCGTCCACCGCCAGAATGAGTACCAAGGCGGAATCAATGCCGCCGCTGAGGGCCACCACCACCCGTTTGAATCCGTTTTTGTCGACGTAGTCGCGCAGGCCGGTCATCAGGGCTTGATAAATTTCTTCCATTTCGGGGAGGGTGGGGTGGAGAGGTGCCGTATGAAGTGGGGCGGATGTTTCGGGCACGTTGATTTCGACCCGTTGCAGGGCGGGCGGGATCGAGGCGTTGGTGCGTTTCGGGCTGTTCAGTGTATGAAGAATCAGCTCTTCGCGGAATTGGCTTGCCCGGGCAATGAGCTGGCCTTCGCGATCAAAAATCAGGCTGGCACCGTCAAAGACGAGTTCATCCTGGCCGCCGATGAGGTTGCAGTAAAAGAGGGAGGCGTTGAGTTGGCGGGCGGTCTGCGCGAGGGTCAATTCGCGGACGGAGAGTTTGCGCCGGAAATAGGGGGAGGCGGAAAGGTTGATCAGGGCGTCGAGTCCGGCCTGTTGAAGGAGGCGGGTGGGCGTCTTCTCGGGAAACCAGGAATCTTCACAGATGTGGATGCCGATGCGCAGTCCGTTGAGTTCAAGAATCAGGCCGGTTTCTCCGGGGGAAAAGTGGCGCTTTTCATCGAAGACGCCATAGTTGGGCAGAAGCATTTTGCTGTAGCGGGCGTGGATAGTTCCCTGGGCAAGGACGACGGCGGTGTTGCGCACGGTGTTTTCGATGCGGCAGGGTGCGCCCACCACGGCGACCAGATCGGGCGGGAGGGTGGCCGCCAATTGCGTCAGGGCTTCTTCGCAGTCGGTGATGAAACGGTGTTTCAGGACGAGGTCT
Source organism: uncultured Verrucomicrobiota bacterium (assembly GCA_964490935.1). Classification (GTDB taxonomy): domain Bacteria; phylum Verrucomicrobiota; class Kiritimatiellia; order RZYC01; family RZYC01; genus JAQVYB01. The sequence continues at coordinate 3,646 of CAZBEO010000164.1, forward strand.
TCGGGGGGGTATCCGGAGAGGGCCAGTTCCGGAAAGACCACGAGGCGGGCACCTTGAGCGGCGGCATCTTCGGCGCAGCGGTGGATGCGGTCGGCGTTGCCTTGCAGATCGCCGACGGTGGTGTTGAGTTGAGCGAGAGCAATGAGGAGGGTGTTCATGGTATGGGTTTCCAGGTGGTTCGGGCCAGCATCAGGGTT
>CAZBEO010000165.1:0-3796 GCA_964490935.1 uncultured Verrucomicrobiota bacterium
CCACTTGGACGCAGCAGGTGCTGGATGTGGCTGCCGATGGTTCGTCCTACGCCTATCCCTCGCTGGCTTTCAGCGGGAACAATCGGGGCGTCAGTTACTATGATGCAGGCAATGGCTATCTCAAGTACATCGACACCGCCAATGGTACATCGTGGAACATGACTCGCCGGGTCACAGAAGAAAATGATCAGGGATTGTATTCCGCCTTGCACTATGTCGGAGGCAAGCCGCAGATATTTTTCTACGACGCCACGGATGAAAATCTGAAAGGTGCCCACGATGGGAACAAGACGCAAATCACCGTGAATTGGATCGCCGTAGAGCCGTAATTCTCTACCACGAAGGATGGCGTGATGCGCTGGGCGTTGGCACACCGAAAGGCGCATGAGCCATGCGCCGTCCAATGGAGGAAATGGGCGTGCTGGTAGCGTGGTGCTCTCCGAGCGCCACTTACAGTACGTGCCGCGCCCTCCAGAGAAAATATGGAGGGCGTCGGGCTCCGACGCCTTGGGCGCAATGAGTCACCCCGGCGATAGGATGATTTTCCCCAGCCGATGGGCGATCAGCCCTGACGCAAAAGGCGCGCGAGCCGCGCACCCTCCAGAGAAAACATGGAGGGCGTCGGGCTCCGACGCCTTGGGCATAAGGAGTCACCCCGGCGATAGGATGATTTTTGGGTCGCCGTAGAGCCATAAAACCCCCGATTTCCAATGATTGGAAGTGCCCTGAGGGCACGGGTTTCATTTTTTCCAACGATTGGAAAAACGGTCGAAAAATGTTCCAACGATTGGAACTTCCGACAAAACACTTCGTATATCGCTGCGTCGCAGGTTCCTTATCGATATACAAGAAAAGCGGCGTCGCCTCGTACCTCGTTGCCGCACGCACTCCAAACTTTTTACTCCCATTACTTTTGTCGTTGGCACACCGAAAGGCGCATGAGCCATGCGCCGTCCAAGGGAGGAAATGGGCGTGTTGGTAGCGGGGTGCTCGCCGAGCGCCCCGGGGTTTTTGGTGCGAACGATGCCCGACCTCCGTCCGCTCGGCGAGCAGACGGCTACGCAAGAATAACGCGTGAGGGGGTGGGTGGCCAGACGCTTACGCTTATGCTCTCTTCCTTTGCATCCTAACAGCTATAAAGAGAGATTATACTAGTTCGCCTTTTGCCTCGTTGGGTGATACTTATAGCGACCATTGATCGAGTGTTTATGCATGAAGATATCATCTATCAGTCATAAAAAAACAATTCCATCCCTCGTGCTCTTTGGAATGCTTGTTGCCGTGGCGATTCGTTTGATTCCTTTGCCGACTTGGTATCAACATCCGGAGCGTGTTTTTCTGGATGGAGCGCCCTGTCTGACCGCCTTTGATGGATATGAATATCTGCGACAGGCCGAGGATTTGGCGGAGGGGTGTTACACCACGATCGACCCTCTACGGGGCGTGCCTGATGTTGTGGCGCGCGGGCCTTTTCCCTCAGTGCTTTCCCTGACGACAGCACTTTGTCTGCGCGTGCTTCCGTTTTCGCCGCGCTGGATCGCAGCAGTATTTCCGGTGGTGGCAGGGTCCCTGTTTTTCCCGGTGATGTTTCTGTTGGGGCGACAAATCGGTGGGATACGAATTGGTTTGCTCGCTGGATTGGTGGCGGTTTGCTCTCCTGCGTTTGCCCTGCGCTCCGGGCTGGGGCGGTTCGATACGGATTGCCTGATTCCGGGGTTTATGGTGCTTACCTTTTACCTGGCCAATGAACTCTATGCGGGACGAAAAGAAAAGAGATGGAGTTGGCTATTCTTTTTTGCGCTCTTGCTGAATACCGCGTTGTTTATTCTTTGGTGGGATCATGTGCCGCTGTTTTCGGTGGCCGTGCTTGTGCTGGCCCTGGCTCAGGCGCACTCCACATCCTGTCTGAAGCCCTCGGAAAGGCGTCTTGTCACACGATGGCTGCTTGCTTGTTTGCTTATTGGAATGCTGGGTGCGTTTTTGTTGATTGGCAGCGAAGCGATCGTTGGGCTGGTGTTCGGGTTCTTCCAGTTGATCGCACAATTTTTAGGCGTTACGACGGGGGTCAATGAGAGTGCCTTGGCGAATGTGGCCGAACTGGAACGTTGGACGATTCCGGAATTGAGTGTACGGATCAGTGGCTCTTGCGCATTTGGGTTTTCTTCGCTTGCTGGAATAGGACTGATGATCGTCACAATCCGTCGTTATCGAGCTACCCTGCTAAGTCTGTTTCTACTCGGTGTGATCAGCCTTTTTGGCAAGCGATTTGCCTATTTTGCTGTACCGGCATCAAGCCTGGGAATGGCCTTCCTGCTTTGTTTCCTGTGGTCTCGCGCAAGCCGATTCCGCCCGATGGTGCGCGGGGTGATTTTCGCAGCGCTTTCTGCGATATTATTTGGTCAGTTAGCCCTGTGTACCGTTTTTCTTCACCGCAATATCCACTGGCCACCTATTCCACCGAAGGTGGCAGAAGGGATGCAGGCAGCACAATCACTCACGCCGCCGGATGCCGTGATCTGGTCGTGGTGGGATAATGGTTGTCCCCTGATGTATTTTTCCCAACGCAGAACGATCGAAGATAATTGGTATAATTCACGCGAGCTTTCGCAAATCAATGCCATCCCCCTCAGCGGGACCAATGAGCGGACCGCTGCTAATTTTATTCGTTTTTATGTGGCGCGCGGTCGCTCTGGAATCAAACGATTTCAAGATACCACCGGCACCGACCACCTGCGCCTTCTCCTTCAGATTCTGAGCACTCCACCTTCTGACATCATGCCGGTACTGCACGACCACAATCTTTCTCCTGAAGCCGAATGGTGTTCTTTTCTTTTCCCATCCCATTCCGAGCATCCGCCGCTTTATGTGTTTCTGGATTACTTGTATTTACCCACTGCTCCGGTTTGGTTTTCTGATGGTGCCGTATTGCTAACCCCTTCTGCAATCCCTACTCCGCTTCTCCACTATTACTATGACATCACGGTGACGCCCGAATCCATTTCCTCCGATGATTTTGTAGCGGACGTGGCGACAGGCGTACTTCGATATGGCGAGCAAGTACGCGCTCTCGGACGCATACAAATTCGGCATGAAAAGCAGGTGCAGGATATTGATTATCACCGCTCAGGGTTGATCCTGGAGGCCGACCCGATTCATGATTGGGCATTGCTTTGCAGCCCGGAATTTAACGCGACCGTGTTTAATCAATTATTCTTTTTCGCACGCTATGAGACTCCCTTCTTCAAACGAATTTGGCACAACCCGCCCTTCGGCCAGTTGTGGCAGGTGACCCCGGAAGTATATTAACCTGACAAACGAACGGAGAGAGTAACGAATCGAAGATGTGAAAAACGTAATTCGGTTCCGGCAAAACCCGATATCGCTGCGTCGCAAGCTCCTTATCGATAGACAAGAAAAGCGTCGTCGCCTCGTACCTCGTTGCCGCACGCACTCCAAACTTTTTACTCCCATTACTTTTGTCGTTAGTAGCGTGGTGCTCGCCGAGCGCCACGGAGTTTTTGGTGCGACGATGCCCGAATTCCGTCCGCTCGGCGAGCAGACGGCTACGCAAGAATAACGCAGAGGATGAGGTGATGCGTTGGACAGTGGCACGCCGAAAGGCGCATGAGCCATGCGCCGTCCAACGGAGGAAATGGACGAGTTAGTAGCGTGGTGCTCTCCGAGCGCCACGGAGTTTCTGGTGTGGTGATGCCCGAATTCCGTCCGCTCGGCGAGCAGACGGCTACTCAAGAATAACGCAGAGGGTGAAGTGATGCGTTGGACAGTGGCACGCCGA
>CAZBEO010000166.1:0-3683 GCA_964490935.1 uncultured Verrucomicrobiota bacterium
TAGCCGCCCGCGAGACAGCCACCTATTATAAAACCATGACCTATGTCACGGTGGTGCGTGACGGTGATGCGTTCAAAATTCAGTCCATGGATGCGCCGGACGTGGTGAACTTTCGCGGCAAGTCGCGCGACTATACAGAGGGCGCCATGAAGGAGGTCAGCGGCAAAACGCTCGTCGGTTCCGAAGAAGCACGCGGACTCGTGGATGCCGTCTCGGGTGCGACGCCGCAACTGAAGGCGATTTACGTGAGTGCCGCACTGATGGCATCGAAGATCATTGATGAACTCCAGGCCGCGCCGGACTGGAAACGCACACCGATTCCCTGAGCTGCGACCAATTATTCTTTATGCGTCGAACGATTCCATCCCGAACGGGCGCGCCATCCGATGCGCCCGAGGCGTTGGCGACTCCTCCGTCCGATCTCGCGTTTTCGCTGGATGCCGAGGGGCATCGCGGCGCGATGCAGGCATGTGTTCGTGCAGGAGATGCCGTCGTTTCCGGGCAGCCGATCGCCGAAGGCGAGTGGCAGGTGCTTCATAGCCCGCTCGCTGGAACAGTCTCGGTATCCGATGCCCGGCAGGTCGTGATTCAATGCAGCACCGAACAGCCCGACTGGTGCGCCGCTCCCATGCCGCTGGCCGATAAGTCGGAGCTGCCGGACTATCTGCGAGCGATGGGACTGGTCGGCATGGGCGGCGGGCGCTTTCCTTATGCGCGTCGCATCGCCCGTATTCTCGAACGTCCACCACACACGCTGGTGATCAATGCCGTGGAATGTGAGCCGGGCATCGGTATCGATGAAAGTCTGATGATCCATCAGAACCGCGAGGTGTTTGCGGGCGCGGAGGCGTTCAAGAACCTTCTCGGAATGCGTCGGTGTGTTCTGGCGGTGCGACGCAGTACGCGGCGTCATCTCGAACCGTTTCTTGAGAATCATTCCTTCGACTGGCTGGAGATGCCGGATCGGTATCCGGGCGGTGCAGGAAAACTGATCAGCGCAAAACTCTCTGGGCGTATGCCGCGTGCCGGAATGCTGAACAGTGATCTTGGCTTTCTCATTTCCAACGTGGCGTCACTCTGGGCGTTCGGTCGGCGTTTGATCGAGGGGCGTCCGAGTGTGGACCGCCCGCTCACCCTGCTCGCGCCGGATGCCCCACCGCGACAGCTTGTGGTTCCGTTAGGGGTTTCTGCGGGGCATGTGCTCTCCGCCTGTGGGGTCTCCTTCGATGCGGCGCGGCAGATATTGGTGGCAGAGGGCCGACTGATGGGCCGTGCGGTGGAGCGGGATTATCGCGTGGGGAAGGGGGCGATTGCGCTGATGGTGCTGAACCGGGAACGTCGGTGGGAGCGCCCGGAAGCGCCGTGTATTCTGTGTGGATCGTGCTTTGATGCGTGTCCGCTCGGGCTGCATCCCATCGGCATGGCCAATCGCATCCGTGAAGGGCGATCGAGCCGTTCGCTCGAAGCGCAGTTGAACGAATGTTTTTTGTGTGGGGCGTGTTCGGCGGTATGTCCGGCTGAGATTCCGTTAGTGCAGGTTTTTCGGGAAGGAAAGACATGGCTGAAAAACAAAGCATGAAGGCACCGTTTTTCCGTTCGGGAACCGATGTGCGCGGCATGATGTGGGCCATGCTGGCCTGCCTTACGCTGACGGCGGCGCATTTCAGTCTGCGCTACGACGGGGCCTACTTCCCGCGCTTTCTGTTGGTGGTGTTTTCGGGCTGGGCACTGGAATGGGTGGTTGGACTGCTGCACGATGGTCGTTCGGCCTGGCCGCGGGCAAGCACCGGTGTGACCGGCGCCCTGCTGGCCTTGAGTGTACCCGCGCACATGCCCCTGCTTCCCCTGCTGTGTGGACTCCTCGTGGCGGTGTGGTTCGGCAAGCTCATCGTGGATCGAAACGCGCTGCGTCTCAATCCGATGATTCTTGGTCGGCTCTTTCTGATGATCGTCTTTGCCGCGCCCATGCAGGCCTGGCTTGCGCCAGGTCGCGAAATATCGGCCATCACCTCGGCCACGCCGTTGGGACTCTACAAGGCCGAGGGGGTTGCATTCAGCGCACACAAGCTGTTGCTGGGGGCGATTGGCGGCGACTGGGAAGGCGTTTATGAACTGCTTCCGGGAGCGCCGGGTGAATTGATGCCCCTGCTGGCACTTTTCTTTGGCGTGATTCTGTATTGGACCGGCGTACTTGATTGGCGTCCGGGCGTGGCATTTCTTTCGGGCTTTGCCGTGGTCTGCGTGGTCCTCAGGATGCCGCTTGTTTTTCATCTGCTGGCTGGGTCGGTGATTTTCACGGCGGTCTATGTCATTACCGATCCGCGCTCGACGCCGGGATCCAAAGCCGGACGCTGGATGGCGGGTGCCATGGCGGGAGCGATCACCGCCGCGGTGCGGCATCATGGATATTATCCCGAAGGCGTGGTGTTCGGTGTTCTCGCTGCCAATCTGCTGGCCCCCACCTTAGATCGCTTGGCTTTTGCTCTACGCGGAATCACGCTGCGGCTCACGGGACGTTCGCCCTCCAGGGGCGAATGAAGAAAAGCTGGCGGGCGAGCGTCCACGCGAGCCGTGTGGAGCGTGAACGCGTTTCGGGAGGGCCCGTGTCCCCACGGGCCGCGCGGAGTGTGAGCACACGGGATGAGCGCGGAGAGTAAGAGAAATAAGGAATGAGCTGGAGAAAAAGAAAAGGACGTTGGGGACAACGTCCCTCCCGTAGGGCAATCGCCTCTTGCTGCGCCGGTTTCCAACCATTGGAAAAAACGTCGGGCAATTTTCCAATCGTTGGAAACATTTTCATCGGATTTTCCAATCATTGGAAAAATATCGCACGTCATTTTTTCCGATGCGTGCCTGTTGGGCGCAGTTGCTTCATCTGGGTGCGGCGTTCGGCGAGGCCGCGGATGACGGCGATGGGTTGCCCGGTTTCATAGTCAAGCCCACTGTAATACATGGCGGCGGCGGGCGTCATGGGTAGCGGGATATAATCCTGCACCTGTTGGAGATTCCAGCGTTCTTTTTTCACGAAGTCTTCCACCGCCTGCATTTCCTCGGTGGTGGAGCCGGGGAAGTTGGAGATGAAATAGGGCACGAGGTATTGCTTCAATCCGGCGGCGCGGCTTTCTTCGGTGAAGAGCTGCATAAAGCGCTGAAAGGTGTCCGGCCCGGGTTTGCGCATTCGTTTGAGCACCTCGGGATGAAGGTGTTCAGGGGCCACTTTGAGATGGCCGGAGACGTGATGGCGCGCGAGTTCGCGAAGGTAATCCGGATGACGCAGCGCCACATCCATGCGGATGCCCGATTGAATGAAGACGTGTTTCACTTCCGGCAGTTCCCGGATGCGTCGCATGAGGCGAAGGGCTGGCGCGGGATCGTCTTTCAAATTGGGACAGATGGCGGGGAACAAGCAGCTTGCCCGGCGGCAGGTGCGGCAGGCTTCGGTGTCGCCATTGCGGCAGCCGTAGAGATTGGCGGTGGGGCCGCCGAGATCGGTGATCGTTCCGTGAAAAGCGGCGTCCTCGGCGATTCGCTTCACCTCGTGCGCAACGGACTCCTCGGAACGGCTGGATAGAAAGCGTCCTTGGTGCATGCCGAGTCCGCAGAAGGTGCATCCGCCGCCGCAGCCTCGAACGACGGTGATGGAATCGCGAATCATGACCCATGCCGGAATTGGCTCGCGGTAG
>CAZBEO010000167.1:0-1300 GCA_964490935.1 uncultured Verrucomicrobiota bacterium
GCGCGGCCTGATGAACATCCAATACGCCATTCAGCGCGAAGAAGTTTACGTCCTCGAAGTCAATCCGCGAGCCTCGCGCACGGTCCCTTTCATCAGCAAGGCCATCGGCGTACCCCTCGCCAAAATTGCCGCACGCGTCATGGCAGGCGAAAAGCTCACCGACATCGGCTTCACCGAGGAAGTCATTCCGCGACACTACAGCGTCAAAGAAGCCGTCTTCCCCTTCGTACGTTTCCCCCGAACCGACGTCGCCCTCAGCCCCGAGATGCGCTCCACCGGCGAAGTTATGGGCATTGATTCCAGCGTCGGCATGGCCTTCCTCAAAAGCCAGATCGCCGCTGGCGGAAAACTCCCCACCTCCGGCAACGTATTCATCAGCGTGCGCAATGAAGACAAAGAGACCATGATCCCGCTCGCTAAAAAATTGATGTCCCTCGGGTTTACTCTCTACGCCACCGTCGGAACCAGCACCGTCCTGCGCGACAATGGCATCCATAGTCAGGCCATCTTCCGCATCTCGGATGGGCGTCCCAACGTGCTCGATATGATCGAAGAAAAAAACGTGGGCTGGATCATCAACACCCCGTCCGTCGGACCCAAACCCAAGGTGGACGAAATCAAAATGCGCACTCATGCCGTCATGCGCGGCATACCCATCACCACCACCCGCGACGGATGCAAAGCCGCCATCAACGGACTCGAGACTCTTCGCGTTATGAAGCACCTCGAAGTATGCAGCCTTCAGGAATACGGGCGCCACGCACCCAAACTCAACGTATAGAAATACGGAACATCGAACGTCAAATGCTACATGAGGGGAAATAGAGAGAATGACGAATTTTAAAGGAGAAGCTGAAACAGCATGAGTGAAGAACGGACATATGATCTTGAAGAGCGCCTGCTCACTTTTTCTGCTGACATCATCCGTTTGATCGAGCATTTGCCGAACACGCTTGCATCCAATCATATTGCCAAACAGCTTGTCAGATCCGGCACGTCTCCCTATGCAAATCACGGAGAAGCGCAGGCAGCCGAATCCCCGGCAGATTTTGTGCATAAACTTAAAATATGCCTAAAAGAGTTGCGTGAAACCATGCGATGGCTTCGATTACTGGTGAAGTTAGAAATAAACGCAACTCCACTAATCGATATTTTATTGAAAGAAAACGAAGAGCTTATAAAAATTTTTGTAGCAAGTATAAGAACCGCGAATATCAATGCGGTAAAAAACAAAACAAAGTAGTGATTCTAGGTTCATTGTTCGACGGGCAAAGTTCAACGTTCGATGTTCAATGTTCAA
>CAZBEO010000167.1:1400-3526 GCA_964490935.1 uncultured Verrucomicrobiota bacterium
GTTCAATGTTCAATGTTCAAAGTTCAATGTTCGATGTTCAATGTTCGATGTTCAAAGTTCAATGTTCGATGTTCAACGTTCGATGTTCAATGTTCAACGTTCAATGTTCGATGTTCAACGTTCAAATCCAAAGGATTTATCATGATGAATAACTGGAACTGGAAAGAAAAGCGCACCAAACCCGCGTTTCTTTCGCTAGAAAATGGAACCGTCTATCACGGCTTCTCCGCTGGCGCACCCGTAACGGCCCTGGGAGAAGTCGTCTTCAACACCGGACTCACCGGCTATCAGGAAATACTCACCGATCCCTCCTACGCCGGACAGTTCGTCACCATGACCTGCCCCGAAATCGGCAACACCGGCATCAATGAAGCCGACATGGAATCACGCGACTTCTTCGCCAACGGATTTCTCGTCCACCAAATGAATGAACCCAGCAACTGGCGCTCCGAAATTTCCCTGCGTGACAAACTCATTGAAAAAGGCATTCCCTGTCTCACCGGCTTTGACACCCGCGCCCTCACCACCCTCCTGCGCACCGCAGGCACCATGAAGGCCTGCCTCGTGGCTGACGCCTCCCTTTCCGAAGACGAAGCCGTCGCCCGCGCCAAAGCCTGGGAAGGACTCGACGGACAGGACTACGCCGCCAAGGTCTCCGCCGAAAAGGAATATCTCTGGGACCCCGAAAGCACCAAAACCACGTCCTGGGGCATTGCCGAGACCCTCCCCAAAACCGACCTCCATATCGTCGCCTACGACTTCGGCATTAAATGGAACATCCTGCGCGGCCTCCGTCGCCACGGAATGAATGTGACCGTCGTACCGGCCAAGACCCCCGCCTCCGAAGTGCTCGCCAAAAAACCCGATGGCGTCTTTCTCTCCAACGGCCCCGCCGACCCTGCCGCCGTCACCTATGCCGCCGACGCCATACGCGAACTGCTCGGGAACGTGCCCCTCATGGGCATCTGCCTCGGCCATCAACTCCTCGGTCTCGCCCTAGGCGGCATCACCTACCGGCTCAAATTCGGACACCACGGCTGTAATCACCCCGTGAAAAATCTCCGCACCGGCTCCGTGGAAATCACTTCCCAGAATCATAACTTCGCCATCCGCGAAGACAGCATCGACCGCACCAACGTCGAGATCACCCATATTAATCTAAACGATCAAACCATCGAAGGCATACGCCACAAAACCGAGCCCGCCTTCTCCGTGCAATACCACCCCGAAGCCGCCCCCGGCCCCCACGACCCCTACTACCTCTTCGCTCAATTCCGCGAAATGATCAGGAAGGCGTGACCCCGCCGAAGTGCATGTCCCGTTGAACGGCGTTTCATAGCGAGGCCTCTTCGTTGAACGTCCCCTCCCGCAGAAAGCGCAGCGTCAAGGCGATCACGGAGAGGTTTTTCATGATGTAAGGATGCGTCGCATGCACCACCCGATGCTCCTTCATCCCTTCAACCCGCGAACGTTCCACCGCCACTTTGCCATCATCCGACCCTGGAATCAGCACGCTGTTGATCCAATTGATCGAGCGATCTCCGGCAATGACCCCACACTCGAAACGAACGGGTCCAAGCTGATTCGGCGTGGACCCGGCATCCGTACCCAGTTCGCTGCCTGCCGGACCATTGAGCTTTTTAAAGAGATACCAATCCCCCAGCCGATCCACCACCTCGCTGCCCTGATTGGGCGGAGCAAGCATCACCACACGGCCCAGACGATCAAACGAATGCCGCTTAAAATAGCTGCGCACGAGCATGCCACCCATCGAATGCGTCACAAAATGAATCTTAGGACAGTCAAGAAAGCGTGGACTCACCAGCGCCTCACCGATCACCTCATCACCCATCTCCTGAATGGAACGTGTGCGTGAATCGTATCCGGTATTCTCGACAATAAATCCAGCATGCACCAGAGCCGACGCCATCTCCTCCATACTTTCCGGCGAACGGCAAAGCCCGTGAAGAAGAATCACCCCATCCGCAGCATACAGACCGGTTGCCAAAAGCCAGAAGACCCCAAAATACAGACACATGAATTTTCCAATCATTGGAAACTTTTTAACCGTTTTTTCCAATCATTGGAAACTTTTCAGACCATTTTTCCAACCGTTGGAACTTTTT
>CAZBEO010000168.1:0-3445 GCA_964490935.1 uncultured Verrucomicrobiota bacterium
GTGGCCGCGGGGTGCTGCATCTTTCCATTCTGATTGAAAACATGCGCCGCGAAGGCTACGAGATGACCGTTTCGCAGCCGCATGTGATTATCAAGGAAGTGGACGGGCAGAAGCAGGAGCCCATCGAAATTCTCGCCGTGGATGCGCCGGCGGAGACCGCGGGAAAAATCATTGAGCTGGTGGGGCTGCGCCGAGGCGAGATGTTGCGGATGGAACAGCACGATAACCGGCAGCACATGGAATTCCACATCCCCACGCGCGGCATGATCGGCTTGCGCACCAAAATGACCACGGCCACGGCCGGCGAGGCGGTCATTGCACACCGATATATTCATTATGCACCCTTTAAAGGTGTTATCCCGCAGCGCATCAACGGCGTATTGATCAGCATGGATGCAGGCAAGGCGGTGGCCTTTGCCATCGACGGACTCCAGTCGCGCGGATTCTTCTTCATTGAACCGGGCGAAACCACGTATGAGGGGATGATCGTGGGCGAACACTGCAAGGACAATGATTTGGTGGTCAATCTGCAGAAAGGCAAGCAGCTCACCAATATGCGTGCGGCCAGTTCCGACCGCAACATGAAGATTTCGCCGGCGGTGCACCTCAGCCTGGAAGAGGCGCTGGAATATATCGCCAACGACGAACTCGTCGAGGCGACCCCGAATAATATCCGCCTGCGCAAACAATGCCTCTCCGAAATCGCGCGCAAGCGCCTCAAGCGTGCCGTACAGACGGACGTTTAGATGTTTCTGAAAATTGCTTAACTTCCCTTGACAATCTGGCGCTCTATATCTATATATACCCATGAGGTGGTGGGTTTATACACCACATTGTATGCTTGGCGTGGTTGGGGCACAACCTTGGTATGAGGCTTGCTAAAATAGGAGCTGAAGGCCGGTTATGAAAAACAGGAATACCAGAATGCGGGGGGACTGGATGGCGGGGTTACTCGCTGCGGTACTGCTGTGCCTACTGGTTCCGGTTACGCAGGCAGTAATAGTTGATATGACGCTCTATACAGGGCTTGCTTCTCCAGGCATTATCCTAGGAGGTGACGGTAACCCGCTCTCCGATGGTTCCTACGTTATGGTTGTCGGAAACAAGACAGGCACCAGAGACCCCCTCGTGACGTTCGGGGGTACCAATCTCATGTCCGCTGTGGCGAACGACACCTTGCTCGGAACCTTCACCATGAACACTGGGTCGGATGCGGGGTGGATCGATGCTGGCCCATTTTCCTTTGAATCAGCCGACGTGAAATACGTCTACCTCTACTTTTTCGACAGCATATCGTTTCCGGTGGAAGGGATGACGCCTTGGGGCTTCTCAAGTGCGTTAGATGTAACCGGCTATGACCCATTCACGAGGACCATTGAAGTGGATGTCTCGGGCGGAGTCGATATCAACATGTATGCAACCAATAACTTTGTGGTCATACCGGAACCGAGTACCGGCAGTTTGCTGATCTTTTTCCTGGGCATAGGTCTTGTCGGCATGCCGGGCTTGTTCAAAGTATGCGCCAGGAAAGAGCTACACCCCGGGGGGGGAGGGCAAGGAGGCTCACATGACTCTGTATAATAAAAAAAGCAATTTGGTTTTCCAGGGGAGATCGTTGCGGGTTCTCTGCATGCTCCTTTTCCTTCTTCTCACGTATACCACGGTGCAGGCCGCCGATAATCAGCTTACGCCATCCCTGATAATCGGCGTGAGCGGTAAGGTCTTGGATGAATATGGAAATGACTTGATTGGATCGGCCATGAACGACCCCTCGGAATGCGACGTGGTGCATATCCTATGGGCCACCAACGGCATTTTTGTCCCCCATGAAGACGGAACGCCAAACGAAGAAAATCCAGTCATGCAGGCGGCGTTTATCGGCAGTGAAACCTGCCTAGGGCTGGATAGCCCATCCATCTTTGCCGTGACCATACCGGGTGGAGGGCAAATCAACCCCTCGACACCCTTCTTTGTTCGGGTATACAACGCCTCAACAGTTGAGGAAGCCACCTTCTATGCCGATTCTCCATTGCTTAACAATATAGGAGACGAGAACCTGGGGCGAATCATCGTCACTATTCCGGCCACGACCCAGGCCGTTAATCCCGAATACGCCGCCGGCCTCGATTCCGATGGCGACGGTATGAGCGATGCACAGGAAATGCTGGCCGGAACCAATCCCAACGACTCAGGCTCACTGCTCTCCGTGCAGATGAGCTATCAGAGCGGCGAGATCCTTCAGTGGGCTGGCGTTGCAGGGAAAGTCTATTCCGTTCAGCAGAACCTCAGCACCCTCACGGAACCCGAATGGACGGACATCACCACCGTTACGGCAGAAGCGGACGGGCTGCTGCAAGTCGAATTCCCAGACAACCATGCGGACAGAGCCTACTATCGCATTCGTCTGGTGACGCAGCCCGAATAGGCTCAGGAAACAGAGTTAGTTCGTTTAGTAGAACGTCCCATGCCGACCCAGGTCGGGCATGGGTCTTGGTGCAGCATGGAGGCTGTGGTTTGGGAGTGGTACGGAAGAGTGTCAGCCAGATGGCGTCTGATGGCGCCTTCCGTGTTTGGGGGCGGAAGCTGGAATGCGGGGCTTGACATGAAGACGACAATGAGAATTTGGGATGGGGTTGCGGAATGGTCCTCAGCGTCCACGGCGGATGGCTTGGTCTCCCTGTGGCGTGGGCTTCCAAGTCCGCGATCTTTGCTGTGTGGGGGGACCACGGGCTGGAAGCCCGTGCTACGTGGGATCATTAAACTATAGGACTGACCCCTTTTTCTCCTTTTTCTCCCCCTTTTTCTCACAGGACAATTTTAACAAAGAATAAAGAACCAGGAACAAAGAACGGCGCAACGCAGCGCGTAAGGCAGGGTGCCATGAAAACCATGATGAGCCGGTTAGTAAAAAAGATTTTGAACCGCGTGGTCCGTTTGGAGTGCGGGGGCAACGAGCGCAGCGAGGCGACACCGCTTTGCGTTGCGCCGATAAGCATAGCGCAGCGGCGTGGAGATGCCGGGGCAGAGGGGATGTGGACGGGGTCTGGTGAGAGACGAAGCCGCCTCCTGTCGTCGTTGTCTTCGCAAAACAAAGCGGTGCCGCCTTCGTTGTCACCGCACTCCAAATGGTTTTTCCAATCATTGGAAACTTTTTTCGCGTTTTTTCCAATCGTTGGAACTTTTTTGAACCGTTTTCCCAACTATTGGAAGTGCCCTGAGGGCACATCCTCTTCCTCGGGAGCGTCCACTGCGGATGGTTTGGTTCCCCTGTGGCGTGGACTTCCAAGTCCGCGATCTTTGCTGCGTGGGGGGACCACGGGCTGGAAGCCCATGCTACGACGGGAGCTCGGGCTGCGCGGGGGACCACGGGCTGGAAGCCCGTGGTACGTTGGATCATTAAAATATAGGACTGACCCCTTTTCTTCTATTTCCTCTCCCCTTTCCT
>CAZBEO010000169.1:0-3291 GCA_964490935.1 uncultured Verrucomicrobiota bacterium
CGCACGGGATACGGAATCATCATCAACACCTCGTTCAACGTACGCGGCGAACCGATTGTCTGCACGCCGGAAGATGCCTACCGCTGCTTCATGCGCACGGAGATGGACACCCTGGTGCTTGGGTCGTTCCTTCTCGATAAAAAGGAACAGCCCAACTGGAACGAAGCGAAAGATTGGCGCGATGAATTTGCGTTGGATTGAAGTGGAAAAAGAGGAGAGAGGCCCTATATGCGTTTTTTACGTCACTTGATTCGTTTGCTGAAAGAGTTCGGATTGTTTGCTTGGCACAACAAGGCCTGGTGGATCATTCCGATCATAGTGGTGCTGCTGCTGATCGGCGGCCTCGTGTTCATCGGGCAGGCGTCGGCGCCATTCATCTATACTTTGTTCTGATGCCGGCGTGCGCTCTGCGGAAAAACATCAACCCGATGTTTTCTTGAAACGCGGATTCTCAAACAGACAGGTCGAAAAAATGAAAAAACTTCTCACGTTTTCTATATGGCTCGTGCTTGTACTCCTTTGTGTTGAATTCATCTCGATTGCAGGACACCGGCTTATTTCTCCCTCCTTTTATTCAAAGAGCAGGGTCAAGCGGGAAATGCGGCATTATGCCGGAGAAAAGCTGGAAAATACCACGCTTGAGGGAGAGGCCGATTTATGGTGGCATGAGTTTGGCACGGTGGAAATCATTCATCCTTATTTCGGGGACATTCCTGATCCTTCCCGCGTAAAAAATGTATCGGCGACGGGGCTTGGCTGTCCTGCGGACGTGAATCCCGTTCAGCAGCGAAGCGACGATACGTTGCTGGTGGGTTTATTCGGTGGGTCCTTTGCCCTGGGCACGTATCGGTATACCCGTGCTGATTATGTGACTCAACTGGAATCGGCATACGGCAGGAAGGTTGAACTGTTGTGTTTTGCGCAAGGCGGGTATAAGCAGCCGCAGCAGTTGATGCTTTTCAATATGCTGCTGGCGATGGGAGCCGAATTTGATTTGGTGATTAATCTGGATGGTTTTAATGAGGTGGCTCTGCCGGCGTCCGAGAACATTCCCAATGGCGTGAACCCCTATTATCCGCGCATGTGGAATTTGCGGGTGGACGGATTGATTGACCAGCAGGAAGTATTGGCGATTGGCCATCTGGCTTATCTGAAAAAACGTCGGATTGATTTGGGGCGAATGGGTTATGATCATCATTGGTATCGCAGTCCGTTTTTGTCGTTCCTGTGGCGTGTTGCGATGAACCGCCTGAATCATGCCATTTATGAACTGAACAACAGCATTCAGAACGAGGGGGGAAAGAGCAGTACGTATCTTCAGACGGGGCCGGCCTTTTCCTATGATTCCAGTGGGGAAATGTTCAACGAATTTGCGGCATTCTGGAGGAATGCTTCACTGGAAATGAATGCTTTGTGTAAAGGACACGGCATCGCCTACTATCATTTTCTGCAGCCAAACCAGTACGTGGCCGGTTCCAAACCGTTTTCAGCGCAAGAGAAGGCCGTTGCCATCAACACCAATTCTCTTTATGCGGCTCCGGCGAAGGACGGATACAAAGCACTGATTGCGGCGGGTGCGGCGCTGTCCGCAAACCCCTCGATCGATTATTATGATTTGACACCCATTTTCAGCAATCGCCCGGAAGTCCTGTATTTCGATGATTGCTGTCACGTTAACCCGCAGGGTTACCGGTATGTTGTTGATTATATTTGTGATCGGATCATTGAGTCCTATTCCGGAGATTCGGACTCGGAGGCACAGGCTTCGCGCTGATCGGACTGCCGGCGCGGAGGCGCGGCTGATAGCGATTGTAGGTTGCGTCATAAAAGATAAATGAAGGGCGTGCTGGCGATATAGCTGCAACGCCATTTCACAAAGAACTAGAGAGACCAGCGGGCTATTCGGTCCCGGTCGCCGAGTGGGCGTCCGTTAGTGTTTGGCAGGCAGCCTGCCCAACTTCACGGGCTAGAATCTGATTGCCTAACAGCGTGTAATGGCAGCACACATCGGCGTAAATGGTTTCTGGTTCGTCGTTGAAGACGCCGGTCAAGTCGGCCACCGAAACGCCTTGCCCCATTAAGCGGTCTTTGGCTTCCAGTAAATAGGTGTAGCCATTGACTAGCGGATAGTAGAATTCGGACTCCGTATGATAAGCTGATTCTTTTTCTGTCGGGAGCAAATCGCGTGTGCCGGCGAAATACTGGTTGGGCTGAATACATACAAGATAAGGGATGCCCAAGCCGTGAAGGAGGGTGTCGATCAGTAGGTTTGAGCGTTCCCAAAGCCGTGAGGCCTCCTTGAACAGTTCCGGGTCTTTCTCAAAATCGGCATAAATAGGACCTGTTTGCTCATACGTTAAGCTTCCTTCTTGTCCTTGCTCAGCCACCATGGTTTCTACCTTTTCTTGCATGGCGGATATGCTTCTGGCGGTGTAGATATGCAGGGTTCGTCCCAAAAAACGGACAAGCGCTGAACGAACCAACCCGGTGTTTTCCGCCCGGCTGTAAAAAGAGCTTTCGCGTTCTCGCGCAGTGGCCACCCGGCGGTCGAAATCCAGCAAAGCGAATTGTTTTTCATTGCTGGCCGTTTCTGCTGCCCAGTGGAGCGGGAAGGACGGATCAATATTAAAGACTCTCGCATTTTTATAGTAAATGTAGAGCTCGTTTACGCCATCGATATTGATCACCATATCAATCTCGGTACCCAAGCTGAGGTAATAGGCGAGGGCGAGGAGCTGTTGGGGTTGTTTGTAGCCGCCTTGACAGATCGCGTTAAATCGAATGTTGCGCCCTTTCAGCACCGGACATTGTTCCAGCGTTTTGCGTAGGACTTCGTCGGCGTAGACACACAGGTGGGTGGCCACCGAACCGCCCAGCACGACGACAATAAAGTCCTGGTCATTCGTACGTTTGAGGACGGCATCGTACTCGCTGTAAAAGCCGTAGGCCGTATTTTGACGTCCGTTGAACGGGGTGCTTCGATCGGCATTGTAGACGAAGCCCAGGTAGGGGTGCAGAGCAATGATTTTTTCGTCTTTGGGCTTGGTCTCACGGTTTTTTTCCTGAATGAAGGGAGCCCAAAGGTGCTCGGTGTGTTTTATTTAGGTGACTGAGTAGGGCCAACTATGATCGCGTATGCCCAAGATTACCGCGCTGAATATCTCTAGTAACAAAACGAAGATCAACAACACGGAGACGAGACTTCCAACAAGACGCTTTTTTGTTTAATTTGACATGGTAGGTTGTAAAGTTAAATGCCGCATGTAATGGTCCTGTTTCATTTATGCTGCG
>CAZBEO010000170.1:0-3274 GCA_964490935.1 uncultured Verrucomicrobiota bacterium
CATTGGCCGTCGGCAGGTCCACTTTGTTGATGACAGGAACGATCGCCAGATTGTGCAGCGTGGCCAGATGCGTGTTGGCCACGGTTTGCGCCTCCACGCCCTGGGCGGCATCCAGCACCAGCAACGCCCCCTCACAGGCGGCCAGACTCCGCTCCACCTCGTACGAAAAATCCACATGCCCCGGCGTATCAATCAGATTGAACTGATAGGTCCTGCCGTCTTTCGCCCGGTACTTCATTGTCACCGGGTGCGCCTTGATGGTAATGCCCCGCTCGCGTTCTAGGTCCATCGCATCGAGCAACTGTTCTTTTAAGTCGCGCTTCTCCACCGCGCCGGTTAACTCGAGCATACGGTCCGCCAGGGTGGATTTCCCGTGGTCAATGTGGGCGATGATGCAAAAATTTCTTATGTGTGACGTATCTCTCATGGGTGTCAATGCAGTTCCTAGGTTCGGTTGAAACAGGCGCGAAGAGTACACATCCGATGAAGCACAGTCCAGTTTCACGTATGTTTTTTTCCAAGTCGGGTCCGTTCCGGTAATTTCTGGACAAAGGGATATATTTCGATATATACGGAGACATGCAAGATATCTATTTATACCAACCACAGCGCAGTCAAAAAGGTTGTTTTCGCCTTGTCCTGCTGCTGGTCGTTCTCGTGACCGGCGGCATCATTTGGTTGCTGGTGGCGCGCCACCGCGCCGAACAGGCGAAAGACAAGGCCTTTGAACAGGAACTTCAACAAGCCGATCAGCCGGTACAGGCCGCAGGCGGGATAGAACCTTCATCCGCCACGTCGGCTTCCGCCTCCGCTCAACCGGTCACGGCCAACCGCCCCACTCCGGTTCCGCTGCCCCCGAAATATGCCGCGAATCAACCGGACCCCGGACCCGAACTAATCCAGACCGCCGAAAAACGCTATGCCGAAAAAGACTTTCCGGGCACACGCGAAGTCTGTTTTCAAATTCTGGACGCCTCGACTGATCCCTCGGCACGCACACGGGCCGAAGTTCTCCTTGGCGACGTGAACACCACGCTGCTATTCGCCCCCTACCCCATGGAAGAAAAAGTGGATTACACCGTCAGCCGGGGCGATACACTCGCCGTGCTGGCAAAAAAATACAAAACCACCGTGGAGCTGATTCAGAAAAGCAACAATCTGAGGGGCTCATTGATTCGGCTGGGCGACCGATTCCGCATCCTCAACGGCACCTTTTCCGCCGTGGTCGATAAGAACGCCAACGATCTCGTACTCTACCTCAACGACCGCTTCTTTAAGCGCTATCGCGTTGGCACCGGTGAATTCGCACGCACGCCCGAAGGCGAGTTTCAAATCACCGACCGCGTCTCGCAACCCACCTGGTGGCGGCCCGACGGCAAGCGCGTGCCCTACGGCGATCCCGAAAATCTCCTTGGCACTCATTGGCTTTCCCTGAACATACGAGGCTACGGACTGCATGGCACCTGGGAGCCCGAAAGCGTTGGAAAACAATCCAGCGCAGGCTGCGTCCGTATGCTCAACGAGGACATCGAAGAAATCTATACGCTTGTTCCCGTGGGAACGACCGTAACCATTAAATAATCTGTTGGAGCCGCTCATGAATGGATACGCCCTGCCCTTTGAAAAACCGGTGGTCGAACTGAGAAATAAACTTGAGGAACTGCGCAAGGCCAGTGAAGGCCACGAAGTGGATATGACGCAGGAAGTCGAACGCATTCAGAAAAAAATCCGCGAAACCCAGGAAAAAATATACAGCAACCTCACCCCTTGGCAACAGGTGCAGATTGCCCGGCACCCGACACGCCCCTATCCAAAAGATTACATCGATGCCATCTCCACCGACTTCACCGAACTGCACGGCGACCGACTCTTCGCCGATGACCGCGCCATCATTGGCGGCATCGCACAGATCGACGAACAGAAAGTCATGTTCATCGCCACACAAAAAGGACGTGACACCAAGAGTAACTTGGCCTGCAACTTCGGCTGTCCTTATCCAGAAGGCTATCGGAAAGCCCTCCGTCTAATGAAACTGGCCGGAAAATTCGGCATGCCCATCGTCAGCCTCATTGACACCCCGGGGGCATTCCCCGGCATGGAAGGCGAAGAACGCCACGTCGCCGAGGCCATTGCCGTCAACCTGCGAGAAATGTCCGTCATCCCGTCCCCCATTGTCGTGGTGATCACCGGCGAAGGTGGAAGCGGTGGTGCCATCGGCATCGGCGTGGGCGACCGGCTCCTCATCATGCAACACGCCTACTACTCCGTCATCTCCCCCGAAGGATGCGCTGCCATCCTCTGGAAGGACCGCGCCTATGCCGATAAGGCCGCCGAAGCCCTCAAAATCACCTCGCGCGACCTGATGCAACTCGGCCTCGTGGATGAAGTCATCGCCGAACCCTTCGGTGGTGCGCATAATGAACCTCAGGTCGCCTTTGAAAATCTGAAAACCGCTATCCTGAAAAATCTGAGCGACCTGCAATCCATAAACACCGACCAGCTACTGCAAAACCGCTACGAAAAAATCAGGGCCTACGGAAAAGTCATCGAGTGATCCTTTTCCGGGCCGCCCCCCGATCAACACCAAACACGTAAAAATAAAAAAGAACCCAGGAGGACGTTATGAGCACGGTAACACTGCATGGAGATACCATTCATACGACGGAACGAACCTTGCCCGCACCCGGAACCAAAGCCGCCGCCTTCACCCTCGTCAAGTCCGACCTGTCGGAAATATCCCTTGCCGATCTGGCCGGAAAGAAAGTGCTTCTGAACATCTTCCCCAGCCTGGACACCCCAGTCTGCGCCACCTCTATTCGGCGTTTTAACCAGGA
The DNA here is from genome assembly GCA_964490935.1 of uncultured Verrucomicrobiota bacterium. Lineage (GTDB taxonomy): Bacteria > Verrucomicrobiota > Kiritimatiellia > RZYC01 > RZYC01 > JAQVYB01. The sequence continues at coordinate 2,835 of CAZBEO010000170.1, forward strand.
AGCGGCTTCCGTCGCCAATACGGCCATTCTTTGTATTTCCATGGACCTCCCTTTCGCAGGTGCCCGCTTCTGCACCACCGAAGGCATTGAAAAAGTCCATACCGCCTCGGCCTTCCGCTCGCCCGAATTTGGAGAAAACTACGGCGTACTTCTGGTGGATGGACCTCTGCGCGGACTCTTTGCACGTGCAGTCCTCATATTGGATGAAACTGGAACCGTCACCTACGCAGAACTGGTGCCGGAAATCACGCAGGAACCCGACTACGAAGCCGCGCTGAAGGCCTTGAAATAATTCAGAGAAGGCGTTGCGCCTTCTCCTTCAACCGCAAGGCATCGGAGACCGACGCCCTCCATGGGTGAAAGCATCCCTCTATGAAAAACAGAAGGAAATGGCACTCCGGGCAGGACTTGAACCCGCGACCGACGGATTAGAAATCCGT
>CAZBEO010000171.1:0-3212 GCA_964490935.1 uncultured Verrucomicrobiota bacterium
ATTTTCAAAAAATAATTGAATGCGTGAAAGTTCGCCCTTTTGGGACAAACTCTATACTAGAGGGAACCGTCACGGCGAGCCGTCTTGGGGGTCGTGCGGGACCAGCGGGAGAGCTAACGCCCACGCCGGCTCAGCCGGAGGCTTCGCCCCACCCGATGAGTAGTCGCCCGCGCGCCCCTCCAGCTTGTTTCTGCAGCGTGAAAGCAGACCATTCGCCTAGTCAAAATAATACTATAATTTGCATTGAATCCCTAGGTCCACGAAGTGTATCGTCCCGAATTATTAGCTGAGCCTAACTTTGTGGGACAGCTATAATATATCAGCGCTCATAGGTGTCAGAAACGGATTTATGGCAATAATCAGCATGCGGAAATTGAAGGTAAACCAGAAGGCCATGGTGACATCGGTGCAGGCCGAAGGGTCGCTTGGGCGGCGTATTCGGGACATGGGGCTGATTCCGGGAACGGAAATTCAGGTGGTCGGGCGTGCCCCGTTGCATGACCCTGTGGCGCTTCGACTCAGGGGGTTCACCCTCACTCTGCGCAACAGCGAAGCCGATTTCATTCACTGCACTGTAGAGGAAACGCCATGAGTGGAAAGAAAATGGAAGGGCTGTATGTGGCCGTGGCCGGGCAACCCAACTGCGGCAAGAGTACCCTATTCAATGCGGTCACGGGTTCCACGGCACGCGTGGGAAATTATCCCGGCATCTCCGTGGACCGCACCGAAGGCGAGGCCCGCCTGCCGGATGGCACGAAAATGCACTTGGTGGACCTACCGGGGACCTATTCCCTCACGGCGTACAGTCAGGACGAGGTCATCGCCCGAAACGTCATCCTGAAGGAAAAGCCGGACGTGGTGATCAATCTGCTGGATGCCACCTCGCTCGAGCGCAGCTTGTACCTCACGCTTCAAACGATGGAAATCGGCGCACGCGTGGTGGTGGGCCTAAACATGATGGACGAGGTCAAGAAACGGCACATACAAATTGACAGCGCCCAACTCGCAAAGCTGCTTGGTGTACCAGTGATCGAATGTTGCGCCCGCCGCGGCATCGGCGGACGCGAACTCCTCGAAGCAGCACAAAAGTCGGCTGGGACCCTGGAGTCATGTCCAGCCCCGCTGCACATTTCCTATGGGCCGGACCTGGACCCCGTATTGGAAGTACTGGAAAAGCGAATCAACGAAGCCGGATTTCTGACCGACCAGTATCCGGCACGCTGGCTGGCGATCAAGTATCTAGAAGAAGATGAGGTCATTCTGCAGGAGGGCCGTCGTGCGGGGCTGCTCGGGGAAGAGTTGGAGCGTTGTGTGGCGGAAGTCTCCGACCTGCTTCGTAAAACACGCAACACGTATCCCGAAGCCGTCATTGCCGACTATCGCTACGGCTTCATCAACGGCCTGATGCGCCAGGGCGTCATTACGCGCGAAGATGATCTTCGCTTCAATCAGTCCGATAAAATCGACGCACTCGTCACGCACCGGCTGATCGGTCCTTTGATTATGTGCGCGATTCTCTATGCTATGTTCTACATCACCTTCACCCTCGGCGCGTATCCGCAGGGATGGGTCGAAGGGGGATTCGGATGGCTGGGCGGCACGGTAGAGTCCCTTCTTCCAGACGGACTTCTGCGCTCCATGATTGTGGATGGGGCGATTGACGGGGTGGGCGCGGTGATGAGCTTCACGCCGCTGATTCTGATCATGTTTCTGATGCTGGTTTTTCTGGAAGATCTCGGCTATATGGGGCGCGTGGCCTATATGCTCGACCGCATTTTGCATACCTTTGGTCTGCATGGGGCCTCGGTGATGCCATTTATTATCTCCGGCGGACTGCCCGGAGGCTGCGCCGTGCCGGGCGTCATGGCGGCGCGCTCGCTGCGCAGTAAACGCGAGCGGCTGGCCACCATCTTCACCGCCCCCTTCATGGTTTGCGGTGCCAAAACCACCGCATTCATTCTGTTGACTGCCGCCTTCTTCCCAGAGAATCCTACGCGTGCCATGTTTGTGATTGTCCTGCTGGCCTGGGGCTTTGCGCTGGTCACCGCGTGGCTGCTTCGCCATACCGTCATCAGAGGCCCATCGACCCCCTTCATCATGGAACTGCCTCCCTACCGCCTCCCAACGCTTTTCGGCGTCTTGATTCACACCTGGGATCGCGTCTGGCAGTACATCAAAAAAGCTGGCACGGTGATTCTGGCCGCCAGCATCCTCATGTGGGCGCTGATCACGTTCCCCCAACTTCCGACAGAGCAGTCCGCACACTTCGAAGCCATGCGCGAGGCGGCTCAGGTGGAAAACGCTCAAACCCTCGCTGCCGATCCCGTTTCCGAAGAGAAGGCTACGGCGCTGGAAGAACGATTGATCGAAATTGCCGATGCCGAATCACAGGCCACGCTACAGCACACGGCAGCCGGTCGCATCGGGCAGTTTCTGGAACCCGTGACCCAATACGCCGGGTTCTCCTGGCAGGCCAATATTGCGCTGATCGGGGCGTTCACTGCCAAGGAAGTTTTTGTATCCACTATGGCCACTGTCTACTCGATGAGCAGTACGGTTGAGGGCGAGGAGAGCCCTGCGCTCAGCGCACGCCTTGCGGCGGACCCGGCCTACACACGCCCCGCCGTATACAGCCTGATCGTCTTCCTCCTGCTGTATGCACCGTGTCTAGTCACTGTCGCCGCCATCATACGCGAGACGGGTTGGAACTGGGGCCTTTTCTCCCTCTACGGTTCGTTGATCTATTCTTTCGCCATCGCGGTGCTGGTCTATCAGGTGAGCAGCCTGTTTTACTGACGGTGTTCCGAATCATCGGGGGCACTATCGAAAACCGATTTCGATTTGGCCTCCCCACCCCACTATTATTTCTCTGCTGGAGGGCACGCGGCTCGCGTGCCTCGCGCGTCAAAGCCAGGTGCCCACCGGCTCAGTGAAACATCCCAACGCCGGAGTAACTCCCCACGCCCAAGGCGTCGGAGCCCGACGCCCTCCAAATACACCGGACCATCCTTCTGATGGAGGGCACGCGGCTCGCGTGCCTCGCGCGTCAAAGCCAGGTGCCCACCGGCTCAGTGAAACATCCCAACGCCGGAGTAACTCCCCACGCCCAAGGCGTCGGAGCCCGACGCCCTCCAAATACACCGGACCATCCTTCTGATGGAGGGCACGCGGCTCGCGTGCCTCGCGCGTCAAAGCCAGGTGCCCACCGGCTC
>CAZBEO010000172.1:0-2531 GCA_964490935.1 uncultured Verrucomicrobiota bacterium
AAACGCGCTCACTCTCCGCTTGGCCCGTGGGGACACGGGCCCTCCCGAGAGGGGAAAAAGGGCCGCCGCCTTGCTTTCTTCATTCGTTGGAGAAAAGATTCCCGAATCGTTCGATGCGTTGTTCTTGCGTAGCCGTCCGCTCGCCGAGCGGACGGAGGTCAGGGGCATCGTCGCACCAAAAAACCCCGGGGCGCTCGGCGAGCACCCCGCTACTATGGATCAAAATCATCATCGTTGATCTGCGTCGTCGTGTGGAGACGCATCAAAAGTCTGACGGATTGCCAGGGCCTGGAGCAATTGATCGGCCTTTTCGAGCAGGGCACGCAGTTCTTCGTCGGAGGCGTCTCGGGTCCACCATCCGTCGGATTGGAGAGGAACGGCTTCGAGGTAGTCGAGATAGGCGCGTGCGGTTTCTTGCAGTTCGGGTGCGCGGCCGAGGGTGGCCGCTTGTATGCGTGCGGCGAGGGCCGCGGCGAGGGTCGGCATCCAAGAGGCTTGTCGCGCTTCCATCATGTCCTGGAGCGTATAGGTGTAAGGGACATCTTCCTGCGTGGCCACACTGATCATTTCTGGATGAATCACCAGACTTTCCCGCAGCCGCTCCACATCTTCGGGCAGCAGGGCGCCGGGCAGCAGAATGGTGGAAGGGAGCATGGCCAGGTGCAGCGACCATGCCTGATTCCAATCGCGCAGCGACCCGTTGCCGGGGAGTTGCCCGATCAGCCATTCGGCGGTGATCTCTCTGCCTAAACCGGCCTGTGCGAGAGCCGCCTGAAACAGCGCGGCGGAACCGGGCTGATCCAGCAGCCAGTTGAACCATTCACCCGCCACGCCGGAGTTCAGCGGCTCGCTCCACACCTCGTTCAGAACGCGTTCGATGGTGAACGTTTCGCCGGCCTCCCAGGCACGGAGCAGTGCCTCGCGTCCCGCGATGCGCTGCATGGGAAGCCACTGCATCACCATGCCATCCACCATCCAATCAGGAACCAGACGGTCCGCCTCGGATGGTGCCGCGCCACGTCCGCCCAAGGCATAGCGCCCAAGAATGAGATGGCACAGGGCGCGAAGAGCATCGGTTTGTTCGTTCTTTGTGACGTTCTGCAGGATAAGTATCTGACGAAATCCGACATCGGAATCGTACTGCTGCTCTTCCACACGAATGGGTTGCCCGTTGGTATAAACCAGTTCGACGCGCAGGAGCGTTTCACCCGCACGCTGCGGATATGGTGCGCCAAGGAAACCGGTGATGCGACTTGCTACATCCTCGGCCCAAAGGGCAATTTCCAGCATTTCCGCCCGATCGGCTCCGCTCACGTAAAAATGCTGCTTACCGCTGATGAGTCCCGGCTCTTCCGGCTGAATGGGTGCCACGCGCTCTTGTGCGATGGCTGAAAGCGCGCAAGCCGCAAGCATTGGGATGACGACAAGTGAGCGCATCATGATTTTGTGGCCTCCTTGCTTTCGAGCAGGAGGGTAACCGGGCCATCGTTTTCGAGTCCCACGAGCATGTTTTCCCGGAAGCATCCTGTTTGCACGTTGTGCCCGAGGGCGGTCAGCGAGGCGACATAGCGCTCATAGAGTGCGCGGGCCATTTCCGGTTCGGCGGCGGTGATGTAACTCGGGCGATTGCCCTTTCGGCAATCACCGAATAGGGTAAATTGACTGACGGCCAGTATCCCGCCGGCCACCTCGGCCACGGAGCGGTTCATGCGCCCGGCCTCATCGTCAAAGATGCGCAGGCGCGAGGTTTTCCCCGCGAGAAAATCGGCATCCGCTTCCGTATCGCCGCAACCGACCCCCACCAGCACGAGGAGGCCGCGCTCTATACGCGCCACCTCGCGGTCTTCAACCCGCACCCAAGCGCTTCGTACCCGCTGGACCACCAGTTTCATGCCGATTATTCCGGCGAGTTCATGACCCTCAGCGTGCAGAGCCGATTGAACGCGGCGGCGATTTCATAGCGCCTCGGACGGGCCATGTCGCAACGCTGTTCACGGGTCAGGCATTCCAGCCCCTCGGTGCTGAGATCGCGGTCAATCAAGTCCAGCAGTTCGCGCAGGGGGCGCGGCTGGTCCAGATAACGATACTTCGCATATTCCATGATCAGGCCGATGGTTTCCGTCTGGCATTCATCCACCAACTGAAAGACGTCGCCCATGTCTACCAAGTAGCGTCCGAAACAGATCATATCGATGTCCATCGCACTGGTGCGGGCATCATAGATGCCGATGCTCGGGTCAATGCTGCTCGGTACAATCCAGCGGAATTTTTCGACGATGGTGGCCAGATCGACCAGCGGTGCGGCCTTGATGGAACCACTCAGCGTTTCGCGGGCCTGCCGTGTGATATTTTTGATCATTCCACCGCTGATCAGCAGCACCGTGTCCGCCACCGGAATCAGGTCGGCCACCGCATAGGCTCCACCAATCACCAGCGAAACACCCAGCGACTCCACCACTTCCCGGGCGCGATACGCGAGAGGAATATATTCCTTGTTCAGTTCCGGGATCAGGGCCGCCAGACGACTGTCG
>CAZBEO010000173.1:0-2455 GCA_964490935.1 uncultured Verrucomicrobiota bacterium
TGGTGGTTTTGGCTTTGACGCCCAGGCGCGCGAGCCGCGCACCGTCCAGAGGAGAAGGCGGCGCGTTGGGCGATCTCATATCCAACGCCTCGCGGGATGCGCTCACTCTCCGCACGGCTCGCGGGGACGCTCGCCCTCCCGGGATTTTCTCCCCTCTTCCTTTGTGCCTTCGTGTCTTTGTGTGAGAATCTCTCCCCTCTTTCCATTCGCTCTTTCGCGGCCAATGCTTCGAGCGCTCTGCGGACTCTGCGAGAGCACCCCTCCCCCGGATCGGACGGCATCCAGGGTGCAGCATCTCAGCGCCGCTCATCCAGATCGGTCCACTGCGCATAGGCCTCTTCAATCCGCTTTGGCAGCATCCCCATCCGCTCGTTCACCCGTCGTATCTCGTCCGACGCTTCACGATAAAAATCAGCAGAAGCCACCCGAGCATGCAGCTCCTGCAATTCATTTTCCATCGCCTCAATTCGACCCGGCAACTGCTCCCACGCCGCACGCTCCTTGTTGGAGAGTTTTTTCTGCACGGCCGGTTTCGCCACGCTGTTCGACGTCTCGTTCCCCTTTTCGGAGGGCAGCGGAAGCCTTCGTTCCACGCAGCGCCGCCAATCCGAATAGCCACCCACATATTCCCGAACCTGGCCGTCCCCCTCGAACACCAGCGTACTGGTGCAGATATTATCCAGAAATACCCGGTCATGGCTCACCAGCAGCACCGTGCCCTCATAATCAATCAGGCGGGTCTCCAGCAGCTCCAGCGTCTCCGTGTCCAGATCGTTGGTCGGCTCATCCAGCACCAACACATTCGACGGCTGCGTGAACAATCGCGCCAGCAGCAACCGGTTCCGCTCTCCGCCAGAAAGACAACGCACCGGCTGACGCACCCGGTCCGACGAAAACAGAAAGTCCTGCAAGTAGCCGATCACATGGCGACGCGCCCCATTCACCATCACATATTCATTGCCGTCCGCCACATTGAAAAGCACATCGCCGGACTCATCCAACTGATGCCGATGCTGATCAAAATAGGCCATCTCCAGCTTCGTCCCATGCTCCACCGTTCCCTGCTCCGCCGATAATTTTCCCAGCATCAAATGCAGCAACGTGGTTTTCCCGCATCCATTCGGCCCGATAAGCCCCACCTTATCGCCCCGCATGATCGTGGTCGTGAAATGATCGAGAATCCGACGCTGCGCCACCCCATCGGAATAGGCAAAGGAAATATCCTTCACCGTAATCACCTTACGTCCCGACCGCTCGGCCTGCTGAATAGTGATTTTTGCGGCATCACTGCGTTCTCTACGCTGCGAGCGCAGAACACGCAATTGCTCCAGCGAGCGAACACGCCCCTCATTGCGCGTACGGCGTGCTTTGATGCCCTGTCGAATCCAAACCTCCTCCTGCGCCAGCTTCTTGTCAAACTGATCCCACTGCTGCTCCTCCGCATTCAGCAGTGCGTCCTTCCGGCGCAGATACGTGGCATAATCACAATCCCAAGAAGTCAGCACGCCACGGTCCAGCTCTACAATGCGCGTCGAAAGCCGCTGCAGAAATGCTCGGTCATGCGTCACAAAAAACAAACTCCCCGAAAATCGGCGCAAAAAATTCTCCAGCCAGAGAATGCTGTCCAGATCCAAATGGTTTGTTGGCTCATCCAGAAGCAGCACATCGGGCTCCCCGATCAGCGCACGCGCCAGAAGCGCCCGGCGCTTCTGTCCGCCCGAAAGCGACTCAAAGGACTGCTCCGGATTCAACTGCATCAGCGAACAAAGCCGCTCCACCGGATGATCGCTTTCCGTCGCATGCGCCACATCTCCGGTACGAATGAGTTCCGCCACCGTCCCCCCGCAACTTGCAGGTGCCTGCTGCTCCAGCAGCGCCACCCGAAGCGACGACGCCTTCACGATCTCGCCCTCATCGGGCTTCTGCAACCCAGCCAGAATGTGCAGGAGCGTAGATTTTCCTTCGCCATTACGCCCAAGTAGACCGATACGTTCGCCCCGCTCGATTTGCAGCGTCGCACCGGAAAGCAGCGGATGCGAACCAAACGCCATATGTATATTTTGACAACCCAATAAAGCCATGGGGCCGGATCATGCCGATTTTCGTAATACAAACAACTTAATTTCGGTTCTTCCGGGTTTTCGTGGAGTTCATTTCCTCATCAACCACCCATTGAGGTGCGTATGACGATAGATTAAAGAGGTTTTTAACGCAAGACGCGAGGGTGCGAAGAAATACAGAGAAAATTTGGACGGGATGAACAGGATAACTGAGCTTTTTTTGCAAAAATGATCAAAAATCGCAAAAAATACACTAAAATCGGGCCACTTTGCGTGATTTTGCGTTAAAAACGCCTGTTTTTGCTACAAAACATGCGAAAAACACGAAAAAATGAGGGAAAGAACCGCGAATGGACGCCAATGCACGCGAATTTTGAGAGGGATGCTGTCCTCAG
>CAZBEO010000174.1:0-2424 GCA_964490935.1 uncultured Verrucomicrobiota bacterium
TGTCGGACCGGCTGCACCGGTGGACTCGGGTTGATGTACTGGAAGACAATCCGGTCCGCAAGGTCATCCGTTGGCGTTATGTGTTGTGCAATCCGGATTACAAGGTGCCCGATGATGCGATTGGCTCGCAACTGCCGGAGGTGGAGGAACTCTACACCTGCTACCCGAACGGGACGGTGATTCGGCACATGACGTACTGGCCGAAGCTGGACGCTCCGCATCGGAAGTGGGTGGAGTTGGCCGAGTTGATTCCGATTGCGGGGTCACAGAGCGACCCCGCAGAGCATCTGGCGAGGCCGGCCTTGTCGTTGCTTTCGCTGGACGGTGGTCCGTTTTCGTTGTTTCCCGGTCCGCAGACGGGAGCGGACGGGGCCAATCACTGGGAGCAGATCATAGCCGATGTCCATTTTGTGGATGCACCGGACGCCTTTATCGCTTTCTCGAACGCGGGCGATACGCCGCAACTGCACCCGGGATACCGAACCGCCGTCAATCTGTCCTGGCATGACGTGGTCTACAAAATGGTCCACTGGCCGGTCGGACTGGAGCCGTATCAGGAGGATGATAAGACCCAGGGTGATTGGCCGATGCAGGTTTCGCATACGGGCCTGCTCGGGCTCGGTACGTACGACGGTGCCGACTGGAACGAGAATTATCAGACCGATGAGCGCGGTCGGCGGCACCGTGAATGGACGGCACTGCTTGGGTTGAGTGAGCCGAAGGCGTATGACGGCATTCGCAACCGCGTGGCGTCGTGGGCCTATCCCGGCAAGGTGGCCGACGTGGTCGGCGCTCGGGCGGGTGCGTATGATTTCACACGCGGAGCATTCGAATTGGAGTTGGAAGTGGGGGCGTCCGGATGTTCGTTCACTCTTTCGCCGGAGGTCAAGGCCTTCGTGGTGGAGTGCCCGGCCTTCAGGATAAGCAACTGGACGTCGCCGTCCGTGGCAGTGAAGGTGGCGGGGGGTGCCCTGGAGAACGGTCGGGATTTTCGCTGCTCGGTGGAAGCGGGCACGGCGCTGATCTGGATCAACGACCGCTTCGATTCATCGGTGCGCGTGGAATTCACTTCCATCCCAAATATAAACAAATAGACGAACGAGGAGGCGGACCATGGCTAATGAAACCGTGTTTAAAAGGTATCCGGGAAATCCGATTATTACGCCGTCCGCCGTTCCGCGTGCCAACAGCATTCACAACAGCGCGATTGTTAAAGAGGCGGGTGGATACAAAGGGCTGTTTCGCGTGGATGAAATCAGCATGGAATACACGCTGCATTATGGCGAGAGTCGCGACGGAATTTCCTGGGCAATTGAGCCCGAGCGCATTCAGATGGCTGGCGGTCCTCCGGGTATTGTCATGACCAACTACAGTTATGACCCGCGAATCACTCGTCTGGAAGATGCCTATTACATCACCTGGTGCAACTCCGATGAGCACGGCCCCTGCATCGGATTGGCGGTCACACGCGATTTTAAAACCTTCGAGCAGGGAGAAAATCCGCTGCCGCCCGCCAACCGCAACGCGGTGCTTTTCCCGAGGCGTATCAACGGAAAATATGCCATGCTGCATCGCCCGAGCGATCGGAGCCATACGGCATTTGGCGATGTGTTTTATGCCGCGAGCCCGGATTTGATTCACTGGGGCGAGCATCGTTTTGTGCTGGGTCCGACGTCTGGATGGCAATCCATCAAAACCGGGCCTGGTCCTCATCCCATTGAAACGCCGGAAGGCTGGCTGCTTTTCTATCACGGGGTCTGGATGAGCTGCAACGGTTTCATCTATTCGATGGGCGCGGCTCTGCTTGATTTGGACGAGCCTTGGCGGGTGATTCATCGAACGAAGGATTATCTGCTGTATCCCACGGAGCTGTATGAGCGGGTGGGGGATGTGCCGAATGTTATTTTTCCCAGCGCGGCGACCCTGGAAAACGATGGGCGGACCGTGCGCGTGTATTACGGATGCGCGGATACCTGCATCTCCATGGCGGAGGCCGAACTGGCCGACGTGCTGGAGTTTGTCAAAACACACGGATATTGAATCTGGAGGCAGCGGGTAGGCGGTCTTGAACCATCCTCGCAAGACGAGAAAGGTGGCGGAGCATGATGGACGAAAAGAGAGACGGAGCGCGGCGCAGTCAGCCGTTGAAATTCGGGACGAGCGGTCTGCGGGATACCGTGGAGGCCATGACGGATCAGGAGTGTTATATCAACACCCGGGGTTTCCTGTCCTTTCTGGCTGAGCGCAACGAATTGGCGTCCGGTGGCGCTGTGGCGATCGGTGGCGATCGCCGCAGCAGTACGCCGCGCATCATGGCAGCGGTTCGTCGGGCGGTTGAAGAGGCGGATTGCGTACCGATGATGTGCGGGCGGGTTCCCTCGCCAGCGCTGGTCTGCTATGCCCTGAAGCGGGGGATTCCAAGCG
>CAZBEO010000175.1:0-2417 GCA_964490935.1 uncultured Verrucomicrobiota bacterium
GCCGCAGCCTTTGTGAAGGTGGGCGATCGCGTCGAAGAAGATACGGTGGTGTGTATTGTGGAGGCCATGAAGGTGATGAACGAGATCAAGGCCGAATGCAAAGGCGTGATCAAAAAAATCATGCTGGAAAATGGCACCGCAGTGGAATATGGGCAGGAGCTGTTCAAAATCGATCCGGCGGGCTGAAGCGGCTCAGGGCAACTCAACGAACCAAGGTGAACTCATTATGTTTGAACGTATTCTGATTGCCAACCGCGGAGAAATCGCCGTGCGCATTATCCGGGCCTGCAAGGAAATGGGCATTCAAACCGTCGCCATTTATTCGGAGCCCGATGCGCAATCGCTGCATGTGCAGTTGGCCGATACGGCGATATGCGTCGGCCCGGCGTCCTCCGCAGCCAGCTACCTGAAAATTTCCAATATCATCAGCGCGGCGGAGATTGCCGATGTGGATGCCATCCATCCCGGATACGGGTTCATGGCTGAAAATGCCCACTTCGCGGAAATCTGCGAAAACTGCAACATCGCTTTTATCGGCCCGTCTCCCGAGAACATTCGAAAGATGGGGGATAAGGCGGTGGCCCGCGATACAATGAAGGCGGCCGGCGTGCCCATTACGCCGGGGAGCGAAGGAATCGTCCCAAACAAGGAAGAGGCGCTGAAGCTGGCCCACGCCATTGGCTATCCCGTGTTGATCAAGGCTGTTTCCGGCGGCGGCGGCAAAGGGATGCGCGTGGCGCACAACGACGTCAGCTTGGCGCAGGCATTTATGACGGCCTCCTCCGAGGCCGATCGGGCCTTCGGGGATGCGCGGCTCTATCTCGAAAAATATGTGGAAAGCGCTCGGCATATCGAAGTGCAGATTCTGGCCGATCATTTCGGCAAGGTGGTTCATCTCGGCGAGCGCGATTGCAGTATTCAGCGGCGCCACCAAAAGCTGGTGGAGGAATCACCGAGTCCGGCTTTGACCGATGAAACGCGCAAAATGCTTGGAGAAACTGCCGTCCGCGCCGCCGAAGCCGTGGGTTACCGTAATGCGGGAACGATCGAATTTCTCTACGACGAAAAAGCGCAGCAGTTCTATTTTATGGAGATGAATACGCGCATTCAGGTGGAGCATCCGGTGACCGAAGAAGTTACCGGGATAGACTTGATCAAGGAACAGATCCGTATCGCAGCCGGTGAACCGCTGGGCTATACCCAGAAAGACCTTGTTTTCAGCGGACACGCCATTGAATTGCGCATCAATGCCGAAAATCCGTTCAAAAATTTTACCCCCTCACCGGGCCTGGTCGAATGGGTGCATTTCCCGGGTGGCAAGGGCGTTCGCGTGGATTCGCACGTCTATTCTGGATACCGGGTTTCTCCGCATTACGACAGCATGATCGGCAAACTCATCGTACACGCAAAAACCCGCGACGAGGCTATCCGTAAAATGTCTCGCTGCTTGGATGAGTTTATGATTCAAGGCGTATCTACCACGGTCCCGCTGGCTCAGGCCATCATGACGGATGCCCGCTTTATTCAGGGACAGTATAACACGCATTACCTCGATAATTTCCTGCGCGACGGGATGCTCCACTGAGCGCAGCGTGGTCGAGGCACAAGAAAGAAAGGATGGCCGTGATGAAGTTTCTGCATGGTTTTTTTGAATGGCTTGTTTTCATGGTGATCCTGCTGCAAGGCTCGCTCGCTCTGTATGGCGCAACCAATGCCGGGCAACCCTGTTGGGATGCCCTGATGCAGACCATGCAGCAGGAACGCTTCATGGTGGTCATGGGTGGCATTGCCCTCCTGCTGCTCGTGGTCCTTTATCTCCTGACTTCCACACGCAGCTCGCGCCCGGCAAAAACCATTTCCTTTAATGGACCGAACGGACCCGTGACCATCAGTATGAAGGCCGTGCGCGACTTCATCCAGCGAGCGGGCGATGAGTTTTCCGAAGTCATCAGCCTACAGCCGAATCTGGACTATAAGGGCGGGTCGCTTCATGTGGAACTCGATGTGCGCGTGGTGGCCGGAACCCATATCCCCGAGCTTTGCCAAATGCTGCAGGAAAGAGTGGCCGACAGCATTCACGAGCAACTCGGACTCAAGGAAGTTAAAAACGTGCGCATCAACGTGCGCGAATTGGTGCCGCGTACCCCCGGGCTGGTCACCTCCACCGACCGCGAAGAATTGTCATAACCCGTCGTAATACAGGAGCGCAGAATGCAGAACACAGCATGCCAATTGGTGGTCGTCGGATCGATCGGTATTGATACCGTGGAAACGCCCGCGGAACGCCGCGTGGAAATCCTAGGCGGCTCCGCCAGCTTTGCCTGCGTCGCGGCATCCTATTTTACGCCCACCGCCATGGTCGGAGTGGTCGGGGCTGACTTTCCGGAAGACTATATGAACCTCTATCGGCGCTCCGG
>CAZBEO010000176.1:0-2277 GCA_964490935.1 uncultured Verrucomicrobiota bacterium
TCCAACAGTGTTATTAGCCCTACTTCAGATTTTCAAGGCCCTACGTATTGTGAGAGGGAAGGTAGGTGTTCGAATGGAGGTCGTCAACGTTAAAAGCTGATTGTTTTGAAGGGGTTGTGTTTTTGATCTGTTTTTGGCTTGCGGGTGAAGTAGGTTTTATGATGTATGCGAGGTAGTCTTTGTGCAGGTGTTTTAGTTTTCGAGTGCTTTTGGCGGCATAAAGCCTACTTTGCGAAAGGAGCATAGATGGACAATAGGCCGATACTCTTTGATGATTGGGAACAGGTGCTGCGGGCGGAGGTTTCGTCGGATCGGCAGAAGCCTTACCGGGAGGCCATCGTGAAATTCCGGTATTGGCTGCGCGAAAAAGGGAAAGAGCCCGTCGATGACTCTTTCAAAGAGCATTTGGAGTGGAAGAAATCGTATTTATCTCTGGAACGGTATGAAATCCGGCTTGAGGCCTTGCGGTGGTACTACAAAGAAGGAATAAAACGCATGCCCCAGTCCAGCGCTGGCATGGCGGCGGATAGCCCGCTTGCGGTGTTGGGCGGGGAACATACAACGAAAAGGCCTGTGGTCCCGCAGGCGAATCGCATGGATGGTTATCGGGTGTATGAAATGAATGATGTGCCGACGGCAGGGGCGCTGGATTTGGGAGGTCCGCCGTGGGAGCAGGATTTGGTTCGTCGTATTCGGGAGAGGAATCTGGCCTGGAAGAGCGAGAAGACGTATCGCGGCTGGTGCAGACGATTTATCGGTGCCTGTGGCAACAAACCGATTGAGGCCTTGGATGCTTCGGATGTTCATCGCTGGCTTTCTGATTTGGCGGTGAAGGAGCGGGTTTCCGTCGCGACGCAGCGTCAGGCGCTTAATGCGGTGGTGTTTTTCTTTCGGGAGGTGCTGAAACGGGAGCCAGGGGATTTCGGAGATTTTGCGAAATCCAGGCGCGGTCGCAAGGTGCCCTCGGTGCTGACTCAGGCGGAATGTAAGCGGCTTTTCGAGGAAATGGCGGGTGCATCCCGTTTGATGGCGGAGTTGATGTATGCGGCGGGGCTTCGCCTGTCGGAGTTGCTTCGGTTGCGGGTGAAGGATGTGGATTTGGATCGGTTGCAGCTCTCGGTTCAGTTTGGCAAGGGGGGAAAGAGCCGGGTGACGATGATTCCCCCGAAATTGGAGCCTGCTTTGAGGGCGCATCGGGAAAAACTGCGGAGCCTGTATGCGAAAGACCGCGCTGCGAATCTGCCGGGGGTGCAGTTGCCTGAGGCGTTGGAGCGGAAATGGCCGAAAGCGGGGGAAAAGTTCATTTGGTTCTGGTTTTGGCCTTCGCGGAATCTGATGCGCGATCATCGTAATGGCATTGTGAGGAGGCATCATGTACTGGATGTCACCTTTCAGAAGGCCGTTCGGGAGGCGGTGGGCCGGGCGGGGTTCGATAAGCGCGTCTCGCCTCACACGCTTCGCCACAGCTTTGCCACCCATCTGCTGGCCAGCGGTGTGGGTATCCGCGATGTGCAGGATTTATTGGGCCATGCGAATATATCCACGACGGAAATCTATTTGCACACGGCCAAGCATACGGGCGTTGGAATACGCAGTCCATTTGACACGCTGTAGGGGATGGGGAAATGGAGGATGGGGAAATGGAGGATGGGGAATGGGGAATGAAAAATGAAGAATGAAGAAGTTGAACATGGCGTTTCGCGAGGTCGCTCACCCTCCAGAAAATCTGTGAAATCTGGGTGCTCTGTGGACAACAACATAAGCGTCCGGTGGTTGCCCGTCTGTTCAGGCTGAAAGGCGCATGAGCCATGCGCCGTCCAAGCGTGGAAATGGCCGTGTTGGTAGCGTGGTGCTCTCCGAGCGCCACGGGTTCCTTGGCCGCGAGAACCCGACCTCCGTCCGCTCGGCGAGCAGACGGCTACGCAAGAACAACGCGCAGGAGGCGGGGCCATTCCCCGGTCGCTTACGCTTGATTTATGATCAGTACGGTCCATCCACTGAGCCGAGAGGCGGTTTTTTCATGGAGTATTTTCCGTCCGTTCAGGCATCGGCATGGAGGTGGATTTAGGCGGTGTAAACAGGCGCGGTCACTCCGGCAGGAGGATGTTTTGACGGCTGGGGGTTTTGGCTTTACGCAGTAGGCACACGGGCCGCGCGGGGTCCAGGGGAGAGGTGGTGCGTTGGGCGATCTCACATTTTCCAACGATTGGAAAAACGTGTCTAAAAAGTTCCAACGGTTGGAAAAATGGTCTGAAAAGTTTCCAATGATTGGAAAAA
>CAZBEO010000177.1:0-2094 GCA_964490935.1 uncultured Verrucomicrobiota bacterium
GCAAGGGAATTTTTGTGTTTGACCAGAACCTCTAATGGGTGACCCTGATCCCCTCAGTCGTCCCGCCTTTGCGGGAAAGGGTTAGAAGAAGGGATTACTGGAGGGACCGGGGCGTGGACTGAATGCGGCGTCAGAGGATAAAATGTGTTTGGAGGGAAGAATCACAGGCACTCCTTCCTATGGTTCCATTTCAAATTATCATGGGTGTTTATCCTTAACAACGCACAGTAAATGAGGCACACTAAAAAAGTTGGAAATGCGTACTACCGGAAAAAGGAAAAAATGAGAAAGAAACAACCTAAACAGTACTTCTTTAAACACGAGCAAATGGATTTTGAAATTCAACTCATACTTGGTTCCAGCAGTTCCGGGGCCGCAGAAATCGGCGAAGTGCTCGCCACCGTTGAACGCATACCCAACGGAGATTTTGAGGCCTGGTATTGCGAATGGTACGCACGGGCTGAGCGGGTCCGGGCGGTAGCCGAAGAATGTGCCGGAAACGGCCATGTTGTCAGCGCCCGGGAAACGTATCTGAGAGCGGCCAATTATTATGCGGCAGCTAACATTATGATCGACGGGAGCAAGGATGTCTCGCGCCGCACGCCCACGTGGGTGAAACAGCTCGAATGCTGGGAAGCCTTTTGCGCACATCTGGAACCAGCAGCGGAGAAAATCGAAATTCCGTATGAGAACAAGCCTATGCCCGGGTACTTTTTTAAACCGTTTGGCGCCGGTCCGCATCCGGTGATCATTTTTGCCAACGGAAGCGATGGATCCCTTTGCGGGATGTGGGGGCAGGGGGTGTCTGCAGCGCTTAAACGCGGTTATGCCGCACTCGTATTTGACGGACCGGGGCAGAACTCCATGCTCTGGTTGAAGAATATTCCGTTCCGGTATGACTGGGAACATGTGATAACCCCGATTGTAGACACCCTTACTGCCCGGAGCGATGTGGATGCCTCTCGTTTGGCCCTGTCCGGAATAAGTCAGGGCGGTTACTGGGTAATGCGTGCTCTCGCTTTTGAACACAGAATTGCCGCAGGTATAGCCGATCCTGGTGTTATGGACGTTTTCACGGTGATGAGCTCCCATCTGCCTAAAAGCATGATGAAACTGCTGGAAGAGGAGAATGAAGAGAAATTCAACAAAGACATGGATTTTGCGATGCACTTTGCGGGTAAAGCCGAGCGGCAGAATCTTGCATGGCGGATGAAGCCGTACGGTACAGACAGCGTGTACCGCATGTTCAAACTTGCACAACAATACAATCTTCGCGATGTTGTCAAACAAATCCAATGCCCGGTGTTTATTTCCGATCCCGATAATGAACAATACTGGCCCGGCCAGTCGCAAGTTATATATGATGCGTTGGAATGTCCGAAAACCATTTCACACTTTTCAGCAGAAGATGGTATCGACTGGCATTGCGAACCCAAGGGGCGCACGGTATATGATCAGCGCATGTTTGATTGGCTTGCGTCCATCATGCCCGTTTAAATAGCGGGCTTTACAGCTCTTGGCACTGCGCGGTAAGGCCCCGCGCTGGAAGAGTCCGAAATTGCCATTCTAGACTCATCCTTTTACTTCTTTTCATTCTGCTGAAAAATTACAAAACAGGGATGTTTCATTTTTGATCGAACGGCGGGCAACACTGGCTTGGAAGGGGGCCAACCTCAACGGTAAAAGTCCCGGCCCTCTTTCGAGTACAGCGATTGCCCTGGTTGTCATATAAATTAGTGGTTTTTCGAGTGATATATGTGACAGTCGCAATAATAATTGGAGGAATAGATAGAAGAGTCCCAATGTGTACTGGTTCTGCAGCCAGAGCATAGCCGATCAGGAGACTCTGTTCTGCTTTGGCTAAGATGTTGAACGGAGCCGTGGCAATACCCTGTGTCCATGGGTTTTATACGGCTCTTTTTTGATGGGGGCAAGGGGGATGTTTGGTCAAAATGGCGTTATCTTGACGGCGGGGTTGAAGTAGGGAAGACGAACAGTATAGACCATAGACTACAGGCCGGAGACTGGAGAAATTAGTAAAAATTTCCGGGTAGTGCCACCGGTTGCCCGGTGGCACCCCCACAGACCCGTACT
>CAZBEO010000178.1:0-2073 GCA_964490935.1 uncultured Verrucomicrobiota bacterium
AAAGTTTCCGGTACCTTGACGTTTGTTTGATGAGAGGGGGTGGCCGGGGGTGCTTCACCATCCCCCCGGCTGCCACCCCTCTCAAACGAACGGGGCAAAATAATCTGAAAAAAGTGAAGCTCCGTTGACACATGATTTAGCCATCAGGTGAATCCTGTGACACGGGGCGCACATGGTGTGCGTCCTGGAACCATAAACAAGCCATACGGAGACTTCACTTATGAGCTCATCTAAGAACATATTCAGTCAGCAGTGTCCAGAATTGATTCGATTGTTTGAGCATGCGGGCGCACTTGAAAAAGTCTTGTGCGTTCCGATAGATTACGCCAAGGAAACGCATGTCGCACTCTGTTGCAACGGATTGGGAAACATATTGAAGCAATCCTTTCCTGTACACAATACCCCGGAGGGAGTGGAGTATCTGCTCGCCATGCTGGAAAACATCCGCAAGAAGCATTTTATTGCCAAAGGCCATGTGATTTTGGGTGGCGAGGAATGCGGCACCTTTGCGGACAATTTTATGCATGCGCTCATTGGCCACGGCTATCTGGTTTTTTTGGTCAATGCCCACCGGGCCAAGCTGCATCGTGAGAACATGAAAGCCAGCACCGATTCACTGGACTTACTCGGTATCGCCAGCGTCCTTCTCAGCCGCCAGGGCCGCCTTCTACGCATCAGCGATACGGAACAGTTGCAGTTTTTAATACGCCATCGGCACGGGATGGTCCAGGAAAGCACCGCGCTGGGAAACAAGATTCATGCCCTAACCGATCAGCTTTTCCCCGGGTTTTTGTGTCCCCAGAAAAGTGGAATCCCCGCGTTTTGTGACGTCGGTCTTGAGTTGATGGGCGAGGCGTTCAGTCCGAAACAAGTGGCTCATCGTCAGCTTAAATCGCTCGCCGGTCAGTTGCGGAGGGGAGGCGTGCAGCATCCGGAACAGGCGGCGGCTCAACTCAAGCAATACGCCACCACCGTTCTTCCGCCGATCAACAGCAGGGTCGAGGTACTTCAAGAAATGCTCGCCGATCAAGTCCACCTGCTGATGGGTCTGCGCGAAGCGATTCTTCGCTCGGAAAGGTCCATCGGTCGTGAATTCGCAAAGCACAGCGGGGCCTTGGCCACGACGATACGCGGCACGGGGATTGTGTTGGCGGCCCAATTGACGGGGGAACTCGGGGAGCTGCGCAACTTTCATCCTGCGCCTATTTGCTCCTATGCGGGCATTGCGCCCCGAATAGAGCAAAGCGGTGGTCCCGGCAAAGAGCCGGCGACTTTCGGATGCCCACGCAACTATAACCACCTGCTCAAGGACACGGTCATGCAGTTGGCACAGCACATTGGGCGACATGGGCCGGAAGACTTGATGCGCGATTATGCCCGGCGCGAAAGCCGTCAACAGAACGCCGATTTCGCCATGGCCAGGCGGTATATCAGAATCTACCTGCATCTGGTCCGGCATGGCTGCATCTATATGCCCGAAAACCTCCGAGGCGATTCCAGCGAGGCCGAACGGGCCGCCTATTATCTCAAAAGCTGGCCGTTGTTGTTGCGAAAGTGGAAACGTGTTGGTGCAGCAAAAGAAGCCTTTGACATAAACAACCCCTTGGGAGCCTGGTGCCATTGCATCGAAGACCTTTACAAAATAAAACTCCCCTTACAGATAAAAGAAACCAAGGCAAGGCAGGCGAATACATCGTTGAGCTGAGGGAAACGAACCGGGCTGGATGGCTATAAGTTCCTGTCACCGTTTCGACGGATGGCTTCCATTAGGATGTCAACAAACGGCATTCGGTCGTTCCCTCAGCTCTTTCGAGAGCGAGGAGTTATCGCTTAGAGGCACCTTGTCACCTCCATAGTGGATGGATGGCTTGTTATACCGGTGTGCGAAGAGCGACCATTCATACCCCGTCACCAGTCCCCGGCGCGCAACCCACAGATCGCCACCATTCGCTGTCATACCTGGACCCGAAAACAAACCGCTATATGCGGGAAGCTACCCCTTTGCCATTGACCCAAAACAAATAATAGTAAAGATAGTACTTGATTTCAATCTGGCACCCTAATGGTTGGAAA
>CAZBEO010000179.1:0-1827 GCA_964490935.1 uncultured Verrucomicrobiota bacterium
CCGTGCGCCGTCCAGGAGCGGAATGATTTGGCAAGTGGAGGGCGTCGGGCTCCGACGCCTGAGGCGCACGAGCCGTGCGCCGTCCAGGAGCGGAATGATTTGGCAAGTGGAGGGCGTCGGGCTCCGAGGCCTGAGGCGCACGAGCCGTGCGCCGTCCAGGAAAGTGACGGCGCGTTGGCCGATGGCACACCGAAAGGCACGCGGGCCGCGTGCCGTCCAGCGGGAGGAAAAGGTAGTGCTTCGGGCTCCGATGCCTTGCCCTGGCATCGCCTTTTTTCCTGGATCGGGTTGTCCTTTCTGGGTTCGGCTTATCTGTTGGCGGTGACCAATGAATTGACGCAGGATATTACGCCTACGCCGTTTCTTTGGCTGGCTCCGCTGAGTTTGTATCTGCTGACGTTTATCATCGCGTTTTCGAGTCGGATGGATGCGTGGCGGGGGTGGTTGCTTCTGGGTGGTCTGGTGGGCGCGTCGGTGGCGGTGTATGCCCTGCACCAAGTGCTGACCCTGACGATCTATTCGGCGGTGGGGCTCCTCCTTTTCAGTTTGTTTGCGGTGTGTCTGTTCTGTCACAGCCTGCTCTATACGCTCAGACCCGAGGCGGGAAAACTGACGCTCTTTTATGTGATGATCAGTCTGGGCGGTTTTTTGGGCGGTGTGTTTTTGAGCCTGGTGGCACCCCTGATTTTCCCGGCTTACTGGGACATCCAATTGCTGGTCTTTTTAACGCTGGTGGCGGCGTGTGTTCAGTCGTTCGCCTCTCGGACGGGCCCGCTGCATACCTACCGCTATCTGATTGCGGCGGTGGCACTCAGTCTCTGTTTTCCGCTGGCGCAGGGCATCCAAAAGGAATGCCGGGATTCCATTTTTCTGACACGTAATTTCTACGGAACGATGCGGGTGGAACATGAGGCACGCGGCGAGGGCGAGCAGGTGATTCACCGTTATCAACTGATGCACGGACATATCGTGCATGGAATTCAGTTCAGCCGGACACGTTTCCGCAATCGGCCTACAGCCTATTTTCATGAGGAGACGGGGCTGGGGCGGGCGATTCAGAGGCATCCTCTGCGTAACGTGCCGGAGCGTCCATTTCGTATCGGGGTGGTGGGCGAGGGGATTGGTACGATCGCAGCCTATGGCCGCCCAGGGGACTTCATCCGTTTTTATGAATTGAATCCGGAGGTGCATAAGCTGGCGGCGGAGTCGCCCTGGTTCACGTATCTGCGCGATGCGCAGGGTACGGTGGATGTGGTGATCGGCGATGGACGTCTCTCACTCGAACGGGAGCGAAATGACCCGGAAAGCCCTCTGTTTGACGTGCTGGTGCTGGATGCCTTCAGCAGCGACGCTATTCCGGTGCATCTGCTCACGCGTGAGGCCATAGAAACCTGTCTGCAACGGCTTGAACCCGAGCACGGTGTGCTGGCCTTTCATGCCACCAATAAGCATCTGAATTTTCTGCCGCTGGGAAAGGCCATCGCCGAGCACTTCGGATTGACGATGCGGGCGATCTGGACGAAGGGCGACGGCAGAATCACCCTGCCATGCCTCTGGCTTCTGTTTTGCCGCGATCCCGAATTCTTTGAGCAACCAGCCTTTCAGGCGGGTGCGGTTGGTCTGGGCGCGGTGAAGCCGGTACGCCTTTGGACGGATGATTATTCGAGTCTGTTCGATTTGATGCTGACCCGATAGGCATTCTCTCGCAGAGCGCGCGGAAAGAGGGAGAGGAAGAATTCACCACAAAGAGCGCATAGAACTCAGAGAAAGAGGGAAAGGGAGAGACTATAGACTGGAGACCATAGACGATAGGCTGGAGTTTCATCA
>CAZBEO010000180.1:0-1508 GCA_964490935.1 uncultured Verrucomicrobiota bacterium
CCGGAGGGGGTGCATCTTGTTTTGTTTATCGGCTTCCCGGGGTCGATGACCCCGGGCTATTCTCCCCGACCCCTCCGGGGTCATCATGACGCTGAGTTTTGTCGGTGCCATCAATCAGTGGAAAATCAGGATGCCGCCGGATCAGGCAGTGTTCCGGCCTCTTCGCTCTGTTCTTTGACGGCATGGCGATGCGCGGATTCGCCCCGTGAGGCGCCGCGTTCATCCAGTTCCTTGATGCGATCCAGCGGACCATACAGCACCAGGATGTTTCCAGCATGAATCACATCATCGGCACGCGGCGTTCCCTGGTAATTGTTTTTCTCATCCTGAATGCCCAGCACCAGTACGCCTTCTCGGGGAAGAGCCGCTTCCAGAAGGCTCTTGCCATCCAGCCAGTCGTGCGCTTCCACGAGCAGTTCCGTCACGGCGTAGCCATTGCGCAATTGCAGCAGCGCGATGTAATCCTTCACCTCCAGGCGCGTCCAGCGTTTCAGACCCTTGGACATCCAAAAGTTCATCCACTTCGTCACCCGGCGGCTGCGACCGAAGAACACCAGCGCCGCGCCGCCGACCAGCAGCAGCGACGCCGAGTGCCACCAATGCTCCGCCTTGACCGTGGTGATCACGGACACCACCACCGTCGCAATAACCGTCGGCATACCGATGCTGCCCACCAGCATCAATCCCATGATGATGCGACGGCGCACTGGATGATTCACCACCGATTCCGCCTCCTGCGTAGTGAACCCCACGCCGGACAGCGCCGAGCGCGCCTGAAAGCGAGACGACTCATTGGAGAGCCCTGTAAACATCAGCGCGATCGCCGCCAGGCGCGTGACCAGCAGGGAAATAAACGTAACTACCAGCAGAGAAATCACGGCACCCATCATAGGAGTATTCCTTTATCTGTTGCCCGGCATCCTACCGTTCTTTCCCGCCAAAACTCAAGCTTTCAGTGCGCAGGAAGCGGCAAATGAATGGTGAAGCAACTGCCCTTGCCCGGCACGCTGTGTACGTCCACCGTCCCTCGGTGGGCCATCACAATGTGCTTCACAATGGCCAGGCCAAGTCCCGTGCCGCCCAGTTGACGGCTGCGGTTTTTATCCACACGGTAAAACCGCTCAAACAGCCTGGGCAAATGCTCCGCCGCAATCCCGAAGCCCTCGTCTGTCACCGAAATCAGCGCCTCGTTCTGCTCTATGGCGGCCCGGATGCGGACCGGCTTGTTTTCATCGCTGTATTTCAGGGCGTTATTGATGAGGTTGACCAGCGCCTGCTCGATCAACTCGGCGTTCATATCGAAACTCAACTCCTCCCCCCCCTCCACCTCAAGGCTCATCCCCCGCCGCTCGGCTTCGGGGCGGCAGCACTGCACGGCGTCATCAAGTACCTTGCGCAACGAACCCCGGCCCATCTGAATTTCGCCATGCTCACGGTCGCGCTCCAGGCGCGAAAGATTCAACAGATCTTCGATGATGGCGTTCAGCCGTCCGGTCTGCCGGCGGATA